>JALEGM010000260.1 GCA_022763145.1 Aquisalinus sp. | reverse complement strand
CTGGTTTGCCACATGGGAATGATGTGGAAATGCAGGTGAAAAACAGTTTGTCCGGCAGCTTCGCCATTGAACTGAACAATACGGATACCTTCCGGATCCAGTGCTTGATTTACTGCCTTTGCAATCATCTGTGTTCGTTGGATTAATACTCCGAGAGTTTCAGCATCTATGTCCAGAAAATTGACGGCTTGCACGTTCTTCGGGATAACCAGTGTATGTCCCTCGGATTGCGGGAACAGATCCATGAAGGAAAGGACATCGTCGTCTTCGTAAACAGTCGTATTAGGAATTTCGCCACGGATGATCTTTGCAAAAATATTTTCCGGGTCATAGGCGGGTATCTGCATAACTTCCTCTAGAATAGGCTTCTAAACCAGCAGGCAATGTAGTCCGACGTCGAAACGGGCGCCTGAAAAATTTCTTGTGAATAGCTATTACCCACAAAAATGACAAAAATGGATGCTGCTACCGCGAGCCAGAGAAACATGTGTTTTCTGTCACTGTTGCCTCGTGCTGGCTCATCGTCATCTGTCCGGGCGTATTCATCTTCTACTTCTGCTAGCAATCTTTTTGCTGTCAGTTCATCTGCGTCTTCCACCATGAGCTGATAACTTTTTGCCCCCATGCCGATATGAGGCATGACCGACAAACTTTCTTCTCCGGCGATAGAAGCTGAAATGCCATTTGCGACCAGAAAGCTTCGTGCGACTTTTGCCTCTTCCGGGTTCAGGAATGTTGCGATTGTTTTCATGGGAGACAGTATATCACCCTTTTCGAAAGGGGGTATAACTATTCAGGAGCTCAATATCGCCTTCAACGTGCTCACGCTCGCTGACGAGATAACGCGCAACCGCATCCCGGAAACCTTGATCCCTGATCCAGTGTGCTGAGTAAGTGGCGACAGGTTCGTAGCCGCGCGCCAGCTTATGCTCGCCTTGTGCTCCTGCCTCGACGCGGCGCAGCCCATGCTGAACAGCGTAGTCGATGGCCTGATAGTAACATATTTCGAAATGCAGGTTCGGAACATATTGAGTGCATCCCCAATAACGGCCGTAGAGCGTATCACCCCCAATTATGTTCAGCGCCCCGGCAATATACTGACCGTCTTTTTTGGCCATGATGAGTAATACCTGGTCTGGCAGACGCTCGACGAGCAGCTGGAAAAACACTCTAGTGAGGTAAGGAGTTCCCCATTTTCGGTTGCCCGTGTCCTGATAAAAAACCCAGAATTGATCCAGATGATACTCCTTGATTTCGTCACCTTTCAGCCACTCAACCTCGACCCCGACTTCGCCAATTGACTGTCTTTCCTTGCGCAAGTTCTTGCGTTTACGGGAGGCGAGCGTGCCGAGGAAATCATCAAAAGACTGATAGTTTCGATTTTGAAAATGGAACTGCTGACCCATGCGTTTCAGGTAGCCACAGTCTTCCAAAAGGCTGGTTTGCTCGGATGTTGTGAAATTAAGGTGCAGCGATGACACTTTATACCGCTCGGCAATCTGCATGGCAGCATTTGCTAGAACGCTTGCGTCAGCCGGGTTTCCTGCGAGCAACCTTTGACCGGGCACAGGCGTGAATGGAATGGCCGACAAAAGTTTCGGATAATAATTCCCGCCAGCGCGTTCATAGGCATCTGCCCAGGCATGGTCGAAAATATATTCTCCCTGGCTGTGCCCTTTAAAATATAGGGGCAGGGCTGCAACCAGCTTTTGTTCTTTCTCCAGGAGCACGTGGCAAGGTGCCCAGCCTTTCTCGGGACTTACTGACCCGGATAACTCCAGCGCTTCCAGAAAGTCAAAAGAGACGAATGGATGGAAGGGCTGACCAGTGGGGTTGGCGAGCTTATCCCAGGCATCGCGCGGTACATCTGCTATCGCGCCAACCGTCTCTATCCGGTATTCTGAGTTACTGCCATCAGCCATGAAACGACTATAGAGTGCCATGGTGATTGTGACAGTATCGTGCTGACAATTTTTCCGCTAGAGATACAGCCAGAGGTTGAGAAGAGGGGGATATAATGTTGGCAAGAGCAATCATAGGTGCATTGGGCCTAGTTCTGCTGGCTGGTTGCATAACGGTTGACCGCAAGCCCATGAATGCCACACCAGATTGGGCACTTACCAATGTCTGTAAGCCGGAAATGAACCGGCCTGATGATCCGCAAGCCGGTGGCAAGGTACAGCAAATCCCGATTATTCGTTCCGGCTCTGACTCGCGCAGATGCTCCGTTGAACCGATGACGATTGCGGTTCGATACCAGGGGCAGTTCCGCCGGATCTATGGGGAAGAAGGCAGCACGGTTCCCGAGCGTAAAAATATTGATCCGATCAAGGCGATTGATCCGGTCATTTATCATTTGCGCGCGCAGGCCGAGAAATGGGCTAGCAATAACCCGCCCAAACCTGGCGAGGCGCAAGCGCCGTTCAAGCTGTTAGTGTTTGGTCATGGCGGGATGGTCAGTCATGAAGGGGCATTACGCAACGCCGAGGCACTGGCGCCCATGATGTTGCGCGATGGTTATCAGCCTCTCTTTCTGATCTGGAATTCAGACTTCAAGCTGACTTACGCGGACAGTCTGTGCTGCGTACGAAAAGGTAGTCGGGATACGATTGGTGACAGTTACTTTATTACATCGCGCCTCATCCGGGATATTGGTGGTGGTATCTTCCGCAGCCCCGAAGTGTTCGGTGACCAGCAAATCCGCTGGAACCAGAGTGTGGTTCGGCGCGAAGGAACAGAATACTATCTGACAACGGATCGGTTGCAGCAGGCTTGTGAGAATCTCTCCTTCGACGCCAGTAACCCGGACGATTTGAGGCGATGCATGGCGCAGCGTCTCTCGCTGCCATTTATGACGCCTGGAACTGATCTCGATCTTGATCCGGAAGAGGAGCGTCAGTTTGATCGTATTCTGAACGATCAGGTGTACAGAGTCGGGCAGAAGGAGTTGCAATACTCTGCCTTGTTCCCTGTGCGCTTTATCACTTCCATGCTGGGACCTGATGTCGGAACAAGGGCCTGGGACAATATGGTCCGGCGGACGCGCCTCGCATTTGAGGTGGATGTGCGTGACCCAGACTATGACGCATTTGTCGATGAACAGTCCTATGCTGGTTTCGTACAGTCTTTCCGTCAGCAGGGTGGCCGGGATTGTGCAGATCTGACTATCCAGGCATCCATTCGTCAGGATCAGGCGCTTGAGCGCTCCGGTGGGCGACTGCGCGGGGGTGATAGTTTCACGGGTGGCTTCGCTTTGTTCTTTGATCGCCTTAATTGTGAACTCGAACAAGGTGAGGGAGGCTTCCTGATTGATGGTGAACGCATACCGGTGGAAGTGCATTATTATGGTCACTCCATGGGGGCGCTTGTCGGGAATGAGCTCTTGTGGCGCTACCCGGACTTGCCGTGGGAGAAAGTTGTCTATATGGGCGGCGCTTCAACCATCCGCGATTTCCGGACACTGGCTGCACCGACTATTCGGGCCAAGGGCATTGAATTCCATAATCTCAGCCTGCACCCTATTGCTGAGTCTCGTGAGCTCTATCTTGGCGGTGTGCCACCTCAGGGCAGCTTGCTGGAGTGGATTGATGAGTTGTTCGAAGATCCGCGCTCTGCAGATCAACGCACATTAGGCAAGTGGACCAATATCGAGAAAATGCTGCCAGCTCTGGATGATGAGTTGAAGTCTCAGATGCATTTTCGGGTTTTTCCGAAGCAGGTGAATATGCTCGAAGCGAAGTCAGATCTTGAACAAGCCGCTTATGAGCGTGAGTGTTCGTCGGAACCAGGGTTTGGGAATCCTAAGGGGACGCCAATACGCTGCCACCCGACCAAACATGGCGAGTTTAACATCTTCTCATTCTGGCGAGATGCGTACCTGACTGGATTTCCGGCTCAGTAGTTCTGTTGCGAATAGTTCTTGGTCCCGGACAGGGTCAGGGTAAGGATTATTTCTTACTCTTCGCGAGCAACTCAACAAAACGCTGGAAGAGGTAGTAACTGTCTTGCGGGCCCGGGCTTGCTTCCGGGTGGTGCTGCACGGAAAAGGCGGGGGCATCTTTCAGGGCGATGCCTGAGTTGCTGCCATCGAACAGGGATGTGTGCGTCTGTTCGACATTATCGGGCAGGGTGGTTTCATCGACGGTGAAGCCGTGGTTCATGGAAACGATTTCGACCTTGCCGGTGGTGTGATCCTTGACCGGGTGGTTGGCACCGT
>JALEGM010000259.1 GCA_022763145.1 Aquisalinus sp. | reverse complement strand
GGTTGAACTTTTCCGGTCAGCATGATGGTTTCTACCGCCAGTACATTGATCGGGGGAACCGGCAATACTTCACGTATTTCTGCCACCCTGTGGATACGCAGCAAGACGGCCGGAACACATTGGCCTGGGCACGGATCGACCTTGATCCCGATACAGGCGAGGCGCTGATTGAAGAGCTGCAGAATGACTGGTTGCGGGAAGTCGAGCGGACTTATCAGCGTGCAAAGCGCTGGCGACAACGCAAACGCGAGAAGATTGTTATTCTGGGGTATGATACGGACTGCCCTGTCACTTCAGAAACATTCTGTCAGTACTATGAAGAGTATCTGATACAGCACACCAAAATCTGGTCCGAGACTGTGCTGACGGCAACTATGCAGGTGTTGGTAGACGAGTTGTCTATCCGGCAAATCTGGATGCATACCTTTGAAACCGGCAACCATCTGAAAGGCCTGACGCGGGATTATCGTAAACCGCCCGTATCACTTTATGAGGAATTACCGCGGAAGTTTTGCTTCCAGCGCACGAACCGGGCGCCGACATTCCTCAAAAAGAGTGGCACGCGTAAACAGCGTCGCTGGCTTGAAAGTGGAAAAGGCACCTTCTGGCATCACAGCTTATGATGCCAGAAGGTGGTTGCTGCTCATACTATAACCTGGACGCGTAGGAACATTGCTCGTTCTGCGAGTGACGGCTCGTATCAAGACAGATATACTCTCATCATGACAGTACACCCCAAGATCATTTGCATTGCTGGCTTTGGCGATAATGCCAGTATGTATGCCCCATTATCAGAAACCATATTGGCCGCACAGTATGATATTATTCCGTACAACATGCCTGGATTTGGCGCGCCGCGTTTAGAAAACGAAACAACACTCGCCATACTGGCTAATGATTTGAACGATGCCGCCCAGAAAAAAGGCGCTACCATCATTATCGCCCACTCCGTTGCCTCAATCATTGCAGCACTAGCGATAAATGCGGAAAATTCTCCGCTAGCACACATAGTCTCATTGGAAGGGAATCTGACCGCTGCGGATGCGTATTTCTCTGGCAAGGCGATCAACTATCCATCGCCAGAATTGTTTCTGAACGACTTCTTACCAAGCCTTGCTGCAAAAGCTGCTGCCGATCCGATTCTCTCGCGTTATTTATCACAGATCAAAACTGCTGATCCCTCGGCGCTTTGGGAACTGGGGCAAGGTGCCTATCGCTATTCCCAGGAATACATTCCCGGCGACGCATTGATGAGGGCGGACAAGGTAACCTACATCTACAACCCGGAAAATGTTCCGCAAGCGTCTCTTCAATGGCTGGAGGATAATCCGCTGGAACGTATTATTTTGCCAGCTGCAAGCCACTGGCCAACTCTGGACCAGCCGCACCAACTGGCAGAGGCGATCGTTTCCGCGCTTTGAGCTAGTCAGATTTAGTCATGTAGTACCGTGCAGCTCTACCCCTCTCCCTTAGTTGCCGTCCATGTCTGGCTTTGGCAGATCGGGCCGAGGCAGCCCTGCACGCGCAATGTGCCGTCGTCATTCAGGCGAAGAGTGGAGCGGTAGGTCTTGCCGGTCTCCGGATCATAGATATTGCCACGACGCCATGTTTCGCCGCTTAGCTCAAACCCCCAGACGAGTTGGATGCCAACCAGGGCACGGCCCTGTAATTCCGGATCAGGGTTATTGGCGTCAATGCCCGGACCCGCTTCTGCCGGGTCCACCCAGACAAGGTTCCCGCAAGGTGTACCATCTCCGCAATCAGTGATTTCAACCTTGCCGCCGCCGGATTGCGTGAGCCAGACGCCCGCAACATCCAGCTCTTCTGCCATAACAGGGGCAACAGACAGGGCAAACGCCGTCAGGGTGGATGCAATAACTCTCATCGGTAATCTCCTTGCGATTTGATGAGACAGTCTGTCATCTATCCGGGCCTGTCAATTTAACGATCATGTCAGGTTGATCTGACCGGCCAAAACAGACGCTTGCCTTTTGCCGGTGTTTCCGCCATATGCGTCGCCAATGCTTGGCTGGTCGATGCCCTGGCTAGGTATTTAGTATGAAACTCATGGCATTCGCGGAGAAAAATATGTCTATTTCCCCTGAGCGCAAAGCTGCGCTCATCAAAGAATATGCCGTCAAAGACGGTGATACGGGCTCCCCGGAAGTACAAATAGCGATCCTTTCAGAGCGCATCAACAACCTGACCGGTCACTTCAAGGAGCACAAGAAAGATAACCATTCACGTCGTGGCCTGTTGAAGCTGGTATCCCAGCGTCGCGGCCTGCTCGACTATGTGAAGGGCAAAGATGAGGAGCGATATCAGTCGCTCATCAACCGGCTGGGCTTGCGCCGCTAAGCAACGCCACCAGAAAAAACGGGCTGATGGCAGTCCGTTTTTTTGTATCTGCCCCTCAAGAAGAAACAGGTGCAGCATACGACGAGCGGGGCATGGTCCCCGACCAAATGGCAGGCGCAATCCGGTGACCTGTCGAACCGAAAGAAAACTATATGTTCACTATAACTCGTAAATCGATGGAATGGGCCGGCCGGACGCTGACCCTCGAAACAGGGCGTATTGCCCGTCAGGC
>JALEGM010000258.1 GCA_022763145.1 Aquisalinus sp. | reverse complement strand
CATATTCCAGCGTATTCGGCTTAAGGTCAGTCTGCGGGGTTGGCAGCATGAAGGCTCTCCTGTAGCTCCGGCGTCTGGCGTTGCTTAGCTGTGCTGTTGGAGCGGGGCAAGGAGCGGCCGGATATTGCTGGCGAAATAAAATGACGGCAGAATTTTGTAAGGGCTGCAAAAGGGTACCAGGACGTGGAAATAGCAGAACTCGGATTACGTGGACAAAGCCTGCTCGGCCTGTTCGCGTTCATGGGCATCGCCTGGGCACTGTCAGAGCGTAAAGGGCAGTTTCCTGTGCTGAATGCTGTTTCGGCACTGATCGCTCAATTCACGATTGCCCTGTTTTTCCTTCGCTTTGAACCAGCGACGCAAGTTCTTGCTTCTCTCAACGGGGTTGTGATTGCCTTGCAACAGGCTACAGCGCAAGGCACTGATTTCCTGTTCGGCTACATTGGGCGCAGCGACCAGATGCCATTTGAGGTAGATGGCGAAAACCCGAACCTGTTCATCTTCACATTCCAGGCCTTGCCACTGGTTGTATTCATTTCTGCCCTGTCGGCTGTGCTATGGCACTGGGGCATCCTGAAAGTTATCGTTAAAGCTTTTGCCGCTGCTCTTTCACGGATCTTTGGGGTTGGTGGCGCTGTTGCTTTGGCTGCCGCTGCAAACGTCTTTCTGGGGCAAACAGAATCTCCTCTGCTGATCCGGGCTTATCTGGAACGCATCACAAGATCTGAGTTTTTCACGGTCATTACCTCGGGTTATGCCACTGTCGCCGGGTCTGTGATCATTGTCTACACAACGGTTCTCGAAAATATCGACCCCTCCATCCTTGGCCATATAATTGTGGCATCAATTATCTCCGTTCCCGGCGCCTTATTGCTTGGCAAGATCATGGTGCCACCAGAGAGGGACGAAGTTCCTACTGCTTCTGACGCTGGTGACGGTCTGAAGTATGAGGGCTCGATGGACGCTTTCATGTCTGGGGTGACCGAGGGCGGTAAGCTCTGGGCGAATATCGTCATCTCTATTCTTGCGTTCATCGCACTGGCTGCGCTCATCAATATCATGCTTGATGCGTTTGTGCCGGATGTTGCTGGCGCGCCGCTGACGCTGGAGCGGATGCTGGGCTGGTTGTTTGCACCGCTGATGTGGCTCGCCGGGGTTCCATGGGCAGAGGCTTTTGATGCCGGGCAGATCATGGGCATCAAAACTGCCCTGAATGAGTTGGTCGCTTATTTCCGTTTGTCGGCTGTTGAAGAAGGCGTGTTCAGTGCCAGAACAGAGCTAATTCTCGTTTATTCCCTCTGTGGGTTCGCGAATATCGGCAGTCTTGGTATCGTGATTGGCGGGCTTTCTGGCCTGGTGCCGAGCAGGCGACAGGACATTATCGCACTGGCACCCAAAGCGATGGTCGCTGGCACGCTGACCACGCTGATGACAGGAGCCGTGATTGGCGTCATCTACGCGTGACCATTCTGAATAAGCTGACCAGTAATATACACTCCTGCACTTTATGTGAGGAGCAGGGACTAATCCCGCAGGCACGGCCGATTTTTCAGATCGGGTCTGGAGCAAAAGTTGGAATCTTCGGCCAAGCCCCTGGTAACCTCGCGCACCAGACGCGCAAGCCTTTCAATGACCCCTCCGGTGCGCGCTTGCGTGACTGGATGAACCTGACAGAGGAAGAGTTTTACGACCCGGCCAGACTGGCGATTGTGCCCATGGCATTTTGCTTTCCAGGCTATGATGGCAAGAGCTCGACAGGGAAGGGCGGTGATCTGCCACCACCGCCCCTTTGCGCGCAAACCTGGCGTCAGGATGTTATGCAGGTGCTATTACCGCAACTGGAGCTTGTTTTCCTGATAGGCAATTATGCTCAGCGCTGGCATCTTGCTTCAAAAATGGAACGCACCCTGACTGATACTGTCAAGAAGTGGCAACTTTTTATTGAAGAAGCCGAATCGTCAAGCCAAACCATCATGATTCCACTACCGCATCCTTCATGGCGTAACAACGCATGGTTGAAGAAGAATTCTTGGTTTGAAGCTGACCTGCTTCCTGAAATTCGTGTAAGAATCCGCAAACTGATGGATTTATAAGCCAAACCATTGTCTATGGAGGTTTTGTAACTTAACAGTCGGCAGCAGATAATACTATTCATTTAGTAGTTCAGTTATCTGGTGAGAGGGAACATGTCATCCACAAAACTAATCCTTGCAGGCTTGGCAAGCTGTGCCTCATTTATTGCATTAGCGGCTGCGCAAGAGACGCCCGCCCAAGAAACAAGTATGTCTTCAGCCAGCAAGGAAGTTTACGAGCCCGAGTTCTTCGACCGCTTTGCCCCGAATACGGCACGCGACATGCTGAATGAAATACCAGGTTTTTCCGTCCGGCGCGGCGATGGGGGGCGCGGTCTCGGTCAGGGTGGTACGAACGTCCTCATTAACGGCGCACGCGTGTCCGGCAAACAGACGGACCCTCTGGATATCCTCCAGCGCACACCTGCAAGTAATGTCGTACGTATCGAGATTATTGATGCGGCATCGCTTGGTATTCCTGGACTGAATGGACAGGTCGCAAACTTTATTATTGATAACTCAAAGATCAGCGGTAGCTGGGAATGGAATACACGTTTTCGTACCGGGCTGAAGCCGGATCTTTACAATGGTAGCTTTTCAATCAGCGGTGAGCGGGATGTCATGTCCTATACGCTCAGCCTTGAGAATGACTCCTTCAAAGGTGGCGCAACTGGCCGTGAGATTGTTCTTGATAATGACAATAATCTGATCGAAATTCGTGAAGAAGATGGCCAGAATTATGGCGAGCGACCTAGTGCCAGCGCAAACCTTACTTGGAACCGGGGCAATGGTGATGTTGGTAATCTCAACGCTCAGGCCACCTTGTTTCAGTTTGATGGAGCGGAGCGTTCTGATCGGTTCCCGCAAGACTCAACAGAGCAACCGTTCGTCCGGGACTTTCTTAATTCTGAGGACGAGTGGAACGCTGAGATAAGCGGTGATTACAAGTTTGATTTCTGGAATGGTGAACTGAAACTGATCGGTCTGCAATATTATGAGAGCAGTCCGTTCCTCAGTCTCGTCACAACGCGCCGCCCCGGAGAGAATCCGACCGGCAGCACGTTTGAGCGCCAGGCAGACGAGGGAGAGAGTATCGTCCGTGCTGAGTACAGCTGGTCGCCAAAGGAAGATCATACCTGGGAGCTGGGGGCGGAAGGGGTCTTCAACTTCTTGGAGATTGATGATTTCGTTAGTGTCTTGAATGATCAGGGTGAGTTTGAAGTTCTCGAAGACACTATCAGCAATTCTCGTGTTGAAGAGAACCGTGCTGAAGTAACGCTGGCCTATAATCGTCCGCTTGGTGAGAAGATCGACTTGCAGGCATCTGTCGGTGTTGAATATTCAGAGATATCCCAGGACAGCACGTTCCGGCGCACAGTGACAGATCCGAACACTGGTCTTGATGTTGTTGAGCCCTTCAGCGCCAGCCAGGAGCGTAGTTTTACGCGCCCTTCTGGTTTCGTGTCTGCGTCCTATAAAAAGTCTGACAGTATGGACATTCGCATGAAGATTGAGCGTTCTGTCGGTCAGTTGAATTTCTTCTCTTTCATCGGATCGGTCGATTTGCAGGATGGTATTGACCGTGCTGGGAACCCTGATCTGGTGCCGCCTCAGTTCTGGAATTACGAAGTTGAATTTGAGAAGAGGTTTGAGAATGACAGTCAGTTCACGATCCAGTTTTTTGCCAGGCAGTTTGAGGACATAGTCGACACTATACCTTTGGAGTTACCGGGTGCAGATCTGTCAGACCCGAACCGGGAACGTGGGCAGGGACCAGGCAATATCGACAAAGCTGAGCGTTATGGCGTTGATGTTGATGCTACCGTGCGCCTCGATGATTGGGGTATCAAGGGCGGACAGCTTGATTTAAGTTTCTTTGCTCAAGAAACGAAGGTTGATGATCCTTTGACCGGCGAGGAGAGGCCGCTTAGTGGCAATACTGAGTGGTTCAGTTTTGTAGAATATCGACATGACATTCCGGAAACGGATTACGCGTATGGCTTCTTTGCTGAGTATTTTGAAGATTCCCCACAAACAGGTCTTCTGCAGATCAGTCAGTTCCAGTGGAGCGATCCTTTCATCGGCGTTTTTGTCGAGGACAAGGATTTCTTCGGAATGAACCTTGAGGTACGGGTCAACAATCTCGCGAATATCGGTGAGCAGTTTGATCGAACCTTCTTTGATGACTTCCGGGATGTACCGGGCGTTTCACAGACACGGGAAATCCGCGAACGCCGTTTCGATCAGGTTCTGCGGATCAGCCTCAGCGATACGTTCTAGGCATGAGGCTAGCGGCCCAATATTATTAATTAACAATGTACCATTTTTGTTCTATATTGGCTTATGCTAAGGGTTTCTGCTCTATAGCAGTCACTTGGTAAGTGGCGGCTCTTTGACAATTTGGTACTGTATTCGCTGTTCGGTTAAGGCAATCGCTCTCCTGGGGTGTTTGTGCAACTGTCAGATGAAGAAATAGCGTCGTTCGTACAGACTTGCGGACGTTCCACCGGGGTGAGCAATAATTGAAGTCTTATCTGTCGAGAGATGGCGTGAAACTTTTCTGGAAATGTAGCAGATCATGCTCCAGCCAGTGGACGCTAAAATAATACTTCCGTTGCAACATCTTGGATCAGCGCCGATATTGCAGCCAGTCATCAAAGCGTGCGTAGATAATGTACAGAACCGCAACCAATATCATCGTAGCGCCGGCAAGTTGAAATATGTCCTGATACTCAGTTGCCTTGAATCCCTCTGCGTTTACAGGGCTGGACATGGCAAGGGTGGCTGACTCCGCCTCAGTATCTGTTGATGAAGGCT
>JALEGM010000257.1 GCA_022763145.1 Aquisalinus sp. | reverse complement strand
TGATCTGATGTCAAGTAGTTATGGTCAACATGTGGACTTGAGCGGATCGTCATTCCTTCGGAGCAGTCTCTGAGGAAGATCAGACGTGAGGCGCGGGTAAATACCCATCAAGTGCCGCATGTCCACCTAATTACGGCGCCGCCCTGCCGGTAAAACCGGGGATCTCAGGGCGGCGTTTTTGTTTGCGCTTTTGATACAAACAAAAAAACCCGCCGCCTTCTATGAGGCAGCGGGTTTCTCTTATTAAGACGTGCGTACTGACTAGTTCAGTGACGCACGGAAGCTCACACCGAAATAGCGGTCTGCTTCGCGCGGGATCTGATAGCGGAAGCCATCACCTGAGAATGTCGTGACGAAGCTGTCATCCGTCAGGTTTTTGCCGATCAATGTCAGGCGGTACTTGTCGTCATACATGGACAGGCCAACATTCACGTCCAACTGGTCGTAGCTTGGCAGCGGGCTGTTCGGACTGACTGTGCCGTCATTGTTTGGCAAGAGAGATTGCTGCTCATCCACATGAGCGAATGTGCCATTAGCAAAAAAGTCCGTATTTTCACCAACTGGCGCCTCATAATCAAACCCTAGAGTGTAGTTCACATCCGGCGAGAAGAACAAGTCCAAGCCAGAGCGAGACGTACAGTTCGCTGGCGGTTGCCCCGTGGTCGGATCAATCGGACAGTTGAACTCTTTAATGGTCGCATCATTGACTGCCAGAGCTGCTGTCAACGTCAGGTTCTCTGTAGCTTGCCAGATCGCATCAACTTCCACACCCTCGGTTTCAACCGTACCTGCATTGGTCAGGCGTGTAATAGTAACACCTGTTGAGTTATCAAAGTTGTTGGCCTGGAAGTCATCAATCTCAGCACTGTAAGCCGCAATGTTCAGGAGCAATGGCCCCGCATTGAACTTGTATCCAATCTCGAAAGATTCACTGGTCTCTGGATTAATCGGCAAGGCGTCATTTGTTCCCATGTTATAGAACGTATTGAAGCCAGGTCCTTTATACCCTTGAGCAAAGGTGAAATAGACATCACCCATATTGCTCTCGGACTGGAATAGTTCTGAAAGATCAGCCCTCAAACCAGCCTTTACTGAGAAATCATCTTCCTCTGTACTATTGGTAAAGGTGTTGTCAAAGCCGCCGCTGTCCTGATCAAACTGGCTGTTAGGGGCAGCAGGCCGCACACCGACACCTTGACGCCCAAAGGGATCATTATTGCGACGTGTATAAACGAAGCTCACCTCATCATGCGTGTAGCGGAAACCGAAGAAGCCGCTGATTGCTTCACTGAAATCATAATCCGCCTGACCAAAGAAGGCGTAATTTTCAAAGTTATTGTTGAAAAAGCCTGTCGCCGAGACAAGGTCATTAGCGTTACACGTCAGGCCCGGATTATTATCCAGAATCGTCTGATTTTGATTACTATTGTTTTGACAACTTGCCACACGCGTAAAGTCAGCTTCTACATCCAAATCAAGGTAATAGAATCCAAGCTGATAACGCAGACGCTCATCCTGTGGAGAGGCAATACGCAATTCCTGAGAGAACTGTTTCCAGTCGCGTGTACCGTCATCATGCAACAGGAACGGTGCGCCGAATACAGGTGCGGCATCTTGTCCGCCCACGGATGTAAAGTCCCCTTCCCGAATCTCGGTGTTTTCCCAAGTCCGGTATGCTGTGATCGAGGTCAGAACATGACCGCTGTCAAACTCCTTGTTGACTTCAGCGGAGATCGCATCTGTCTCATCAATCGTTTGCGTCACGAGATCATGGTCAACAAGACGCTGGTCCAGATCAAGATCAGCCACACCATTTACAATGTTATCACTATCCGGCGCCGCTGCTGATCCAGCATTCCGCCCGTTTGGCAGTACCTCAAGGTCCGCACAGCAATCATCATCTGCCTCTGTGTGCTCATAAATCAGGAGGATGTCGAGATCATCACTTGGTGTGAATTCCAGCATCCCGCGTAAGCCAGAGCGGTCATAACCATTGACCTGCTGATTATTAAAGATGTTGGTAATATGACCATCAAACTCTGACTTGGTAAGCATCAGGCTGCCCTTAACGGTGTCAGAAATCGGTCCGGAAATCTTACCCCGGAGCTTATATTCATTATCCTCGAAGAATGAGGCTTCAATAAAGCCATCCAGTGTATCCGAAGGACGCTTGGTCACGATGTTGATCACACCGGCTTGCGCGTTTTTCCCGTACAGTGTCCCTTGCGGACCGCGCAGCACTTCGATCCGTTCAATGTCGAACAGATCCGTAAACGCCTGACCGGAACGGCCAAGTACAACGCCATCTACAACAGTAGACACAGCTGGCTCCGCTGCCAGCGAGAAAGACACAGTCCCGATACCCCGAACAGAAATCGCAGAGTTCGCATTTGTTGAGCCTTTACGGAAACTGATGGACGGCACCAGCGTCTGAAGGTTTTCAATATTATTCGCAAACTTGTTGTCGATAGCTTCAGACGGAAGCACACTCACCGCAATCGGCACGTCCTGAAGGTTCTCTTCCTTCTTCTGCGCTGTCACGATGATTTCGTCTAGCTGTGCCTGAGCAGAGCCAATGCCCATCAGCAACAGACTAGCTGCGCTGGCGGATAACAGGTGTAGTGATTTTCTCATTATGATTTTTCCTCTCTATGACTTGGCGCGCCACTCGCGCAGAATTGGAACAGTGCGATCATGAACTGCCCCTACCCCGTAAAACCGAGTCGGCACCAAATTAACACTTTTTTGACCAAATAATCCACGCGCCAGGGCAGAAATATGTAAGTTGTTGTTTTTAGATAACTTGCCCGGAATCTATGTGCCCCCTTCCGGGATGCACTATAGTGTCTTCGAAATGGAGATACCGATGAAAAACCCAACAACCGCCTCAGATAGTGCCACAACCAGGCCGCGCCAGCTGGCTGCGACAGCAGCTCCAGCGCCCACCGCACAGGAAAGGGCGGAAACTTTTCGCAGAAATGTAGCAGATCATGCTAAAGGATCTCTGGCATATCTCCCTCACTTTCCGGCCAGCCCCAACCGAAGAACCTTGACCAACCTTCTGAGCGTATTAGGTGGGGAATATGCCTGATACCGACACCCCTTACCCCGAGACGATCCCCGAAACCCTGCCGGAGGGCACAGGCTTTTCCGAAGCCATTGAGACCTACCACGATCGCATGGCCGAAGCGCAGCTCTGGTCGCCCCACCGCCCGGCCCGGCCTGAGAAAACACGCGGCGGCATCAAACTGGAAGTGGTCTCGGAATATGAGCCCGCGGGTGACCAACCCGCTGCCATCGCTGAACTGGCCCAGGGCATAAAAGATAATGAGATGGACCAGGTGCTGCTTGGCGTCACCGGCTCCGGCAAGACCTACACCATGGCCAAGGTGATCGAGAGCTGCCAGCGCCCGGCGCTGATCCTGGCGCATAACAAGACCCTCGCCGCTCAGCTATATTCGGAATTCAAGAGCTTCTTCCCCAACAACGCGGTCGAGTATTTTGTCTCCTACTACGACTATTACCAGCCGGAAGCCTATGTGCCGCGTACGGACACGTATATCGAGAAAGAAAGCTCCATCAACGAGCAGATCGACAGGATGCGCCACTCGGCAACGCGTGCCCTGCTCGAACGCGATGATGTAATCATCGTCGCCTCGGTCTCCTGCATTTACGGTATCGGCTCTGTCGAGACCTACACGGCGATGACCTTCGACCTTGAAGTCGGTCAGGTGATCGAACGCAAGAAGCTGCTCGCCGACCTCGTTGCCCTGCAATACAAGCGCAACGATATGGCCTTTGTGCGCGGCTCATTCCGGGCACGCGGTGACATTATCGAGATTTTCCCCGCCCACTATGAGGACCGCGCCTGGCGCGTTTCCCTGTTTGGCGACGAAATTGAGACGATCACCGAGTTTGACCCCCTCACCGGGCAGAAAACACAGGAACTGGAACAGGTGCGCATGTTCGCAAACTCGCACTATGTCACCCCGCGCCCGACCCTCACCCAGGCGATCAACCGCATCAAGGAAGAACTCGCCCGCACGCTGCCAATCCTCCATGCCGAAGGTAAGCTGATCGAAGCACAACGCATCGAACAGCGTGTGCAGTTCGA
This sequence comes from Aquisalinus sp., assembly GCA_022763145.1. Taxonomy (GTDB): domain Bacteria; phylum Pseudomonadota; class Alphaproteobacteria; order Caulobacterales; family Parvularculaceae; genus Aquisalinus. The sequence continues at coordinate 833 of JALEGM010000257.1, read as the reverse complement.
TCTGGAAATGCTGGCAGCCACAGGCTCCTGCAACGGCATCGAAAATTACTCCCGCTATCTCACCGGGCGCAAGCCGGGCGAACCGCCGCCAACCCTGTTTGAATATTTGCCTGACAACGCGCTTATCTTCGTTGATGAAAGCCATGTCACGGTTCCACAGATCGGGGCCATGTTCCGGGGTGACTTTGCCCGCAAAAGGACGTTGGCGGAATATGGTTTCCGCCTCCCTTCTTGCATGGATAACCGTCCGCTCAAATTTGAGGAATGGGAAGCCATGCGCCCACAAACGGTCCACGTCTCAGCGACACCCGGCGGCTGGGAACTGGAGCGGACTGCCGGTGTCTTCACCGAACAGGTGATCCGCCCAACAGGCCTGATTGATCCGCCCGTCGAAATCCGCCCGGTCTCAAAGGATGGGGCCAGCCAGGTCGATGACGTGATCGACGAGTGCAAAAAAGTCGCCGCACAAGGGGGCCGCATTCTCGTCACCACCCTGACGAAACGCATGGCCGAGGATCTGACCGAATATATGCACGATCAGGGCGTGCGTGTGCGCTATATGCACTCGGATATCGACACGCTGGAGCGCATCGAGATTATCCGCGACTTGCGCCTTGGGGCTTTCGACGTGCTGGTCGGCATCAACCTCCTGCGGGAAGGTCTAGACATTCCTGAATGTCAGCTGGTCGCTATCCTCGACGCTGACAAGGAAGGCTTCCTGCGCTCGGAAACCTCTCTGGTGCAGACCATTGGCCGGGCCGCGCGAAATGTCGATGGCCGTGTCATTCTCTATGCGGATGGCATGACCGGCTCCATGGAACGCGCCATGGCCG
>JALEGM010000256.1 GCA_022763145.1 Aquisalinus sp. | reverse complement strand
GTCCTCCCGGATGATGTCTGTTGTGCCGACAAAGCGGGCAATGCGCGTCAATTCGCTGGAAAGTTTATCCAGTCGGTTAGAAGTGGGGCGAACGCCAGCCTCCCACCACAGTTTTTCGACAGTCAGGGTGCCCTTTTTGCGATCAGCCCGGGCCTCAATGCGCCCAACAAAGCGATCGCCTTCGAGGATGGGATACACATAATATCCATACTGACGCTTTGCAGCAGGTACAAATATCTCGATCCGGTAATCAAAACCGAAAAGGCGCAACAGCCGATCACGATCCCTTGCCACCGGATCAAACGGGTTGATGATACGCAATCGCGCGGTGGGGGCTGATAAGCTGGCGAGCTGTTGTTCAATGTCTGCCGGGGCGAGACCCATGAGGCTGGTTTTATCAGCGTGTTCGATCTCAACTTCGACAAGCGCATTGCTGTTGGCGTCGGACCAGCTTCGCACTTCTGACAGGTCTGCGGCGTTCCAGAAGCGCTGAATGTCGCCGGGCGTGCCGAACCCAAGTCTAGCGAGCGCTTCCCGACAAAGCCAGTCCAGTTGCTCGGTTTCCGTGATCGCTGCCTCTCGCCATGTTTCGGGAATAACGCGTTCTGACAGGTCGTAATACTTGATAAAATTGCGGCGGTGACACGTCGCGAGGTCACCGGCATACCACATGTAATCCAGAGCATATTTGTGGGGTGGGCGCGCCCATGGGTGCTTCGATTTATCCGCCTTGCCGGTAAAGTCCTTCGTGCACAGAGCGCCTTCTTTTTCGATACGTTTCCTGATGGCCTTGAGGTCGCTGGAAGAAGGCATGCACTTCGCCCAGTTACCTTTCTCCAGACTTTTGGCCATACGCCCGAACTGGCGTTGCCAGTAGGGATAGAAAGCCATCGGCAGCACAGAGGCATCATGAGTGAAGTGCTCGAACACAAGCCGCTCTTCTGTCAGCAGGGTGTGCATCATCTCTTCGCGGTAATTCTGGTTGCGGCTCCAGAGAATATGGTCATGCGCCCGGGCGATGACGCGGATCGTGTCCAGTTGTACGAAGCCCAGTCGCTGGATGATCTCTGCCAGCGCTTCTGACGTGGCAGGGCCTGTCGGGGCGTTAGAAAGCCCCTGTTTATCGAGCCAGAGCCAGCGTGCTTGTTTGTTAGTAATTTTCAACGCCATGGTGCCCGACACTTCTCAGGAGTTGGAGATCAAGTCCACATCCGTTCTGCGAACCAGAAACATCCGGCGCAAAACAGAGGCAGGGCCAGCCAGGCAGCCTGTATCTGTGCGGTGCGGGGTAAGATCTTTCGCAGAAGAGTGGCTGCACTGGCTATCACAGCCAGCGCCAGAATTTGCCCCAGTTCCACGCCGATGTTGAAGCCGACGAGCGGTGCCAGCAGGTTTGAGCCTGAGAGGTCCAATTCCGTCAGGCCACCGGCAAAGCCCGCGCCATGCACAAGACCGAAAGCGATGGCGATGGCAGGCAATAACTTGAGGGCGGTGGCGTGCGAGAGTTGCGCTGTTACCAGCACATAAACGATCACGGCTGTACCAAAGGGCAGGAGGAGGCCGGAGGGCAGGATCACCAGTGCCGTCAGACACGCGAAAAGCCGAAAAGCGGCTTTGCGCTGTTGTGCGAGACCTGCTTCCAGTGCCGTTGTGGCAATCGTGAAGGCGATCAGTGCCTCAATCATCTGTTCGCGTGGCTCAATGATGCCCAGTACTGCGAGCGCGAGGGTGATGCTGTGGCCGAGCGTAAAACCTGTGACGGCAATCAGGGCGCGGCGTATCGACCCTGCCAGAAGCATCAATGCGGCTAGAAATGCCAGATGGTCCGGACCGGACAGCACATGATCGAAGCCCAGTTTGATAAAGCCCGGAATACTGGAGGGTGTATGTGATGACGTCAGATAGAGGACAGGCTGTGCCTCACTCAAGAGGACTTCACGCTCAGTCAGCTCGCTTGTCTTGGATGAGATACGGGCAATATGAATATGTGTGGCAGATACAGTATGGAAGGCGGCAATCGTGACGGCCGCGCCAGAGTCTGCGATCTCGGCTGAGCATGAAAACCCCAGTTGTGCCCGAATGATAGAGCCGCTGCTGGTAAGCGGAGAAATATTCTGCAAATCACAAACCGCCCCTTGCTGTCGGACGCTGATGGTTTCGCGCAAGTGACTTTCCAATAAGGGATAAAGCCCGCCATCCAGTTCATAAAGCTGTGCCAGCTGCGTGATCCGTCGTGCATCAACCGCGAAGATGGATTCCACTTGCTTGCCGTTGACCTGCCAGCTTGAAAAAGACTGGCTCGTGGTGTGTGCCATTGCCGGGTTGCCCAGAAAGCTCACCAACAGGAACATGAAAGCCAGTAGACGCATCATAGGGCCGGCGCCGTCTCACTTGCCGGGTCAATCAGCTCTTCAATATGCGCTCTCTGGCGCAAGCGCTGTATATAATCCGTAAACGCTTGTTCTTCCTGCCGACGACGCCATTCAGCATCCACTTGGTTGCGGATCGCATCAAACGGCAGCACAGCGCCGCCTTTACGGCGCTGCAGCCAGATGTAAATCTGCCGATCCGCATAAAAGAACGGACCGGCGATATCGCCTGGTGCCATGTTGTTCACTGCCTGCAAGCCGGCCGCGCCTGTATAATCTGACAATTTGCCCAGCGGTAGATCCGGTGGCGGTGAGAAACCTTCTAACCCTGCGGCATTGGCGGCATCTTCAAACCGGCTGCCCGCCTGCATGTTCTCCCGAAATATGTCTATTTTGGATGGATCAGAAGTGCCAGCAATTCGCACAGTGACGAAGGCCGGGGAAGAAAACAAACCTTGTTCGGCATCATAGAGCGTGCGTAATTCAGCTTCTGACGGTTCCAGTGGACCATCCAGAGCCAGTGAGGTGCGGATCATCGCCTGGATCAGTGTTTTGCGGGTCTGGCGGTCTGTCTGCGCCATATCAAGGTCCAGTGCGCGCTGAACGATGAGTTCCTCGTTAATGAGAATTTCCAATGCGCGGGCGCGATCTTCTGCTGTCAGTTCACGCGATAAACCGGCCTGCATGGCAGAGAGGGCGCGCTCATACTCCGTTCGGGGAATGATATCCTCATTGACGACAGCCACAGCCATGCGTCGATCTGCGCCCGGGGCGACGCCTAGCGCTGAGGCAAGAGCTGCGGTGAGGGCAAGGAGAGCGGCGATCACATACCATGTCGAGGCTGAGACCTGCTTAAGATTACTTTGTATCATCCTGGCTGTTCTATCAGTCGAGAGAAGGGCTGACGTCCGTGCCTTCAGTTTGCTGTGTATATGTCAGGTAGATCGGGGATGACCAAGCGCGCACATCCATTGGCGCCGTGCAGTCCTCATCTCCTGTACGCCAGTCGCCATAACAGATGTCAGGCTTGATGCAGTTGCCTTCTTCATCACGTTCACAGCGTAACGGGTTAGCGTTGATGGTTGGCCGCGGTTCCTGAATGGCGCGTGCGTAATAAAGCGCATCACGCCCGCCCGCAGCAAAATCCGGATCGGTGAACTCAAATGAACAGCCGGCCTGATCCGGCGTGCAATTATGGACCAGAAATGGATCATCAATCAGGTCGGCGATATCTTCGGTTGGTGATATTTGTGGTCGAATGCGGATGATTTCTATTCTCTCAATCAGGTTGCGCTCATCAGATGGGTTGTAGCATTCGCCGGAACAGATCGAAGCAACCCGTTCTTCACCAAGGGCATTGGTCGCGTAGTCGGGGCATCCGGGTTTTTGTTTGAATGAACCTGTTGCTTTGACCTTGAACGTACCGCCGTCCGATGTGTTTACAGTTGCACCCATTGGTGCTCTTGAGCCATCTGTTGCCACGCGATCAAACCAGAGCAACATGCGCGGGCCTGAAGTTGCATAGGTTTCGCGGCGTTGCAGGGCATCCCAGATTTCAGCGCGTGAACGGCCTTCACTGTGTACGGCGGCAAGACCACCGCTTTGCCAGAAGGTTGACTGACGTTCAATTTCCGTCAGCTGGAAGCCGGCTAATGCCTGTAATTCTTCTCGACTACGCCGGTACACCTGGCCATCGGCTGGCGTGTCATCGCGCAGAAAGATATCGCGCAATCCGGGTCTGACCACACCGCCAGCTTCCGTGTTAAGACGACGCGCGACTTCCTTATACCCCGTACCCGGTCTTGCTCTGTGGTTGTCTGAGGACGCTATAAAACCCCAATTGAAGCGGCTCGCTTGTTGTCCGTTGTCATCAAAGCGCGAGATGGCAAGGCCATACTGCGCGCTCAGTTTCGGGCGATAATTGAAGGCAGGCAGGTAGCAGTCCGTACATTGACCAGAGTCCAGCCAGTCTTCAGCTGTCTCACCGCCAATCGCTATGTGGTAGGCAATGCCCATATTGGCTGCCGCAACACGGGCGCGCCCGGCGCGTGCGGTACACTCATCCGGGTCTTCACCTTTGGCCAGGCAGGCCTCTTCTATTATCTCACCAGCACGAACACAGGCTGGCGTGTAGGTGTCGGTTTTCTCCGGGCAAATGCCACTCAGGCCATCCTCTGACGGGATAAGGTCGACAAAATCACGATATTCTTCCGAGTTACCGTGCCCGGAGTAGATTTCCAGAAGCGGGAAGGCCTCTGGTCTGAAATCAGGCGCGAGCTGTTTGTCCCATGTTGTGCCCGGCGGTGTATAGAATCCCCATGTTGTGCCATGAGGGATGATCAATGGATCGAGTCCCTGATCTTCGAGGCGTGCTATGAGTTCACCCGGTGTGGCCGCAGCTTCATAACAGTCCGCAGATAGCTCGCTGGATGGCAGGGAAGCATCGCATAATGGCGTGGCCTGAACATTTTTGATGTATGTATTGAAATCCCAGTAAGTGTTGCGGTTTTCCCAATCCAGAACCGAGATGGCTGACGGCATGCCGAACGCATTTGTGCGCAAGGCATCCATTGCTGCGCCCACTGCAGCAATTGGACGGGCTGAGACTTCTTCATCTTCGAGGTTTTCAAAAATCACGTTCTTATGGCCGTAATGCTCGTTTGGCGTGACCCCCACCTGCGTCCACTCAAAGCCGAGAAATGAGACAAGGTCAGGATTATCCTGATCGAGCGCTTTCGCCTGACACTGGCGCAGGCTTCTTTTAGCTTCTGCCCAGCGGGCAGGTGTGGCAGCTTCCGCATGATCCGTGATGGCCCAGAAATCTATTGCCGAGCAGTAGCGCGCAAAGTCACAGGCGTCCGCCAGCGGATGAACGCCTTGACCATGGTTCAGGGGCAGGGCCCAGAGAAAAGCATCTGTGGAATAGGTCGTGTGCACATGAAGGTCACCAAACAGGATTTGTTTTTGTGCGCCCGCCGGTGCAACAGCTGCATCAGCGTCCTCCCGTGCGATTACGACCGGCTCTGGCAGAGCGTCGCCGACAATGGTGCCTGCGCTGCGTTCCTCCCCCAGCTTGCCAGACATCACCGCCCGGTCAAATATGACCCACCCGCCAAACAGGACAGCCATAATAAGTGCCAGACCGATTATAATGCGCATGATTGTTCCCTCCATCATGTCGTGCCTGACAGGGTACAGTTTGTCACGAGATTGAAAAGGGGGGACGACAGGTGAAGCGCCGTCCGGGCGGCTTCTTCATATTATGGACAGCAGACCGGATGAGATACCATCAATGCTGCATTGCAAAATCAGCAGTCTGTAGAATCACATCACCATCTGAATGGCAAATGCCAGCGCGAGAACTACTGAGGCACAAGTCACAAACCATCCGGTCAGGGAAGGGGTGGCAGGTCTTTCACCGAAATATGTACGCTGTTTGCTCATGATTATGGTCTCTCTCACTTAAAAGAATCGGATGATTCTCTCTGCGCGCCCAAATTCTTCGCAACATGGCAACAGCATGGTTTTTTTTCTGTATTATGTAGCGAGAAAGCGATATCGCCACCTGCCTTGCCATTGTGACAAAGCGTATTCTAGAAACCTTGCAGCAAATTGAATAAAATTACCCCTCAGGATTAAAGGAAATAAACCATGGCAGGCTTGTGGCTGGAAGAAT
>JALEGM010000255.1 GCA_022763145.1 Aquisalinus sp. | reverse complement strand
GTGGCTCGAACAACCATTGTTGCGGGGGAGCCGATCACAGAGGCTAAAATTGTGCACCCTGGTAGTCAGGGGATGCTGGCAGCCCTGCTGACTCCTGGCATGCGTGCAGTGACCATGGATGTTTCCTCGCGGCAGTCTGCCGCGGGTTTTATCCTGCCAGGTGATCGTGTGGACGTTTTTGCCACACTGGATAACGATGATGGGACGAGTATGGAGAGTAGTGTGCTTTACTCGAACATCCGCGTCCTCGCCGTCGATCAGACAATGCAGCAGGATTCTGAAGGAGCCATAGTTGGCCGGACAGTCACTCTGGAGCTTGCTCCTTCTCAGGTCGCGCGTTTCCTGACTGCGCGTGAAAGCGGTTCGCTTAACCTCGTTCTGCGCAGCGTTTTCATGCCAGCAGACGGCGAAGAGTTGATCCAGGAAGTTGAGCCTGCGGAAGTTCTGGTCATCAGATATGGCCAGTCATGATCGCATCAGCATTTCTAAATCACCAGAAATCAAGGTTTAATATGAACACGTCAAAATCAACGATACAGAACAGGGCGGCTAGATGGTACAGTTTCGTCGCAGCAGCTGTCTTTGGCCTGACGATAAGTACTACTTCTTTGCAAGCGCAGGAAGCGCGTATTATTTCTGGCGGTGATACAGCAACATCAAAAAGTATGACGCTGCCTCTTAACAAGGCAGCAATCATCGAGTTGCCTGATGCAGCGGCAGATGTACTCGTTTCAGACCCTGCAAAAGTCGAAGTCGTGATTCGCTCGCCCCGTCGGGTGTATCTGCTGGGCATGGAAGTAGGTCAGGCAAACGCTTTTTTCTTCGACGCACGTAACCGCCAAATCTTGAATCTTGAGATTGTCGTAGAGCGTGATGTGGATGCTCTGGCGAACCTTTACTCTCGACTGATGCCGGATTCGCGCATCACTATTGAGGCAGTAAACGAGAACGTAATCCTGAAGGGTTCTGTTGGTACCGAAGCCGAGCTTGCTCGTGCCCAAAGTGTTGCAGCTCGCTTCACAGGAGACCCCGAGCTTGTACTGAATATGCTTAGTGTGCGAGAGCAAAATCAGGTCATGCTCAAGGTTCGCATCGTTGAGATGCAGCGTAACCTCGTTAAACAGCTTGGCGTAAATGGAAACTTTTTCGCCCAGCTTGATGGTAATTTATTCTCTGGTAACTGGGCCAATAGACTGCCATTTTCAGGTGAGGCGTCTGGTGGTATTTCCGGTTCTCTGGACACATCCGGTTTTGGGGATTTGACTGACCTTGATCTGACACTAGCTGCTTTTGAATCAACTGGGCTCATCCGTACATTGGCGGAACCAACATTGACATCAGTCTCAGGCGAGGGTGCAAATTTCCTTGCTGGTGGAGAATTCCCTGTGCCTGTTAATAGCGACCTTGGTGAGGTTGGTATTGAGTTTAAACGCTTTGGTGTTGCGCTTGGCTTCCGTCCAGTTGTTTTATCTCGTGGACGGATTAATCTCAAGATCAATACTGAGGTGAGTGAAGTCGATACAACAAACGGTTTTACTTTGTCAGCATCTTCCGGCATTGATCCCGAAACTGGTGAATTGATACCGAATGCCTTCCTCATTCCGGGCTTAACAGTGCGCCGTGTAGAGAATGTCGTTGAATTGCCCAGTGGTGGCAGTATGGCGATTGCGGGGCTTTTGCAGGATAATATCCGCTCAGCCGTTGATGGCGTTCCTGCATTGAAAGATACGCCAGTTCTGGGACAGCTTTTCCGCAGTAATGAGTTTCGCAGTAATCAAACTGAGCTTGTGATTATTGTGACACCTTATCTTGTTGAGCCGGCACATCGTTCTGAACTTACCGATCCGTCACAAGGGTTTGTTCACGCCACCCAGGTACAGCAGCTCTTAGTCGGCAAGCTTGAGTCAACATATGGCATGCGTAGGAAGACCACCGGGTCTTCTACTTTACAAGGGCCTCTGGGCTTCATTCTGGACTAGACAGGAAATAGAGACATGAAACTCATAAAGTATATCCCGGCTCTGCTCGCTCTTTGCCTGTTGCCAGCATGTTCAACTGTATTCAATGGTCCAAATGAGGCACGAACTTTTGAAGAAGAGCATCCCATTGCGGTTGAACAGCAAACAGTTACACTGAGCGTACCAGTGGATTCGACACTGACAGAGTTAAGCCAGATCGATAAAGCGCGGTTACGTGCTTTCGTTAAAACATATTTCACACGTGGGCATGGCCCGATTACAATCACTGCGCCATCTGGTGGGCAATACGATTTTCAAGGCCAGAATATGGCGGCTGACCTGCGTCAGGAACTCAACAACCTTGGTATCGAATGGCAACTTTTGAAAGGGGCAACCTACCGGGAGTCGGGATTTTCTGAGCAAGGTGAAGTGATTGTTAGCTTTAGCAATTATGTCGCTACGGCCAGCGAATGTGGGGACTGGTCTGAGGAAATTGAAAGACGCTTTCGCAATATACCGGCCAAGAATTTTGGCTGTTTTGCCCAGCAGAACCTGGCAGCAATGATAGCTGATCCACGCGATCTTGTTGAGCCGACAGCATTGGGCGATGGTGATGCAACACGTTCGGTAAATATCTACGAAAAATTCGTACAGGGAGAGCCGACTTCAAGTCAATCTGACGAAACAATAGATATTCAAGCATCTGAACAATAAGAGGGCGTGAAGGCACCGGAGAATTAATATGAGTAATCTGGCGAACAATAAATTCGATTTTGATACAGATGATGCTTTCACAGAAGAAGAGCTGGCTGACCTTGAGGCGCTCTCTGAAGATGATCTTGATATTGACTTCGATGACGATGACTTTGGTGTAGATGATCTGGATTGCAATATAGAAAGCTGGGATGATGAGGAGATGTCACCCCCGTCTCCATCTCCAGTGGCCGAAGCTGCACCTGTAATGGACAATCCGACACCGGAGCTTGAAGAAAGTGCCGTCCCTCCAATAACTCAGGAAGCCATTCCAGATGCCGAAGAGGAGGCTCTTGCTGCAATTGAGCAAGCGTTGGATATGGTCAATGAGCCAGGTGCGCAAATTGTTGATGACTTTGCGGACGAAGATTTCGACGACGACTTTGGTGATGATGATTTTCCCGTAGAGCAACCACCTCTGACAGCAAGTATGACGCAGGATTACTCTGCAAGAAGTACTGACTCCATGCCAGTACCACCGGTTGTGGCCGATGCTGGAACTGCTTTTAATGATGAAGAAGACGTGCCGCAGGATGGAGATCATATCCCGGTACCCCGTATCAATATCGGTGTTTTTTGTGAAACACAGGCCACCAGTGAGCTTGTAGAAGCTGCTGCATCGGATCGCCGTCTCTCAAAAGCTCACATCAATATTTTCATGGGCGGGCTGAAGAAAGCTGTTCAACATTTCCAGTCAGAAACAACACCAAACCTGTTAATTCTAGAAACGGTATCGCC
>JALEGM010000254.1 GCA_022763145.1 Aquisalinus sp. | reverse complement strand
CGGAAACATGTAGCGCTTTCGGTCAATATAGGGAGTAGTGGTACCTGCGCGCGCACTTTGAGATATTGCCATAATTAATCCGATAAATGTATGCAGTGCATACATTTCTATTGAAGCATGTCGCGCATGTCAACCGCCGTCGAGAAAGGCTGAAAAATGTCAGGGTATCATCACGGAAATCTCCGCGAAGCCATTCTAAAACGGGCAGCTGAAGTCGTGGAAACCGGTGGCGTTGAGGCTGTCAGTTTGCGCGCCCTTGCACGAGACCTGGGAGTGTCCTCAACTGCGCCTGCCAAACACTTTCAAAGCCGCCACGACCTGCTGCGTACATTAGCAAAAGAAGGCTACAAAGGCGCGACACGGGCCGTGTTGTCCAACATCAATGGGGAGGACTTCATTCACCCGAATACCATGGCGAAAGCGTTCGTGGGATGGGCCGTGGATAACCCTTCCCTTTTCTCCACCATCATGCACCCGGACATTAGCCGCCATGCTGATGACGAATTGAAAGTTGCACTTGCCGACTTTGCGGCTGCCGTAAGCCACTCGCTTGCCAAAGCGCAAGAATTGGGATGGCAAGAGGATCGCAGTATTGATGAGCTATTTCACTCTGCTATTGCATTCGTCAGGGGGCTGGCCCTCAATGTATCCGATCCCCTTTTCAAAGGCGTGGCCGGGGAGCTGGACCAGACTCAAATTGCCGACATCATCGACCAGTTTTTTCCGCGCAATCAGTAGCATTGTCTTCGTGAGGTAACTCCTGTCTTCGTGAGCTCTCGGCCCCGTGACTCGCATCACGGCACCGACTCACGGCATGGGAAGTTGTTAGGCTCACGCTTTGCGTCGTGTTTTGCCTGTTTAGATCGTATTAAGACCGGCACCATAGGGTGCACCTCTGGTATTACGCACGATCCCGGCAGGAAACGATCGTTGTGGTGGGCAGGAGGACCGATAATGGGTGCACAGGCAGTCAGGCTGACAAGCATTGATATTGATAATGCCTTGAATAACAATCACTTCGAGGTGATTTTCCAGCCTATTTTCAGCCTGTCTGATGGTGCGCTGTTGCGCATGGAATCTTTCGTGCGCTGGGTACATCCGGGTCTTGGCGTGCTGCCGCCGGGGGCATTTATCTCGTTCTTTGAAAATCAGGGACGGATGAACGAGCTGACCCGTTACGTCATTGAGAGCTCGCTCGAGCAATATCAACAATGGCGCGGCAATGAGGGGCCCGGCTTCTCCGTCAATCTTGCCTTTGCGGATATTCTCGATACCACCTTCCCGGCTTGGCTTGAGGCGATCCTCGAGGAAAATGATTTTCCAATTGAAAAGCTGACACTGGAATGCCCGACTATTCCTGGCAACTTCCCGGCGGCAGAAACCGAGCATCTGTTTGATGCCCTCCGGGCGACAGGCGTGAGACTGGCGATTGAGATGCGTGGCCGCGCTAATGAGCAGTTACGCAATCTGAAGCCATTTCCGTTCGCCGAAATCAAGACTGGTGGCTCTGCGATATTGCGCTTTGCACGGACTGTGCGCGGTGGCCCTGGCCTTACCGCGGTTTCCGAACTTCTGGAACTTGCTCAAGAGCATGGAGCGGTTGCCGTGGCAGTTGGTGTTGAAGATCAGGCCTCGCTGGAAGCACTTGTGAGTCTTGGGTTTGATGCCGCGCAGGGGAATTATCTCGCCAGCCTTGGCAAGGCGAACAGCTTTGACCCTGCAACAATCGGTGAGGTGCGACGGTCACTTGCACTGGAGAAAGTGGGTGATGAGCAGCTGGCAGTTCTTGCTGGAATTGAGGCGCTACCGCACGCTGATGAACCGGTGGATGATCAGCGGGAGGAGCCCCATACTGCTGCTCTCACAGCTGAGCAAGCTGTAGAAGAGGAAGCGGCCGCCGCTGAAGCCGCCGAGGCGCTTGAAGCAGAGAAAAGGCGCAAAGCGCGTCTCGCGGCCAAACGCAAAGCTGCGAAAAAGGCTGCAGCCCAGAAAGCTGCTGCTGAACAAGCAGAAATCGAACTGGCAGAAAAGCAACGCCAGATGGAAGAAGCTACAGCCCGGGAGCATGCTGAGGAAAATGCCCGCCGCCTGCAGGAAAGACTGACGCAAGTCTATGATGAGGAAGATCTCGCTGCGTCAATTACTCCGGCTCTTAAAAATCGACCCAGCAAAAAGGTTGATCGCAATACGGGCAGTACTGATAAAATACAGGACGAGGCGCCGGAAGCAGGACTGCTGCTGGGCGGATCACTAGCACAGGCTGCTCTAGGGCGCAGCGCGCCCACACCGCAAGCCCCGGAAGCACTCGCGGAACCTGCTGATGAGGTTGAAACCGAAGCAACTGACTCCACTGATGCAAGTGCAGAGCTGACAGAGACAGAAGTAGCGGATGACGTTACAGCGGATGCTTCTCCCGATGCTGCGCCGGCGCCTGACGCATCAGCCGAACCGCAAGAGCCGGCCCTGACGCTGACGGAGCAAGACAAGGCCGACTTTACCTTGTCGGTGATTGCAAAGGATAAAGCACCGGAAGCGGATCAAAACCCTGATGCTACAACCGAAGCCATCGCAGCAGAGGATACAGCACCTGCAGAGCAGATGACGCCACGCGACCATCACTTCGTGTTCAGCCCACAGAAGAAAGAGCAGGAAGAAATACTCGCGCCGATTTCTGAAGCTGAATTGAAATCGGAAGATGAAGTGCTCGATGAAGCGTTCCGTCATACCGAGGAACTGGACCCGACCGTTCACCACGAAGACCCGGCTGACGGGCCATTCAATTTCGACAGTACAGAAAAATATATTGCGGAGCGTCTTCTGCGCCCCAAGCGCCCCAAGCGGCGCAATTTTCTGCAGAAAAAATATCGCATTACCCATTTCTGGCCCAGATCATGGCAACGGAAATGGCGTGCACTGAAAGCCAGACGCGCTCAAGAGCGTGACTGGGACAAGCTGACGGCCGATCTCGACTGACACTACGTCAGTGCGTGATTATTGAACGGGCACTGCTTTTTTGCAGTCCGTGTTAAAAAACTGTTGCCTGAAAGCGCGCATCACCCCACGATTCGCATAATTGTTCAAAAGTTCACGTACATGCCCTCTGCCATGATGATGATTGCTCTGGCGGCGTTAGCCTGCCTGTCACTTTTTGCCCTTGTCCGGACTGGCGCCATGGCCAGCCTGACACAGCGTCCGGCGCTGGTGCTGAGCGCAGCGACGCTGGCTGGTATCGCCTATCGCTACACTGGATTACCAATGTCCGAGGCTGGCATAGTAAAAATAATGGCCGAAGCCTGCCTCGGCTTGCTCGTGTTTTCTGCAGCCTTGCATTTCCGGATCAGCCGCTTGCACCGCAATTCACCGGCGGCCTTGCGTCTGGCGGTTATCGCCGGGCCTTTTTTCATGGTGATTGTTGCCCTGTCCGTGTTCGTTTTGTCCCCATCGGTCACAGTCTGGTCGGCACTGGTGATTGGAGCGGCGCTGATGCTGAACGGGGCCAGCCTGGAGCGCCGGGTCTTCCGTGAATCTTCCATTTCCAAACGGATCAAGGCGAGCATCACGCTCGAAAGCG
>JALEGM010000253.1 GCA_022763145.1 Aquisalinus sp. | reverse complement strand
TTTCATTTAATTCCCTGTTTTTACTCAGAAATCAGGAATCTATGTGCCCCCCTCCCGGCACGTATAATATCGCGTCTCCAAATTGAGAGGAGCCAAGCGCAATGAAAGCCGAATCCACTAATAAAGAAGCCCTACAGATCAGTGTTCCGTTACAACTGACTGCCCACAAGCCTGCGCCTCAAAAGGCACGCCCGAGAGAGAGGCGCGAAGCTTTTCTCGAAAACGTAGCAGATTGTGCTCAAGGCATGAAAACAGACATACAGCTGGCTGTAATGTGCGCCTACATACGGATATCAACATACAAAAAGCAGCAGTATGTACCTGAGTTGCAGGTGGGTATTAGAGGCATCTCTAGTCCGAAAAAAGATAATGCTAACCAGCTGTTAACTGCGCTTGCCAATTCGTTAATCAGCACACATCACAAGCAGCCATAACAAGCCCCAAAGCCTGTTATGGTGAAGATATATTAAGCCTATCGCGTCACACTCATCTGAAAAAAGTGAATGAGTGTGCATCGTTTCGTTACAAGACCCGGGTTTTTCCGTCTGCTGCTGGCCTCAGCAGTCGTCGTAAGTCATTTGTCCAATCTGGAAATCGGGCGCCCGGCCGTGATGATCTTTTTCATCCTGAGCGGTTACTGGGTTACCCGCATGTTTGATACGAAGTATGCTGTAGGCTCTCACAGTATCCGTACTTTTTATGCGTCTCGTCTGCTACGCATTTGGCCTGTTTATGCCTGTATATTAGTGTTGGCCGTAGCTATTCTCGCAACTTTGAGCATTAGCAGTCAGAGTCTTCACATATCAAATCTGGTGATCATTGGCCTTGCCAGCAGTGGGCATGATCCCCTTGGCGTATCATGGTCACTGGACATCGAATTGCAATTCTACATGCTGTTGCCTGTCCTGCTTGGGCTGATCGCCTGGTCTGAGCAGCATCAGTTTGGCGCACTCAAACTCGCTGGTCTTGCTGTAGCTGCATTTTTCTGGGGGTGGTTCCTGCAGATCGAACTCGGCATCTGGACAGTTCTCTCATACCTGCCTGTATTCGCCGCTGGAATGATCCTCGCTCGCATGGACTATCTTCCCAGCAGTCGAACTGCAATCCTCTCGGCGCTAACCTTTATAGCCGTTGGAATTTTGGCCGCGTTACTACCGCTCACAGAGAATTATCTCATCAAAGACGTCGTCACGCCTTTTCCTGAGGACTGGTTCGGGATGTTATGGGCCCTGACCCTGTTACCATTCATTGCCTGGAATGTTCGTCAGGACAGCCCACCGATCGACCGACATCTTGGGAATATATCTTACACGCTGTACCTCGTGCACTGGCCCGTCATTCTGATTGCACAGACCTATCTGGCTGGACACTTTAGTCAGGTATGGAAACTCGCAGCCATTATGGTCAGCTTCGCCCTCGCGGTTTTGATCTATCTTGCCTACGATATGCCGCTTGAGCGCAAACGTCGACAAGTCATCCGACACTTACAAGTGAAACCGGTACGAGGCGCAACGGCATGAATAACTCCCCTGCCTTCGTCCATCGCTTGGCTTACTTTGATAAGGCAACCGCACTCATCGAAGAAAATGGCCATGTGTGGCGCTATACTGATCTGGCTAAAGCTGTCGATAGTTTCGCTGAAAAGCTCGGTATGCAGCGAAAACTGGTTTTGATTGAAACTCTGAATCAGGTTGAGCCCCTTATTGCTTATCTCGCCTGCCTGAAGGCAGCTCACCCGGTTCTACTATTGCCTCATAGTGCCATTGAGAAAGACAATCGCATAGAAAACACTTTCCGGCCTAACTTGATTTATCGCCAAAACGGCAATGCGTGGGACCTTGCTGAATGCCATTCAGAAAAATACCAACTACATCCGGACCTCAGAGTACTGCTGACAACATCCGGTTCCACTGGAACACCAAAACTGGTCAAATTATCCGGAGAAAATCTGCAAGCGAACGCTGCATCCATTACTGAGTATCTTGATATCGGTACACTGGATCGAGCTATTACCAGTCTGCCATTCAATTACTCTTATGGCCTGTCAGTCATCAACTCACATCTTCTGGCTGGCGGTTCTATCTCACTGACAGACCGGTCTGTGGCCAGTCAATGTTTCTGGGACCAACTGAAGGAGCAGGAATGTACCAGCCTGGCTGGTGTACCGTACACTTATGACCTGATAGACCGTACTGGTTTTGCAGAAATGCACTTACCTTCTCTGCGCACGCTGACACAAGCGGGTGGAAAAATGTCCCCTGACAAGGTCAGGTATTATGCCCGTCTGGCGGCAAGGCGTGGACTTCGTTTTCACGTGATGTATGGCCAGACCGAAGCGACAGCGCGCATGGCATGGCTACCACCAGAACTCGCCATAAAGTACGCAGACAGCATCGGCCAAGCCATTCCGGGAGGCACCTTCACGCTGAAAGATGAGAGTGGGCGAATTATCACCAAACATGGTAAGGAGGGTGACTTGGTTTACGCTGGCCCCAATATCATGATGGGGTATGCGGAGTGCCTTGAGGATCTTGCAACAACCGATAATCTATCCTCACTAGAAACTGGTGACCTTGCTATACGCAACCGAAAGGGGCTTTACCGTATCACAGGCCGGAAAAGCAGGTTCTGTAAACTTTACGGTCTCCGTTTCAATCTTGATGATATTGAGCACAGCCTCAAAGCCAACGGTATCGCCGGCGCCGTCAGTGGTGATGACGCGTTTATCTCTGTGTGCACGGTTAATGCCGGTCAAAGAGACGAAGTAGAAAAACACCTTCGCCGACGGTATACGCTAAAGCGAAACGATATCATTGTATGGGATGCAGAAGAAATTCCATTATTGGGTAATGGTAAGGTCGATTACGCTGAAATACTCTCGACAGGACGCAATCTACGACTCCAAGAGATCGACCAGCAACCAAGCGGTACTGACCTTTACAGCGACTATGCAGCTGCAATGGGTATGGCTGAGGTTCCACGAAACGCCAGTTTCACCAACTTGCAAGGTGACTCCTTATCATACGTGCAAACCTCACTCGCAATTGAAAAGCATTTGGGTTACCTGCCCAAAAGCTGGGAGGACATAGCTGTCAGTGACCTCCAGCTCATGAAAAAGCAGCCGCAGACAACAAGCTCTATAGACACGGATATCGCGCTTAAAGCCGCAGCAATCCTGATGGTTGTTGCCCATCACGCAGGTCTGATCTCATTTTCAGGTGGCGCTCTGACACTACTGATGCTGGCAGGTTTTAACACAGCCCGCTTTCAGATGGGTCATCTTGTGGAAGGGAACGCTTTCAGTGTTATCGCAAACGTCATGAAACGGATTATCCTCCCTTATTTCATTATTCTTATGCTCTACATGGTTTGGCGGCAGGACTTTCACTTGCCTACGCTGACGCTGACCGGGAACCTGTTTGGCAGCTATGGTGAGGGATCTACATTCCTGACGCCATACTGGTTTCTCGAAGTATACTTCCAGATTATACTGATGATGTGCGCACTGTTCATGATACCGCGTGTGCGAAGGATCTCTGGATCATATCCATTTCATACTGCGATTGTGGTGTTATCCCTCAGTACACTATTTTCAATATTCAGCACTATCACGGTGGACGAAATCACTAACGTGCAGCGCCTGCCACACCTATTGCTCTACCTGTTCGCATTTGGCTGGGCAGTTGCAATTTCGAAAACGCCGAACCAGAAACTCCTTTTGATGGTGTTCGCGCTAATCGCTTTCCCGATGATACTGGGCCCCGCAAATGCGCAGGGGTGGCTCGTAGCCGCAGCTTCGACGCTCCTGATCTGGTTCCCACATTTATCAGTGTCAAAACTCCTCAAGACTCCAATCATGATAATAGGGGCAGCCAGTTTTTACATATACCTGTTGCACAACATACCAGTTCATTTTCTGCGATATGAAATACCGCTAGGCTCTCCTGTCATAACAGGGACACTGGCACTGTTACTTGCAGTTATGCTTGGTGTGTCAACCGATCTGGTGAGACAACATATGCCGGCCTTGTGGAAGAAAATGAAAACACAAGTTTTGCTGCCAGCAAAATATCACGGCTCTAGCTCGGTATCCCAGTAAAGATAATCGTGCCAACTTTCGTGCAGATAATTTGGTGGAAACGCACGCCCTTTTTCATTTAGTTCGTACATATTTGGGCGGTATGGCGCCTGAAACGGATGCATTTTCGCATCATTCGGCATCCGTCCACCTTTGCGCAGATTGCATGGCGAACAGGCTGCTACGATGTTCTGCCATGTCGTCTTACCCCCGCGAGAGCGCGGGATCACATGATCGAATGTGAGAGTTTCGCGATTGGTATCACCACAGTACTGACAAGTGAAAGAGTCACGCAAGAACACATTAAAGCGCGTAAAAGCCGGATTACGCGCATGAGTCACATACTTTTTGAGCGCAATAACCGAAGGTAATTTCATTTCGAAGGATGGGCTGCGCACTGCATTGTCATATTCAGCGACAACATCAACACGATCCAGAAAGACTGCTTTCAGGGAATCCTGCCAAGACCATAATGACAGCGGGAAATAACTGAGTGGCCGGAAATCGGCATTGAGGACCAGTGCAGGACAACTATCGGGGGACTGGTGACTCAAATGCATCTTACCGCTCCTGTATAACCCTGTTGGAAATATCGGGGCGGATTTGGACCCTATTGGTCCCGAGGCAGCTCCTGCCTTTACTTAACCTGATTTTGATTTGATGCTTGAAAGCACAATCTCCATCTTCACGCTGAACGTTTAGCCCCATTTAAGTTCATTGGCAACATAACTGATTCACCATGACAGTTTTCTGACAATTTGCGACTTTTCCGCCACTACGCCGATAAAAATATACACGTATCACGCGAAAAGTCAGATCGGCTTGCGCCCGCGCAATTTTGCGTAATAGGTCCACAGAATATGCGCCGCAACACCGCGCCACGGCGCCCATTCAGCTTCGGCAAGCTCATCAAAATCTTTCTGGGCCGGTTTAGACGAGAAACCGGTAGCCGCCGCATAAGCCGCCAGAAGCGCCACGTCATTACGTGGCCAGATATCAAAACGCATTTCACAGAACAGCAGGTAAATTGCCGCCGTCCATGGACCAATACCTTTAACTGAACATAGAGCCCTTACTGCTGCCTCATCATTTAGTTCTGCCAGGCTATCCAACTGTAACGAGCCATTCAGAACAGCTGTCGCTGCAGCCTGCACATATTTTACTTTAGGCCCTGACAGACCACAGGCACGTAAGTTTTCTTCACTCATTTCAGATACGGTCAGAGCACTGATGTCCGGTATACGGGCATTGCATCTTGTAAGTATTGCCTGCGCGCTGGGGACGGATACCTGTTGCTCAATAATTATCCTGAAGATGCCTTCATAGCCGCCGGAGCGCTGCCGGATATAAGGCTTAAAATTGATGGCGTTCAATGCAACTGCAAGAGGATGGCTGCGCTCGGCCAACGCTTCACAGGCATGTTCAATCTGAGATGTCATCTCACACTAGAACGCATACTTCTCAAACAGCTTGTACATGTCCTTATTCAAAGGCCCTTCAAAGTCAGCAAGCATCCGTTCTGCCATGGTCAGACCACTATCTGCGATCTCCTGTAATGGTTGCAGGAAGCCGGTTTCATCATTACCGCCAGTATCAGGACGGGCACGATCGCGCAGGCCCTCCCTGGAAATGGCGAGTACTTCTTTGGCAATATCCTGAAGCGTATACTTCCCGATTTTTGCTTTCAAACCATGCTGAGCTGCATCAGCACGCAAGGCATGGCGTTGTTCAGGTGTCCATTTCCTGGCAACGTCCCAGGCCGCTTCCAGACAACTGCTGTTGTAGAGAAGTCCCACCCAGAAGGCTGGTAGTGCACAGATACGCGACCAGGAACCGGAGTCAGCACCACGCATTTCAAGGAACGTTTTTAACCGCACCTCCGGGAATGCCGTGGACAGATGATCCGTCCAGTCCTCCAGTGTCGGACGCTGCCCCGGAGCAAGGTCCAACTTACCATCCATAAAAGCCCTGAACGATTTGCCTGTCGCGTCAACGTAATCACCATTGCGGAACAGAAAATACATCGGCACATCCAGCATGTACTCTGTGTAGCGCTCAAAATCGAACCCGTCCTCAAACACAAAATCCAGAAGGCCTGTGCGATTGGGGTCCGTATCTGTCCAGATATTAGCACGCCATGAGACGAAGCCAGTATCTTTTCCCTCCACCATGGGTGAATTCGCGAACAGCGCCGTTGCCAGTGGTTGCAATGCCAGGGAAGTGCGGAACTTCTTCACCATGTCGGCTTCTTCAGAGAAATCGAGATTGACCTGAACCGTAGCCGTCCGGTGCATCATGTCTAACCCGAGGCCACCGACCTTGGGCATGTAATTGCGCATGATCGCATAGCGGCCCTTGGGCATGTGTGGCATCTCGGCCCGTGTCCAGTTAGGAGTGTGGCCGACACCGAGGAATCCAACCTCTACAGTGTCCGTGACAGCACGGATCTGATCGAGATGACTGTGCACTTCGTTGCAGGTCTGATGCAGATGCTCCAACGGCGCACCGGATAATTCGAACTGGCCACCGGGCTCCAGTGTTACCGATGCTCCGTCTTTTTTGAGGGCTACGAGATTGTCACCCTCATAAAGGGGAGCCCAGCCAAACTCATCTGATAGCCCTTGCAAGATCGCCCGGACAGAACGCTCGCCATCATAAGGTAACGGACTGAGGCTTTTGCGGCAGAATCCAAACTTTTCGTGTTCTGTGCCAATGCGCCAATCAACTTTGGGCTTACAGCCGCTGGCGAGATAAGCGGTCAGATCATCCTTACCCTCAACAGGCGCAGAATCCTTACGGGCAGCGGCATCTAGCTGTGTCATAAGACTGACTTTCAAATAACAAGTTACGCCCCTCTACCTCTTATTGCCTGGGCTGCAAAGTCTCTGGCTGACATTCACGCTTTAGTGAACGGCCTGTCGAAATCGCCCAGCATTGCTTGCCAGAGGGTGATGGCGGCAAAAGCAGCCGTGTCAGCGCGCATGATACGGGGACCGAGCGTGACTGGCGTCACGAAATCCAGACCACGCAATCTCTCTCGTTCTTCCAATGTAAAGCCACCTTCCGGCCCGGTCAGAATGGCCCAGCTTTCAGTTTTATCTCGGAATGGCTGCAGGGCTTCTGTCATTGGAAGCGCTCTCCCTGCTTCCCCGCCCCAGCGTTGATCTTCAACATCTCCTGCTTCATCACAGAAAATCAGGCGACGATCCGGCGCCTCGTCTACCCAGCGTGACAGCAGCTTATCGAGTTGGGTGAAATCCCGGACTTCCGGCAGGTCCAGTCTTTCACTCTGTTCAGCTGCCTCGATAGCGTTGGCGAGCAGCCTGTCTTCTCGCACGCGCGTGACAATGGTGCGGGCGGTGCGCACTGGCTGGAGAGATGAAACGCCAAGTTCGGTCGCTTTCTGGGCAATCTGATCGAGCGGCGCGCGTTTTACCGGGGCGAACAGCAACCACAGGTCAGGACTCGCGACCTGCTGGCGTGTTTTTTCGCGCAACATGACGACACCAGCATTCTTGCTAAGAGCTGATACCTCGCCGAGCCACTCTCCGTCCTGGCCATTGAACAACAGCAGCTCTGCGCCAACCTCGCGCCGCATGACGCGTGAGAGGTAATGGGCCTGATCGGCTGACAGCGGCACCGAAGCACCTTCTGAAAGTTGTGAGGTGACGAAAAGGCGCAGCACGTGATTTCCGTTCTCTTCCGCTTGACTTGGACACAGCAACATTACAGGTCTCGCCTCCATGTAAGGAGTTTTTCCCGTGGTTGACCAGAGCAGTTCCTCAGCGGCGACCCCTGACGCGCCCCAGCGCAGTCTCGTGGACGGTATGCCAGCAGTGAGCCAACCCTATCTTCGGCTGATGCGGGCGGATCGGCCCATTGGCACCTGGCTGCTGCTGATCCCTTGCTGGTGGGGAGTAAGCCTCGCAGCGCTCGCGGGCGGGGCGATGAACAAGGACCTCTGGACCTATCTTTTTTACGGTGTGCTATTTGCCATCGGTGCATTTGTTATGCGCGGGGCGGGCTGCGTCTATAATGACATCGTCGACCGGGATATTGATGCGAAAGTAAGCCGCACGGCGAGCCGTCCCCTGCCCTCCGGTCAGGTCACACTAAGACAGGCCTGGATATTTCTGATCGGTCTCTGCCTTGTCGGTCTGCTGGTCCTTATCCAGTTTAACCGGGCGACCATTGTCACCGGCCTGTTGGCACTGGGACTGGTTGCGGCTTATCCTTTCATGAAGCGCATCACCTGGTGGCCCCAGGCCTGGCTCGGGCTGACATTCAACTGGGGCATTCTCGTCGGCTGGATGGCGGTGACCGGCGAATTGAACTGGGCGGCAGTCAATCTCTACATCGCGGGGATTTTCTGGACACTAGGCTATGACACAATCTATGCGCACCAGGACCGCGAAGATGATGCTCTGATCGGGGTGAAATCCACCGCACGCCGACTTGCAGGTCATACCCGTGAATGGCTGCTGGCATTCTATACGGGCATGATTTTTTTCGTGGCGCTGGCAGGCCTGCTGGCACGTCTGGGACCATGGTTTTATATCGCCCTGATTTTTCCGGCGGTACACCTGATCTGGCAGACCTGGATGCTCGATCAGAACAAACCAGCTACCTGTCTCGCGCTATTCAAGGCCAATCGAGAAACCGGCCTGATGACCCTGCTCGCCCTCTGGTTCGGGCAGTTCTAGATCGTTTTCAGAGGCGCAACTCTTCTCTCATTGGGGCGCCGCACCTGTCGTTTACCTGATCGCAGATGCGTTGTACGCTTCTGAAAAGATGTCCCGAACCGTCAGGAGGCTGCCATGTGCAATGACTTTACCGAGCAGGATAATGAGAACTTTGAGCGGGCTGGCGGTCAGATAAACCGGCGTGATTTCAGCCTTCTTGGAACCGCAGCCATTTTTGCAGCCATGTATCCCGGCCTCGCCCATGCCGAAACAAGCGTGATCGAAACCGACGTTGAAGTGACGATGGCAGAGGGCACCTCAGACTGCTATTTTGTTCACCCTGCGGAAGGTGTACATCCTGCTATTTTAATGTGGCCGGACATTCGTGGTCTGCGCCCTGCCTTCAAAGCCATGGGTAAGCGCCTTGCCATGGCTGGATATTCTGTACTGGTGGTCAATCCGTTTTATCGGGATGCCAAAGCGCCTGTGGTTGAACCGGGGGCAAGCTTTCGCGACC
>JALEGM010000252.1 GCA_022763145.1 Aquisalinus sp. | reverse complement strand
CAGGATGTTCGAGCAAGCCTTTAATGGTTTGAATAAATTGTGCCATGTCCCAGCCATCGACGACCCGGTGGTCGAAAGAAGATGACAGATTCATGAGTTTGCGCGGCACAACCTGGCCTTGATCGTTATAGACAGGGCGCACGACCATCTTGTTCACACCGATGATTGCTACTTCGGGATGATTTATGACAGGGGTCGAGGCAACGCCGCCAATAGCGCCTAGCGACGAAATTGTGATGGTCGAACCAGATAATTCCTCACGCTTTGCTGTGCCGTCACGGGCCGCATCAGACAGGCGCTTTATTTCATCCGCATTTGTCCAGATATTGTTCGCTTCCGCGTGACGCACGACAGGCACGATCAGGCCGGTGTCTGTCTGTGTAGCGATGCCGATATGTGCTGCACCATAGCGGTGGATCACATTGGCTTCGTCATCAAAGCGCGCATTGATCTGCGGGAAGTCGCGCACGGCGACAACGATGGCCCGCATCAGGAAAGGCAGCACAGTCAGTTTTGGTTGCCCCTCTTTGCGGGTTGCATTCATGTGCTGGCGCAGGTCTTCCAGTGCGGTCATGTCAATTTCGTCGACATAGGATGCATGCGGAATACGGCGTTTGGAGTCTTGCATTTTTTCGGCAATTTTACGCCGCAGGCCGATAACCTTGATTTCCTCGGCTTCCATATTTGGTGCATAACCGGCACTGCCACGAGATACTGCTGGCGCGTTACCAGAAATGAAGGCATCCAGATCTTCATGGCTGATCCGGCCAGCAGGGCCAGAGCCATGGACATATTGCAGGTCCACACCATTGTCATAGGCGCGCTTGCGCACTGCCGGAGAGGCCAGAGGCTTTTCGCCTGCTTTGCGGGCTGCACCGGTTTTCCGGGCTGGTGCAGCTGCTATTGGTGGCGTCGCCGAAGCGGGTGCAGATTTTTTTTCTGGCTTGGCTGCGGCTTCTTTTTTCTCTTCCTCAATGACCGGCTTTGCCTCTACAGCTGCATCATTCGCTTTCATCTCCGATTCAGTAGATTTGCCAGTGTCTCTGACGTTTCCAGCTCCAGCGACTTCCAGTTTGAAGACTTCGGAGCCAACGGAAATGATCTGCCCGACTTCTGCTCCAATCCAGGTAACGGTACCGGAGACGGGTGCGGGAATTTCCACGGTCGCTTTATCAGTCATGACGTCCGCTAGTGTGTCGTCAGTTTTGACTTCATCACCCGGCTTGACGTGAAGCTCGACAAATTCAGCTTCGGCGACGCCTTCGCCGACGTCAGGCAACTTGATTACGTGAATGCCCATTATGCAGCCTCCATCACTTTCGTAAGTGCCTCGCTGACACGTTTTGGCCCCGGGAAGTACTCCCATTCCTGCGCATGCGGATAAGGTGTATCCCAGCCGGTAACCCGGGCAACCGGCGCTTCCAGATGATAGAAGCAGGTCTCCTGCACAAGTGACATCAGCTCTGCCCCGAAACCGGATGTGCGGGTCGCTTCATGCAGGACAACACAGCGGCCTGTCTTTTCGACCGATTGTTGAATGGCGTCCAGGTCCAACGGCAGAAGGCTGCGAAGATCAATGATCTCCGCATCAATGCCGGTCTCTTCAATCGCTGCCTCTGCAACAAAGACCATCGTGCCGTAGGCCAGAATTGTGAGATCATTCCCCTCACGAACGGTATGTGCTTTGCCCAACGGAATATTGTAATACCCTTCAGGGACCATGCCTGCGTCATGTTTCGACCATGGTGTAACCGGGCGGTCATGGTGACCATCAAAAGGCCCGTTATAAAGTCGCTTTGGCTCCAGGAAGATCACCGGGTCTTCGTCTTCAATCGCCGAGATCAGCAAGCCCTTTGCATCATAAGGTGTAGCCGGGATGACTGTTTTCAGGCCAGTGACGTGGGTGAACAGGGCTTCAGGGCTTTGGCTATGGGTCATGCCGCCAAAAATGCCGCCGCCGGTTGGCATGCGGATGGTTAGTGGGCAAGTGAACTGACCCTTCGAGCGAAAGCGGATGCGGGCAGCTTCTTGCGTGATCTGGTCATAGGCAGGGTAAACATAATCAGCAAACTGTACTTCGACGCAGGGGCGCAAACCATAAGCCGCCATACCGATCGCGGCGCCAACAATACCATTTTCCGATATCGGTGCGTCAAAAACGCGGCTGCGGCCATATTTTTCCTGCAGGCCGGCGGTGCAACGAAAAACGCCGCCGAAGTAACCCACATCTTCACCGAAGACGACGACCTTTTCGTCGCGCTCCATCATGACGTCGTGGGCGTCACGGATCGCCTCGATCATATTCATGGGTTTGAGAGTCGTATTATCATCAAACATGGCTCAGATCCCCATTTCCTGACGCTGACGGCGCAGATGCTCCGGCATGTCAGCATAAACATACTCGAACATGGCCTTGGGACTCGGGCGTGGCCGGTCATATTCATGGAGCGTCCCGTTGGCTTCGGCCTTCTCCATTTCTTCACGCATCTCATCAGCATACTGCGCTTCGGCTTGCGTGTGGCGCTGTTCTGACCAGAGCCCTTTGACGATAAGGTGTTGCTTCAATCGCTCAATCGGATCGCCCAGTGGCCAGATGGTCGCCTCTTCTTTTGGGCGATACTTGGTCGGGTCGTCGGATGTGGAGTGCGCACCGGCCCGATACGTCACCCACTCGATCAAGGTGGCGCCATGGCCGCGGCGGGCGCGTTCCGCTGCCCATTCGGAGGCGGCGTAAGCAGCAAGCCAGTCATTGCCATCTACGCGCAACGCAGCGAGGCCATAACCATATGCGCGCTCGGCAAATGTGCTCATGCCGGAGCGGGCAATGTCGTGATAGGTTGAAATTGCCCAGCGATTATCAACCACATTCAAAATACAGGGTGCTTTGTAGACCGAGGCAAAGTTTAACCCGGCATGGAAATCGCCTTCTGCTGTGGCGCCATCACCGATCCAGGCAGAGGCAATCTTTGTATCGCCGGCAATAGCGGATGCCATGGCCCAACCAACAGCTTGAATGTATTGTGTGGCAAGGTTGCCGGAGACGGTAAAGAAGCCGGCATCACGAAAAGAATACAGAACCGGCAGCTGCAGTCCCTCCAGATCATCTTCAATATTGGAGAAAATCTGGTTCATCATCTTAGAGACCGGCCAGTCCTGTGCAAATAACAGCCCCTGCTGACGATAGGTTGGAAAGTGCATATCGCCTTCACGCAAAGCACGTTGTTGTGCAGTGGCAATCGCTTCCTCGCCGGTACACTGCATGTAGAAGCTGGTCTTGCCCTGACGTTGGGCCTTCATCATGCGCTCATCAAAGGCACGTGTGCGCATCATGGCTCGCATCCCGGCGTCAATTTCCTCATCACTCAGATCAGGAACCCACTCGCCTTGGGCTTTACCGTCATCATCGAGAACCCGGATAACCTGTTCGGCAAACGGCTCAAGCTCCTCCCGTGAGGCGTCAATCGACGGACGCCGGGTAGCGCCTGCGACGGGCACATCAAAGTTTGAAAAGTCTGGCGCGTCTCCAGGCCGGAAAGGTGGCTCCGGCACATGTATCTTTAGGGGCGCGTAGTCGTTGTTATTTTCGCTCATGTTTCCATCCGCTTGATCTGGCGCAACATGCCCGAAAAGAGATTCTAAATCAGCCCTCAAAAACGGCAAATAAATCAATGCTTTTCGCAAATTCCCCTAAAATCTGCGTTGATTTTGGAGGAAGGTAACCGCGCTGCTGCAGGGCTTGACTTATGCATTTACCACGCCTTTCTAGGGGGCACATAAGTTTCTGTTTCATGCTGTTGCAACTTGTCAGGTAAGGAAGTGTTTTTTCCTTTTCTGGCCGTCGGAAAAGAGCCTGTCCCATGGATTTCACCCTCTCTGAAGAACAGTCCGCCATCCAGGAAATGGCCCAGCGTTTTGCTAAAGAGGAGTTGGCACCTCATGCTGCCAAATGGGATCGTGAGAAGTACTTCCCGGTCGATGTGATCCAGCAGTCGGCTCAGCTTGGCCTTGCGGGTATCTATACAAGAGATGATGTGGGCGGGAGTGGCCTGACAAGGCTGGATGCAGCGCTGGTTTTTGAAGCGCTCTCTGCCGGGTGCACCTCAACAGCGGCTTATATCTCTATTCACAACATGGTTTCGTGGATGATTGATCGCTTCGGATCAGAAGATCTGCGTCAGAAATTCTGCCCGAAGCTTACCTCGATGGAATATCTCGCAAGCTATTGCCTGACGGAGCCAGGCTCCGGGTCAGATGCAGCGGCACTGCGCACGAAAGCTGTGAGAGATGGTGACGAGTACGTTCTGAATGGTTCCAAGGCATTTATTTCAGGAGCTGGGGTGAGCGACCTTTATCTCGTCATGGTGCGGACAGGTGGAGAAGGTCCGCGGGGCATCTCCGCCGTGCTGGTTGAGAAAGATACGCCGGGCCTTTCTTTCGGGGCTAACGAAACGAAGATGGGCTGGAACTCCCAGCCAACAGCCGTGGTCTCTTTTGACAACTGTCGCATCCCGACCAGCAATCTGATCGGAGAAGAAGGCGAAGGGTTCAAATTTGCGATGATGGGCCTGGACGGCGGTCGACTCAATATCGCCGCCTGTTCGCTTGGCACGGCACAGGCGGCGCTGGATCAGGCATTGGATTATACCAATGAGCGCAAGGCTTTCGGCAAACGCCTTAATGAGCAACAGGCGCTGCAGTTTACACTCGCTGATATGGGGACTGAATTGGAAGCGGCGCGGACATTTCTTTATCGTGCGGCAGCAGCGCTTGATGCGAAAACGGAAGATGCGACCAAACTCTGCGCGATGGCAAAGCGGTTTGTGACAGATACCGGCTTTGATGTGGTCAACAGGGCCCTGCAGATGCATGGCGGTTACGGCTATCTGGGCGACTATCCGCTGGAGCGGATGCTACGAGATGTCCGTGTACACCAGATTCTTGAAGGCGCGAATGAGGTCATGCGGCTGATTGTCGCGCGCAGTATGCTCGCGCCGTATCAGGCCGGCAAATAGAGATTGAGAGAAGAGGACCGAAAAGATGAAACTGCCGACAGATGATCCAATCGTTATCGTCGCTATGGGCCGCACGCCGATGGCAGGTTTTCAGGGCGAGTTTGCGCCTATAACCTGCTCTGATCTCGGCGCAAAAGCGATCCATGCGGTCGTCAAGCAGGCCGAGTTGAAGGAAGAGGAAGTTGATGAAGTTCTGATGGGCTGCGTCCTTCCAGCTGGTCAGGGCCAGGCCCCTGCTCGGCAGGCGGCGATCAAGGCAGGCTTGCCAAAGTCTGTTCCGTGTACGACAGTCAACAAGATGTGTGGCTCCGGCATGAAAACTACCATGCAGATGGTTGAAAGCCTGCTCGCTGGAACTGTTACGGTTGGTGTTGCTGGCGGTATGGAGAGTATGACGAACGCGCCGTATTTGCTGCCGAAGATGCGGGAAGGCGCGCGCCTCGGCCATGCGGAGGCGAAAGACCATATGTTCCTTGATGGCCTTGAAGATGCCTATGAAGGTGGCCTGATGGGTTCCTTCGCTGAGTTGTGTGCGGAGAAATATCAGTTCACCCGCGAGGCGCAGGACGAATATGCCATTGCCAGCCTCAACCGTGCCGTCGCAGCCCACGAAAGCGGCCAGTTTGATGGGGAGATTGTTTCCGTCACTGTCGAAACCCGTAAGGGCAGCTACACGATTGAGCAGGATGAGCAACCCGCCAAGGCAAAACCGGAAAAGATTCCGAGCCTGAAGCCCGCCTTCAAAAAAGATGGTACCGTGACAGCGGCCAACGCTTCCTCCATTTCCGATGGTGCAGCGGCGCTGGTTTTGATGCGCCAGTCAGAGGCTGAGCGGCGCAACCTGAATCCAATCGCCAAAGTGCTGGCGCAGGGCAGTCACGCGCAGGAACCAGCGTGGTTCACGACTGCGCCGGTGCAGGCTATCGAAAATGTCATGAAAGATCTCGATTGGGGCGTCGGCGATGTTGACCTGTTTGAGGTGAACGAAGCCTTTGCTGTCGTGCCAATGGCGGCGATGCAGGAGCTGTCGATCCCGCATGAAAAGATCAACGTCAATGGTGGTGCGTGTGCGTTAGGTCATCCGATCGGAGCGTCAGGCGCGCGAATTATCGTTACTCTACTGAATGCCCTGCAAAAACGTGGGTTGAAAACCGGTGTCGCGTCACTTTGCATTGGTGGCGGCGAAGCAACCGCCATGGCCTTCGAACTGGCAGCTTAAGCAGTCAAGCGTTTTAGAGATATGCCCCGGATAACGCCTGTGGTGTTTCCGGGAAGACGAACAAAAATATACAGAGGAAACGGACATGAAAACACTGGGACATTTTATAAATGGCGATCATACGGATGGCGGATCATCCCGGCGTCATGATGTTTTCAACCCTACCACGGGCGAAGTACAGGCGCAGACGCTTCTGGCCAGTACGGATGATGTGACAAAGGCCGTTAACGCAGCTGCTGCAGCCTTTCCGCCGTGGTCGAAGGTCAATCCACAGCGGCGTGCGCGGGTCATGTTCAACTTCAAGGCACTTGTTGAAAAGGACATGGACAATCTGGCGAGAATGCTTTCCTCCGAGCACGGTAAGACATTGCCGGATGCCAGGGGTGACGTGCAGCGGGGCCTCGAGGTAATCGAGTTTGCCTGCGGCATTCCCCATTTGCAGAAAGGCGAGTACACGGAAGGGGCGGGCCCCGGCATCGACCTTTACTCCATGCGCCAGCCGCTCGGTGTATGCGCTGGCATCACACCGTTCAACTTCCCGGCGATGATCCCCATGTGGATGTTCGGCGTGGCCATTGCCTGCGGCAATACATTCGTCAACAAACCATCTGAGCGTGACCCGTCCGTCCCGTTGCGCTTGGCGGAGTTGATGATGGAAGCAGGTGCGCCGGAAGGCGTTCTTAATGTGGTGAATGGCGACAAGGAAGCGGTGGACGCGCTTATTCAGGACCCACGCGTCGAGGCCATCAGCTTCGTTGGCTCATCCGACATTGCCCAGTATATCTACTCAGAAGGTGCCGCCCGTAACAAGCGGGTGCAGGCATTTGGCGGCGCGAAGAACCACATGATTATCCTGCCGGATGCGGACATGGAAAATGCTGTCAATCAGTTGATTGGTTCCGCTTACGGATCAGCAGGCGAACGCTGTATGGCCACGCCTGTTGCTGTGCCGGTGGGGGAAGGCACAGCTGACAAGCTCGTGGACATGCTGAAACCGAAAGTTGAAGCCCTGAAAATTGGTCCGTCCCTGTCAGAGGATTCCGATCTTGGTCCGTTGGTGACGGCAGCGCATCGCGAGCGTGTTGCCGGCTACATCCAGATGGCGATTGATGAGGGGCAGGAGCTTGTTGTGGATGGCCGAGACTTCTCCCTGCAGGGGTATGAGAACGGCTTCTTCATGGGCGGTACATTGTTGGATCATGCAAAACCGGAGCATCAATCATACAGGGATGAAATATTTGGCCCTGTCTTGCAGATTGCGCGTGTGGCGACTTTTGAAGAAGCGGTGGCTCTGCCATCAGACCATCAATATGGGAATGGTGTTGCCATCTTCACGCGTAATGGTGATGCAGCGCGAGAGTTTGCTGCCCGTGTTAATGTTGGGATGGTAGGCATCAACGTGCCGATCCCTGTGCCACTCGCCTATCACACTTTTGGCGGATGGAAGCGCTCTTCCTTCGGTGACACGAACCAGCACGGCCCGGAGGGTGTCAAGTTCTGGACAAAGATCAAAACAGTCACCCAGCGCTGGCCGGAAGATGTGCAAGGCTCCGATTTTGTCATCCCGACAATGAAATAGGTTAGGCCATGTCATCAGTACTCATCACCGGCGCCAATCGCGGCATAGGCTTGGAGTTGGCAAAACATTATGCCGCTGATGGCTGGCAGGTTCATGCCACTGCGCGCGATCTGGTAAAAGCGACAGACCTTACGGCAGTGTCTGGAAACATCACGTGCCATGCTTTGGATGTGGTTGATCGCGCAGCTATCCGTGCGTTGGCAGACAAAGTGACAGATCCGCTGGATGTGGTCATCGCTAATGCTGGTGTTTCCGGTCGGCCTGATAATGGCGGGATGCCTGGCACGATTGGCGAGCTGGATTATGAGGGCTGGCGTGATGTGATGGAGGTCAACCTGTTTGGCGCGGTAGCTACGTGTGAAGCTTTTCTGTCGCATGTGGAGAAGGCGAAGGGCAAACTCGTCGCCATTTCGTCCCAGCTTGCCTCCAACGCCAACGCCTTTCTGGGTAGCTATCCTTATAACTCCTCCAAGGCGGCGCTCAACATGGCGATGAACCTGCTGGCCATCGAGGTGAAGCCGCGTGGTATCGCCGTTGGCACTCTGCATCCCGGCTGGGTCAAGACCGATATGGGCGGCCAGCATGCCCCGGTCACGCCATCAGATAGTGCTAAAGGTTTGAAGCAGGTGATCGCCGGGCTTAAGCCTGCGGAGCGGGCACACTTCGTGGACTTTGAAGGTAATACCCATCCCTGGTAAGCGATAACAATCTGTGAGGAAACAAAAATGAGCAGTATTCTTTTCATTGGCCTTGGTAATATGGGCTCTGGCATGGCGGCCAATCTCGTCAAGGCTGGCCATGAGGTCTATGGCTGTGACTTGTCGGATGACTTGCGCGCTGCTCACGTGGCGAAAGGTGGCAAGTCTGTTGATGGTCTGCTGAACGATTTTGATGCGACCGATATCGATACTGTCATCACCATGTTGCCGGCCGGCAAACATGTGGCAAAGATTTACATGGAAGACATGCCGCAGAACCTGAAGAAAGGCACGTTGCTGATTGACTGCTCGACCATCGCTGTGGATGATGCGCGGGCGTTGGGGCAGGGCGCGGTTGAGCGTGGCTATCCGGCTGTTGATGCGCCAGTCTCGGGTGGTGTCGCTGCAGCAGAAGCTGGTACACTGACGTTCATGGTCGGCGGGTCTGCAGATCATTTCGAGATGGCCCGGCCCTTTCTGGAAATCATGGGGAAGAATGTGTTTCATGCGGGTGCCTCCGGCAATGGGCAGGTTGCGAAAGTCTGCAACAACATGCTCCTGGCGATCTCCATGATCGGCACCTGTGAAGCCTTCAACCTCGCCGAAAAACTGGGCCTCGATTCACAGACTTTCTACGATATTTCTTCCACGGCTTCGGGCCAGTCCTGGTCAATGACGTCCTATTGTCCGGCTCCCGGTCCGGTCCCGGCGGCGCCTTCCAACCGTGATTATCAACCGGGCTTTGCCGCCGCCATGATGCTGAAAGATCTGCGTCTCGCACATGGCGTTGCCGAAAGTGCCAAGGCGTCTATTCCACTTGGTGCCCATGCGGAGCAAATTTATACGATGATGGAGGCTGCAGGGAAGGATAATCTCGACTTCTCTGGCGTGATGAAGCTGCTCAAGGGTGAGCTTTAGTTTTCCTGATGTTTGTCAAGAACTATAGCATCGTCCCTGTAAGTTGATCTGGACGGTCATCTACGCTGGATGGAATGGCAGATGTACTGTCGTCTGGGCTCGTTGATCTGACATTTGCGATCTGTTTCTGATCTCATTGACGATATGAATTTGATCGGGCTGCGGCTTCACTGTTCATGTTCGATTTCCTCTGCCTTTGACAGTTTTTCCATCGCACGTACACTCGCCCAAACGTCACAAAGCGTGAGAGGGTGTAATGAAACTGATCTTGAAAATTATTGGTGGGCTTGTCGGTGTTTCCCTGCTGGCGATTGCCGGATTTGCTTTGTGGCTCTGGAAATACCCGACTATGGAGATCAAGACCACACGAGCTGCCTTATCCGAAAATGCAGCGGAAAAATCGATGGAAGAGATCGTCGATGAGTTGATGGCCGAGATGACGCTGGATGAGAAGCTCGACCAGATGAGTGGTGAGAATATGTTTCCCGGCTTGCCTAAAATGCTGGTTAATTTCCGCTATTATGATCGTTTTCCGCATGTCTATACGGGGCATAACAAGCGACTGAATATTCCACCTTTTGCCTTTTCTGATGGTCCGCGCGGGGCTGTTGTTGGCGGGCATCGCAATACGGCCTTTCCAGTAGCTATGGCGCGTGGCGCAAGCTGGGATGTCGATCTTGAGGCACGCGTCGCTGATGCAATGGGCAAGGAGTTGCGCGCGTCGGGTGCGAATTATACGGGTACGCCCTGTATTAATCTTTTACGTCATCCCGGTTGGGGGCGTGCTCAGGAAACTTATGGGGAAGACCCTCACCTGTTGGGCGCCTTTGGAGTCGCCTATGTGCAGGCCGTGCAGAAACACAATGTCATGGCAACGCCGAAGCATTTTGCACTTAACAGCATTGAGAATTCCCGCTTCTATGTCGATGTGTCCGTGGGCGAACGGACACTGCGCGAAGTGTATTTGCCACATTTCCGAAAAGTTGTGCAGGATGGTGACGCCGCATCAATTATGAGTGCCTACAACCGTTTCAGAGGTAATTTCAGCGGCGAGAGCCACGAGTTACTGACAGATATTTTGCGGGATGACTGGGGCTTCGAAGGATTTGTCTCTTCTGACTGGTTTTTCGGTGTGCGCGATGGTGTGCTTGGCGTCAATGCGGGGCTCGATATCGAGATGCCATTCGAGCTTCGGTATAATAAAAAAATATTGCGCGATGCGATTGAGGAAGGTCGTATCGACCCCGCGCAGATTGACAAGGTCGTCCGGCGTATTCTTGTGACGCGCCTTGAATATGCAACAGCAGAAGATCCGATGCTTTATACGGATGACTTGCGGGCCAATACAGCGCACAGAGACCTTGCGCGCGAAGTTGCCGAGCAGTCCATGGTGCTTTTAAAAAATGAAGGTGTGTTACCCTTTTCTGTTTCTACCGGTGAGACAATTGCTGTCATAGGCCGGTTGTCAGATGTGAAGAATACCGGTGACCATGGTAGCTCGAAAGTGCGTAATCCAAATGTCGTTACGCCATTTGCCGGGATTAGAGCATATGTGGAAGCACAAGGCGGCCAAGTTATTCTTTATGACGGCGACGATAAGGATATGGCGGCAGAGCTTGCAGCCTCAGCAGATAAAGTCGTGCTCGTGGTTGGATATACCCATAAAGATGAAGGTGAGTACCTTATCCCTGCACAGAACGAAGCAGAGAACATACTGACAGATGATGTGGGCGGCGATCGTTTAAGTCTGGAGTTATTACCGGAAGATCTGGTTATGGTTGAAGCGATCAAAGGTATAAACACCAACACAGCACTGGTTTATGTTGGTGGAAGTGCGATTGTGATGGAAGAGTGGCGGGACGACATGCCGGCAATACTTTTTGCCTGGTATGCTGGCATGGAGGGTGGCCATGCGCTGGCCAATATTCTGTTTGGTGAGGTCGGCCCGAGCGGCAAGCTACCGTTTACAATCCCAAGGGACGAAGCGCATCTCCCTTCTTTTGCACCATTTGCAGAAAAAGCAGAGTACGGATATTATCATGGATACACTCTATTCGACAAAAGGGACATTGACCCGGCCTATCCATTTGGATTCGGTCTGGATTACTCCGAAACCAGTATAAGCAGTTTAACGGTATTAACGCCGGAAGCCCGTGAAGGCGAAGCATTGCGCGTTGCAGTTGATGTTCGCAATACGGGTGAAAGAGAAACCCGGGAAGTGTTACAATTATATGTCGGGTTTACACAATCCAGCGTTGATCGTCCTGTCAAGCTGCTACGTGACTTCAAGAAAGTGCCGTTATTGCCGGGCGAAACCAAAACGGTCAATCTGTCCGTGCCGATAAGCGACCTTGCCTGGTATAATCCTGAGAAGGCCGCTTGGCAGGTCGAGGCCATGGCATATGAGGTTTATGTCGGTACATCCTCAGCCGAGGAAGACCTACTTCAAGCGAGCTTTACTGTACCTGTCGAAAACGTAATGAGTGTTCAGTGATCCTCATTCAGGGCTGACTCGTATCAATTAGCGTAACAAAGATACCCGATGATCGGGTCTCACTGGCGTTTAATTGTAGGAGGTATCCATGAAACGCGTACTCAAATTGACTGCAGCTATTGTTGCTGCGACAGGCCTGACCACAGTGGCGATTGCTGGCACGTATGCCGGCAAGACAGAAGTTGCGGCCAAGGCAGATATCGTCGATACCGCAGTGGCAAACGGTTCTTTCAATACGCTGGTTGCCGCGGTGCAGGCTGCTGGCCTGGAGCAAACACTGCGTTCAGAAGGCCCGTTCACTGTATTCGCTCCAACAGATGCAGCTTTTGCTGCACTCCCATCTGGTACAGTAGAGACATTGCTTTTGCCGGAAAATAAGGATCAGCTCGTGTCTATACTGACCTATCATGTTGTGGGAGGCAAAGTTCTGTCAACTGACCTGCAGGATGATACACAGGCTGTTACAGTCAATGGTGCGAAAATTAGTATCGACCTTGATAACGGCGTCACAATCAATGATGCAGACGTCATTATTGCAGACGTTAAAACATCTAACGGTGTCATCCATGTGATTGACAAGGTGCTACTGCCACCGAAGCATCACTGATGTTATGAGGGGCGTGCGGGTAAAACGCGCGCCCATTTCCTGCCCGTTATCAGCTGGGGCATGGGGGCTGTTCATGGCGGCGTGTTAAGTGTATGATATTATTATACGAATGGGATATTAACAGGCGTGAGGGCGCAATAGTCAGGTGGAGACAAATTTACACCTCCTGCAAGACTTGAAGAATGCAGCCAAAGCTGAGGCAGGTGGTTTCGCTTGGGGGACCTTCTGGCTAGGGGTTGCGACCATTATCACGATTATTCTGGCTACTGTTCTCGCGCTTAACGGGTTACTTCCATTGTGGCTGGCTGCACTGATTAACCTTGGTGCTTTCATAGCCGGGTATACTGTGGGTCACGAAATTATTCATGGCAATTTGGTTGGGCGCCATACGCATTTGTCATGGCTTGATGTCCTCTTCGGTACTCTATTCTTCTCAGTTCCCTTTCATTCTCTTGCATTGCACAGATTTATCCACCTCCGACACCATTCCCATACAAATGACTCTGAGAAAGATCCTGATGCATGGGTCAACGGCCGTAATCCATTAAAGTTGTTGGTGCGTTTGCTGACGCATTATTTGCATTATCAGTATCATGGCCTGAAGTGGAGTCGTGAAATGCCGGCCCGTGTCGTATTTCTGATAAGGTGCCTGCTTGAGCAAGCTATCCCGGCTATAATCGCAATAGTGTTGGTGTTTTCGGGGTACGCCCTTGAGGTTATCTGGTTATGGATTGTACCAGCAATACTGGTTTATCCCATTCTGGCATTGATATTGGACTGGGTACCACATCATGATTTGCAAGTAGGTACACCACTGGACAATTCCCGCTTGCTTGGGGCACCTCATGGATTTAGTGGGCGACTATTTTCATGGGTTTATCTGTTTCAGAATTATCATTTGATCCATCACCTTTATCCAAAAGTACCATTTTATCGGTATAGTGATCTATATCATCAACATGTCGATGATTTGAAGAATGCTGGTGCCAAAATTTATACAGGTTTCGATTTGGAGTCGGGCCAAAGTGTCTGAGTATAGTTGCCTACCTCAGAGGTAATGGCTTTGCTTCGGCGTTTTTAATAATATTCAGCCAGACATCAAAGGAGACAAAACCATGTTGGCTTTTCGAGGGCTGCTGCTCACATTTTTCATCGTGATAGCTATCTATACGATGATCGTGATTTCCAATCATGGCATGGGGCTTCTAACTATTTTTTTCAGTGACGTTGCAGCCATGAATTGGCCTGGTCAGTTCAATCTGGATTTTATGACTTTTCTCGTTTTGTCTGCCACATGGCTTGCATGGCGAAATAATTTCACTCCAATCAGTTTTCTTCTGGCCTTATGCGGTGCTTTCGGCGGTATGTTCTTCTTAAGTGCGTATCTTCTGTATCTGACGTTTCAGACGAAAGGCGATATCAAGGAGATTATGCTCGGTAAGCAGCGCATCTGATCACCTCGTCATAAATACCTTTTTGCAATACTCTGTACATCAACGCGGGCTTTCAGGCGGCTTGCCAACAAATACGTCCCACCAAATTTTCTATGCAGGTATAGGGAATCGATAGGCGGAAGGTGTGCAAAATCTCTGTCTTTGCGGACTTCCAATCCTTTATCCCGCAAGCGCTCAGCCAGGTCAGTGCTGCCGAAGTCAAATGAGCCAGAAGTGCGCTGTGGCTCCAGGCCGATCTCAAATATCTCGGCCATCAATTGCTGGTGGGCGGGGTCTGTCTTCTCATCGAAGAAGCCGATATCGATGGCCGCCTTCTGGATAGCGGCATGATCCCGATTATGCCCGGCAATCATCAGTTGGCGGTACTTCTCTGCGAATTGAGGATTAATCTCTCGTGTTGCTCCAAAGTCAAGTAGAACCAGCTTTCGCGTGTCACGATTATACCTGTAGTTGGCAAAATTCGGGTCCGTCTGCATAAGGTTGAATTCAAACATTTCTCGAAATACTAACTGCACCAGCAGGGTTACAACATGATCTCGTTCTTGCTGCGGTGCATCAGTCAGACTTTCAACCGGAACGCCATTAATATAATCCATGGACAGAACAGTTTGCGTGGTCAGGTCCTGATGAAATGCAGGTACGTGATAGTCAGGGTCATTGGCTAGAAGGAGCCCGTAGCGTTTCAGGTAATCGCCCTCGCAAATATAATCTGCTTCTTCTTTTAATTGACGTTTGGCCTCAGCCAGTAAGGGGGCGACGTCTACCTCTTTTGGTAGAACACCTGCCATTTTGATCAGTGTGGCGAGATTATCTACATCACTATCAATACTTTCCCGTACGCCGGGATACTGGATCTTGACAGCAAGGTCGCGCCCATCACGCGTTTTTGCCCGGTGTACCTGACCAATTGACGCAGCCGCTATTGGCTTAACATCAAAGCGAGCGAACTTGCGCAGCCAGTCGCGGCCCCAGTTATCACTCATTACCTTGCGTAATTGACTAGATGGCATTGGTTCGGCTGAAGCTCGCAATCGGGAGAGTACATCTGCTAACTCAGGAGGAAGAAGTTCCCCCGCATCCATTGAAAGTAATTGTCCAACCTTCATGGCGGCGCCGCGTAAAGTCGCGAGTTGGTCAGCAACTTTCCGTGCGTTGGTTGGCGTCAACAATAGATCCGATAGTGTAGGGCGATCACCTTTTGCGAATTGACGAGCACCTTCGAGGGCCATATTTCCAGCAATTCCACCTGCAAGACCTGTGAACCGCGCTAATCGTGATAATCTATGGCTTGGAACCGCGCTTCCATTCGTATCATCAGTCTCATTCATTCGAACCAGCTCTCTTAATCAATCAATGGTGATATAGGTTTGCTGCATCTTTATGACAGCATTTCGTCAAACACGAATATTGGCCGGAGGCAGGCCTTGTCGATGCCGCTTGGCGATTTCCTGTAGCGCTTTATCAAAGCGTCTTGCAAATGACTTGCCTTGAAACAGAGCGTTACTTGTCCGGGCCATCTGCAACTTGTTTTTGAGGGCAGCAAGCTTAAGCGGGTCCTGCAATAGATTGATCGCCTTGCGGACATATGTCTCGGGTGTATCTGCGATCAACTCGTCCATGTCGAGGTCCTTCAACAAACTGGCTGAGACGCGTGCTGCAAATGTAGAGCCCTGGAGGGTTAGTACCGGACAACCACCATACAATGCATTGGAGGTGGTAGCATGGCCGCTGTAAGGGAAGGTATCGAGAAACAGGTCGCATAAAGCATGTCTTGCAAGATGTATCGGAAATGGTTCGCTTTCTGCCATTATAATGCGGGGTGATTCAATTCCGTTAGCTATAAAAGCTTTGCGCAAGTTTTGCGTTGCCATCGGGGTCAAACCCCATAGCCACAGCACTGAGTTTGGGACGGCATTCATAATCTTTACCCAGAGAGAAACTACAGCCGGGTTAATTTTTGCTGGCTTATTGAAACAACATAAAATCTGACCTTGCTCCGGCAAACCATAGTCCGAACGTTTCGGGGATACTGGATGTATGAGGCGTGTCGAGTCATTTGATTGGTAAGAGCAGGACAGGCGTATGACCTTTTCTTCGTAAAAAGCTTCATGTTCTGCAGGTAATACAATATCATCAGCTAGGATGTAATCCATCCAATTTGCGCCAATTGACCCAGCAAATCCAATCCAGGTGATACTCACTGATGCTGGTCGATGAGCAAATATCTGTAACCTAGCACCCTCCGTATACCCCATCAGGTCTACCAAGATTTCAACTTGATCTTCACGTATCTGATTTGCAGCTGATAGGTTTGAGACATTGTTTATCCGGCGAAAAGTAACGCCTGCTGCTCGCAGTCTATCTTGTACATGGTCTGCAGGTGCGGCAGTATGGCAGTAACAGAATACTTCAAATTGCTCCGGATCGTGATTTTCAATCACTTCCAGAACATGCGCCGCAACCGCATGGGTATTAAAATTCGCAGAGACGTAGCCAAGTCTGATTTTATCCTGCGGTTTCACTGATGCGGCCGGCTTTGATTCTGTGCCGGTGGCTTCTTTTTGAGCAGCAGTTGTAATCAGCTTGCTCTTGGCGCGGGCAGCGAGCTGTATCTCGGCAGGGTCATTACAGATGAATAGAAGTAGAAAAGGGTCTATCTCAGTCGAACCTGCCCGCAAGAGACGCGAGATCTTCTGTATGTTTGTGTCTAGCCCATCCCAGCTTGCTGCCCCCAGTTTCCGATAAATGTATTGAACTTGTGCTGCTCCCCAATCCGGGTCTATTCGGACCGCTGTTGCTGCTGCACCTAGTCCTTTCTCGGGATCGCCTGTTTTATCGAATGCTTCTGCAAGGTTAGACCAAGCCCGCTCATGCTGGTCGTCTGCTTGTACAGATCGGATGAAGGCATCACGCGCTTCTTGCCAACGATTTTGATGTTTTAAGGCGAGGCCGAGGTTATTCCAGGCATTAGCATTATTTGGCGCATGTTCCAGCGCCAATCTGGCATAACGTTCAGCTTCTTTAAGGCTCTGCGATACAAGGTGAATAACGCTCAAGTTGGTAGCGCAATCTGCAATTCTTTCTTCGCGTCGCAGTAGTTCTTCATACAAGGTGCGAGCACGGGTTAAATTTCCCTGTCCATGGAGCTGAACGGCCGTCTGAAAAGTAAGATCTTCTGCCATGAAGAATCCTCGAGCGTAGTAATGGGCGAATTTAAGCTAACCCTAGCCAAGCTGGCAAACCGGCGTAAGATAAAAACATTAATGGGAGAGTCTGATGGTCCGATTTTTTGCCCCCCTTATCGGTATTCTTTTGGTATTACTTGGCGCGGCAAGTGCGCAGGTTGCGAAGCCGCTGTCGGTAGAAGACGCCAACACCTATATGCGCATCTTTGAAGTGCAAGAGAGGGGCGAGTGGGGTGAAGCGGATCAATTAATTAGAAGGTTAGCTGATCAAAGCCTGATGGGGCATGTGCTGTATCAACGCTATATGCATCCCACAGCATATCGGTCGTCATATCCTGAGTTGAAACGCTGGCTTGAGTCCTATGCAGATCATCCAGGTGCGGATACTATATATGCGCTGGCCATAAAACGTCGCCCTGCAGGTGCAGCGCGACCATTGCGGCCCAATCCCCGGCGATGGCGCACCAAGGATGATGAGCAACGCTGGCTGCACCCTGCCTTAAAGCAGGATTATGCCGCTTCCGCCAACTTGCCTGAGGTTAAGCGGATCGAAAACTATGTACGCTTTTTGAATAAAGATGATCGCCCGACGCAGGCGCTGAATTACATCAATGCCAGTCGCTATAGAAATCAGTTATCTACTGCGCAATATGATCGTATTCGTTCATGGATAGCTGCGTCCTATTTTTATAATGAGAAGACAGTCAAAGCAAAGCAAATCGCTACTGAGGTTGCTAGGCGCAATGGCGATGTAGCAGTTCTATCTTATTGGATTGCTGGACTTACGCATTGGCGCGATGGTAATTTCATAGCAGCGGCAGACTTTTTCAATCGCATGGCAGCTGTCCCGTATCAGGAGCCAGCGTTGCGTTCAGCGGCCGGCTTCTGGGCAGCTCGCGGCGCTCTGAAAACTGGTGATCTGGATCGCGTCCTGGCGAATCTCGAAATAGCTTCCCAATATCCGTATACGTTTTATGGGCAGCTAGCTTTAAGCCAACTGGGGGATGAAGCAGATATCAACTGGACGCCCCCCACGTTGCTAAACGCTGACTGGCAGAATCTTGCGGCACGTAATGGGCGCGTGCGTCGCGCGGCCGCGCTCGCGCAGGCTGGGCAATACAGCCGCGGGCAGGAAGAGTTACGCTGGGCGCATGGCGAGTTGGAAGACGCTGATGACGTCACATTAATGGCATTGGCTTTTGATCTGGATCTTTGGGCTGCGCAGGTCACCATGGCGTTAGCATCTGACGCTGAGCGTCCTGAGAACTATGTTCTCCAGCCCGGATTGTACCCGGTACCGGATTTTATGCCTAATGGCGGTTTTATAATAGACAGGGCTTTACTCTTCGGCCTAATTCGCCAAGAGAGCAAATTTATGACAGCTGCACGCAGCCGGGTTGGGGCAGTTGGCTTGATGCAGTTGATGCCTCGAACAGCCAGCTACGTTTCCGGGGATCGCTCTTTGCAGTATCGTTCTGGTCGCAGTCGGTTGGAGGATCCTGGCTATAATATGCAGCTTGGTCAGTCTTACGTGGAGAGCCTATTAACGCGATATACTGATGGGAACTTGTTTGATATGGCACTTTCCTATAATTGGGGGCCTGGTAACCTCCGCCGCTTTAAGCAATCATCTGGGATTACCGACCAGCTACTTTTGCTGGAATCTATCCCAAATCCGGAAGCACGAGATTTTGTCGAACACGTTATGACGAACATGTGGATTTACCGGTATCAGTTTGGTCAACCAACACCAACGCGCGATGCAGCAGCGGCAGGTAATTCGCCAATTTACCAATCCTTAGACTGATAAAGTAATATTTTTTCCTCAAAGTAATTCTTCGATTGAGGAAGTGAGTGTCTCTGACAATGGTTCAACCGAAGAAGGAAATGCTTTGACTGGTTGACCATCGCGTCCGATCAGGTATTTATGAAAATTCCAG
Source organism: Aquisalinus sp. (assembly GCA_022763145.1). Classification (GTDB taxonomy): domain Bacteria; phylum Pseudomonadota; class Alphaproteobacteria; order Caulobacterales; family Parvularculaceae; genus Aquisalinus. Next base: position 747 of record JALEGM010000252.1, on the reverse strand, counting down.
CGCGGGCGTCCTTTTACTGTGCTGATCCAGCGGTAAAATGGGTGCGCATTAGTACCGATGACAATAGTTTTCTCTGTCATCGGAAAATTTATACCAAAGTTCGCCTCGCAAAACTTTTTGATCTCCTGTTCGGAACCGGGTTCCTGCCCACCAAAGTCGTTTGAGGGGACGCCGATGACAACCAGGCCTTGTGCTTCATACATTTCCCATAAATTCTGCAGCGCGTCATATTGGTGCGTAAAGCCGCAGCGTGATGCCGTGTTAACGACGAGTAATACTTTATCATTGTACTGTGCCAGTGGCATGTCCTCTCCATGCAGACTGGTAAACGAGAAGCTATAAGCGCTCTGTGATTTTTCGTCAGCACTATCTGCGGAAGCTGGTAACATTAAAAAGAGCAGTACGCATGCTGTGAGGGTGGCAGTCCATTTTAAAAACATAATTACACTCCATATATCTCGCAAATATAGTGGGTTGAGCTGAAAACAACCATCCTTTGGTATGCCTGTGGACTGACATTTCCACATGACACCTTTGCTGTTGTGACGATAGTCTACGACTTTATCAGATATATTCATAACAGTCTTTGGATGTCGCAGCCAAAAGGACTAACTATGGTCATCAGAACCAACCTTTCCAGTCAGCAAGAAAAGTTCTTCAGCGCGATGCGATCTGGCGCATGGGAAATGCCCCCTGGCCTTAAGAACCTCGGCATCAGGCCGGACTTATGGCTGAAGGAAGTCAGCT
>JALEGM010000251.1 GCA_022763145.1 Aquisalinus sp. | reverse complement strand
TGTGTCGCGCGACCATTGGCTTTGCTGCGTGATTTTGTGCTCGCTTTTTTACGGGTAGTTTTTTTTGCAGCCGTCTTTTTCGCAGCTGCGCGCTTGCGGCTCTTTTTAGGGGCAGGGGCTGGCGCCGGTTCCGGTTCAAGGTCCAGCTCGGGCTCATCAGCCTCCATGTCGTCTTCGACGTGGAGCTCCAGCGGCTCATCCCAGTGGTCCAGTGAGAGTTCATCCTCGTGCTCTTCCAGTTGGCCGAGGGCTTCGAGAAACAGGTCGCGGATTTGCTCGATATAGTCGTCGAGATATTCAACTTCCCAGTCGCTGGTATCTACGGGCTCAAGAACCGTCACTTTGATGTCCGCGGCGCGGGCAAAATTCTGGCCACGCGGCAAAGCATCGACAGCGTTGTGAATCACGATCGGTACAATCGGCACGCCAGCTTGCATCGCAATATGGAAAGCGCCCTTTTTGAATGGGCCAAGGCGTGTTGAAACACTGCGTGTACCTTCAGGAGACAGGGCCACAGACAGCTTGTCTTTTTGCAGAGTCTCGACCACCGGCTTCATCGCCTCGATGGCTTTCTTGGCGTCAGACCTGTCAATCAGGACAACATCAGCAAACTTGAACAACTGTCCGATAACCGGGAAGTCGCCGATTTCTTTTTTGCCAATGCCGGTGAAGTCCCGGCGCAGCAGCTTCGGAATGATCAGTGTATCAACAGAGCTTTGGTGGTTGAAGATGAAAACCGCCGGACGGTGAGACCAGAGGTGTTCCTCGCCCTCAACATTCAACTCAATACCTGTGACCGCTGTAGCATAATCAGACCACAGGCTGGTCGCCATGTTCAGCATGTCGCGCTTGCGACCGGTCGCGGCCCACATGGTGGATGATACCGCGAGTGCGGAAGGCAGGGCACTGTAGGCCATGCCGGTGCGTAGCATGGTGCCAACACCGGGGCGTCCACGGCTGGTAAATTTATAAACCGGCCAGGAACGCTCCTTGGCAATCTTTGCCAGTGACTTGTTCGGGTTCAGAATGCGCGGGCGTCCCACAGCTTCAACAAGCGGCAGATCATCATCACTGTCTGTATAGAAGTAGCTTTCCGAGAGTTTACAGCCCTCCTCTGCGGCCAGGTCTTCCGCCGCCATGCGCTTGCCCTCGCCAAAGCAGGTCGGGCTGATGACGTTGCCGGTGAAGATCCCATCCTCTACTTCCAGCTCCGTACACAGCAGGAACTCGATACCAAGATCGCGCGCTGCAGGTAAAATCTGATATTTGGTCGCCGAAGAAATAATTGCTACAGTGTGCCCCTTATCAAGGTGGGCATTTACGATACGACGTGCTTCAGGGTAGATCGAGCCGGCGATGGATTTCTTGTAAACTTCTTCCCCAAAATCTTCGAACCAGTATTCAGCGCGTCCACGCAATGTGTTCGCTGTGGCATTCATCAAAGCTGAAAAGCCGACTTTCTTGGTGGCAAATTTCCGCACAGCTTCAAACTGCTGCACAAAATCACGCGGGGACAAACCACCACTCATGATCTGCTCGCGCAGGAACGCGGTGGCGGAATAGCCCGCGATCAGCGTGCCATCAAAATCAAATATCGCTGCGACCTGCGGTCCGCTCGGCGCGGCGGCAATATCGTCGAGAATTTCCCGTAACTGCTTGTTACTGGCCATGTTTCACCATCCCTTTGCCATACCAATACACGGTTAACGGCAAAAGGTGAAGAATGAGTGAGGCAAGTGGTAAACGGGGTTGGGGCCCCGTTTGCGTCGAGCGAAATCTAGAGTGAGGCAAGAGGCAAACGGGGTTGGGCCCCCGTTTGCGCCGAGCGAAATCTAGAGTGAGGCAAGTGGTAAACGGGGTTTTGGGGGCTCACACCGTTCAATTTAGCGGATGGGGCCGGTTAGACCGGGTCGTTTTCGGCCCCATTGTCGCCATTAGGCCGCTGAAGTGACTTTACGTAAAGACAGCGTGTCTGGTTAGCGGTTCTGTTGGCGCTTACGTATGATCTTCTTCTTCCAAGTATCGCCGAATGTGTACCAGGCGTACATAGCGACCAACACTCCATAGCTAACGCATGCCATGGCGAAAGCTCCCCAATTAGATGGGTCCTTTAGAGCGGAGGGTAAAAAGAGAAAAAGAAGCATCAGGACCACACCTATGGAAACGGCATAGAAGGTCAATACGCTATTGGCATATGCTTCATCACTAACATCATTCTCATCGTTCATATTCAGTTCCTTACGCAATTCTGTTGTTTCTATGTTGAATGCTGCTGCCAGTGCTTTCAGAGATTCAAGCCCCGCTTTGTGATCACGCTCTATCCTTTGAATGGTTCGAACGCTCAAGCCGCTGGCCTCTGCCAGGTCGTCCTGCGACCAGTTTTTATTGGCTCTGAGATCCTTTAAGGGCATTTCGTCTTCCTTTTACTGTGAGCAAATTTTTGCTAGCTTATTTTAATTGCGTTCGTAACGACAGTTACCCGACACCAACCCGCCAAACCCGGCTGATCACATGCCAACCGGCTGAAAATCACACCTTACCAGCCCATTGGGACCATGGCGACTGAGTATCAACGCGGGTCCTGACCCGGCAAATCTTCTTGTCGGTCGATATCAGTCAGCACGGTGTTGTCCGGCCAGTTCAGTATCACAAGCCGTGACGGGTTCCGGGTAATGATCGCGCGCGCTCCGAGGTCATCGCTCAGTTGCGCAAGGTCAGAATAGAGGTGAGCTGGAAACAGCACAGGGTGGCCAGGCTTCCCATCGAAAGATGGGCGAATAATGGCTTGCTGCTCATTTGTGGCGAACCTCGACGCCATGGCATGAAAGACGGCTGCCGGCAGATAGGGCATATCTCCCGGACAAACAAACACGCCTTTGGTTGCAGCATGTAGTTCATGAACACCGCAGGCAATGGAGCTGCCCATGCCACTTCGGTAGGCCTCATTATGGTGAGGACTGACAGGATAATTGACCGCAAGGCGCTCAACCATTTGTCGATCGTGCCCTGAAACGAGGATCACCTGCCCAAGGCCGAGGGCGCTAACTGTCTCTAATGTATGTGTCAGGACTGGTTTGCCATTCAAGCGAGCGAGCAGTTTGTTGCGTTCTCCGAACCGTGTGGATTCCCCCGCCGCAAGAATAATGGCTGCGAGATTGTTCATCGCGACAAGCCATGCTGGCGGTAGGCTGCGACCAGCTCTGCCAGAATAGACACGGCAATTTCCTGAGGGGTCTGCGCACCAATATCAAGCCCGGCAGGTCCGGATATGCGGTCAATCTGGGCGCGATCCATGCCGAGGCTGGTCAGATGTTCGCACCGTTGCGCGTGGGTTTTGTTGCTGCCCAGGGCCGCCAGATAGAAACACTCAGTACCGAGTAGTTTCTGCAGCAGAGGTGGTTCCCACTCGTGATCATGAAAGAGCAGCACCCCCGCTGACCAGACATCAGAATAAGAAGGTGCATAGCGATCGGGTGTTGTCAGATGAGACGTGGCAATACCTTCGGCCAACATCGCAACCACGTCTGTATCAGGAGAGGAAACCTGAACCTCGAAATCAGCTGTTATCGCAAGATGGGCGAGGCTCGTGACAATTGGCCCACGGCCGATAATCTGTAATGCAGGCGTCGGGGTGTATTCCCTTGTCCAGTCTCTGGCGACAAAAGGCTCCGACAAAAAGCCGGATACAATCGGTGCCTCTTGATCCGCAGGCAACAATAGCAGCCGGGCAGGGTGCCGTGTTTCCAGCGTGCTTAAGGTCGACTCAATCTCTGATAGCGATGGCATGCTGACCAGCACGTCGATGCCAGCCCCGCATGGCAGCTGGATATCCATGAAGCTGGACCCGGCGCCATAGCGTAAAAGTTTCGCCTGGCTGCTGCGGATCACTTGCACGGCTTCGCCATGTATAGCTGTTTCCGCGCAGCCACCCGTGATGTAGCCATAGTAATGACCATCTTCAGTGACCGCAATCTGGCTGCCGACTGGTCTTGGAGATGAACCGTCGGCAGCGACCAGCGTTGCCAGCGCAATACGCTTGCCCTGTCTTGCCTGCGCTGCATACCAGGGCAGTACATTCTCGTAGGTTTCTTTCATCCTTGCCATTTTGATTTCTTCCCTAGCGTCTCGCAACCACATTCCGCTGTCAGGTGCGGCAAACGGTTGTCATGGCGCGTATTGCGTGTGACTCTGGCAAAAAACAGGGAGATGATGCGCCATGCCGGGGCCGCTGGAAGGTATCCGTATTATAGAATTCGCCGGGATCGGGCCGGGCCCTTTTTGTGGCATGATGCTGGCCGATCACGGTGCAGAGGTAATCCGCATTGAACGTGGCGGTATGCGTATTCCGCCAATTGATCCACTGGCACGCGGGCGCAAATCCATCGTCATTAATATCAAGGATCCGGAAGGCGCGGAGCTGGCGCGCAAGCTGGTTGACACAGCAGATGGCTTGATTGAGGGTAACAGGCCCGGTGTCATGGAGCGGTTGGGCTTGGGGCCGGATGAGCTCCTCAGGCGCAATCCTAAACTCGTTTATGGTCGCATGACCGGCTGGGGCCAGACCGGCCCTTATGCGCAAGCGCCAGGTCACGATATAAATTACATCGCCTTATCGGGCGTTTTACATTCCTGCGGCCGTGAGGGGCAGAAGCCGACACCGCCTGTCAATTATCTCGGTGACTTTGGCGGCGGTGCGATGATGCTGGCCTTTGGTATGGTCAGTGCCCTGTTGGCTGTGAAAAATGGTGCCTCTGGGCAAGTTATTGACTGTGCCATGACAGATGGATCGGCGCTGCTGGCAAGCCTCACCTGGGGGTTTCAGGCTTCTGGCATGTGGCAGGATATGCCGGGCAGGAATATCATCGACACTGGTTCACATTATTATGATGTATACGAAACGAAAGATGGCAAGTGGATTTCCATTGGTGCTATCGAAACGCAGTTTTATGCCAATTTGCGTGAGCAGCTTGGTCTTGACGATTCAGCCTTTGACGCACAGCAGGACCCTGAAAGCTGGCCCGTGCTGAAAGAGCGCCTGACCGAGATTTTCAGGACGAAGACACGAGACGAATGGTGCGTCCTGCTCGAAGAGGCAGAAATCTGTTTTGCCCCGGTTTTGTCGCTCGCCGAGGCGCCAGCACATCCCCATAATCAAGCGCGTCAAACCTTCTTTGAAGTCGAAGGTCATGCGATGCCAGCGCCAGCGCCGCGTTATTCCGTTAGCGAAACACGAAAGCCTGAATTGGCGCCAGCCATCGGCGCCCATACGGATGAAATTCTTGATCAGCTTGGTATAACAGCAGCTGACAGGAGTGCGCTGCGCGACAGCAGGACAATAAGCTGAAAGGTGAAAAGAGCATGGCAGTGATAGAGCATAAAGAATCCGCTGAGACCCGCTGGGACAGGTTCACGCCAATTAAAACCGGCGAAGATTACGTCGAATCCCTACGGGGGCGTGACGTGACCGTGCATATGTTTGGCAAGACGGTTGAGGATTATGTCGAACATCCGATTATCCGCCCATCCATCAACGCTTTGAAAAAAACTTACGAGCTTGCCGAAGAAGACCCTGAGCTTGCCACAGCGCACAGCAATCTCATTGACGCGCCCGTCAACCGCTTCCTGCATATTGTCGGGGCGCCGCAGGATCTGGTGATGAAAAACCGGATGCAGCGTCGCCTTGGCCAGTTGACGGGTACCTGTTTCCAGCGCTGCACTGGCCTTGATGCCATCAGTGTGCTGCATTCCATCACTTATGACATCGACCAGAAGCACCAGACTTCTTATCACACACGTTTTCTGGACTTCCTCAAGCAGGCCCAGAAAAACAATGTGATGATTGCGGCGGGCATGACTGACCCGAAAGGCGATCGCTCAAAGCGCCCAAGCGACCAGGCAGACCTGGACCTCTTTATGCGGATCGTTAAACGTGATGAAGACGGCATTTATGTGCGTGGTGCCAAGGCGCATATGACCGGCGGCCTGAACAGCCATTGGATTGCGCTGATGCCTACCATGAATCTGAGCGAAGCAGATCGGGATTATGCGGTGGCCTGCCTGGTGCCGGGTGATGCGAAGGGTATTACTTACATTTATGGTCGTCAGTCCTGCGATACACGGGCCATGGAAGATGGCGATATCGACAAGGGCAATGCCACCTATGGTGGGCAGGAAGTGCTGGCCGTGTTTGATGATGTCTTTATTCCGTGGGCACACGTCTTGATGGATGGTGAGTTTGAGTTCGCACAGGAAATGGTAGCGCGCTTCACGTCGTATCACCGGGCGAGCTACGTTTGTAAGACAGGCCTTGGTGATGTGCTGGTGGGGGCAGCGGCCTCTATCGCGGAATATAATGGTGCCGATCATGCTAGCCACATCAAGGACAAGCTGGTTGAGATGACCCATCTCAATGAGACGATCTACTCCTCTGCCATCGCTTCCAGTCATGAATCGAAAGAACTGCCCTCGGGCATCTACATCAATGACCAGATGCTGGCTAATGTCTGCAAGCATAACGTGACAAGGTTCCCGTACGAAATATCCCGCTTTGCTCAGGACCTTGCCGGCGGCCTGATGGTGACAATGCCGGCGGAGGCTGACTTCGAAGAAGAGACGACCGGCCCCATGTTGAAAAAGTACCTGCGGGGCCGCTCCAACATGCCAGTGGAAGTGCGCCAGCGCATGTTACGCCTGATCGAGAACATGACCCTTGGGCGCAACGCTGTGGGGTATCTAACCGAGTCCCTGCATGGGGCTGGCTCACCACAGGCGCAACGCATCCAGATCCAGCGCGGTATGCAGGTTGATGAAAAGAAGACCTATGCGGAAGACCTGGCCGGCATTAAGGGGCTGCGAGAAGAAGCATAAGGCTGGATGCCTTATTCCTCTAGGCCTGTGGGCGTGTGTTGAAATCGCCTAACCTTTGAATGAAATACCTGTTCTTTTTATCAAGCCAATAAAAAAGCCGCTCAAATGAGCGGCTTTTTCGTTAACTGAGAAATATCAGCTGGAGCTTAGTTACACCCTGTCTGATCAGGATTGATGTCGCATTCAGGACCAGTTGGGAAATCCGGCTCGTTGCCCAGATCAGCAGCATCCGTTGCGTCATTCAGGTCTTCGAGAATTTCTGTCTCGTCAATGTCGAAGTTCACGCCAGAGTCTTCAGAGATTGCTGAGTCACCGCCAGAAGCTTCATCAACAT
>JALEGM010000250.1 GCA_022763145.1 Aquisalinus sp. | reverse complement strand
ATAGGTCAGCGGTTCACCTTCCAGGGCAGACAAATCCTTGATGAAATACGGAACCCCGCGAAATGGCCCATCTGGTAGTTGCCCTTGCGCCTCCACCCGTGCCTTGTCGAAGCGCTCAAATACGACTGCATTCAGCTTCGGGTTCAATCGCTCAATTCGGGAAATCGCTGCATCCACCAGTTCCAGTGGTGTAACAGCGCCATCGCGCACCAGCTTTGCCTGCGCCATGCCATCCAACGTCGCAAAATCATCTATCTGCGCCCGAGCAGCACTCAATCCACCAGTCAGAGCAAGAGCCGCCGTTGCGGCAGTCCCCTTCAAAAACTCACGCCTATCCATGCCTGTCTCCTCCTGTTTTCTGTAGTTATAACCAAGGGCAGCCAATAGGAACAGCCTTATCAGTCTGGCGAAGAAAGTGGCTCCAGATCAGCACGCATTGCTTTCGTAAAACGTGTATCGAGCAGGCCTTGCTGCAGATAATCCTTGCGAGCTGCTTCCAACTTATCAAGCTCCCCTGCAGTCATGGGTACCTTCATATAACGGCGATGCCAGCCATTCTGCTGCGCATAAAAGTCAGACGAATAGTCAGGCTTAAGATTGTTCTGCATCTGGCCACTGAAAATTCCTTCAAAAAAATCAATCAAGTATGATCGCTCAAGACAGGTATGGCGTTGGTTGTCTTTCAAACAGGGCTGTCTCAAAATCTCTTTATATTTGTCATCAGCTTGATCAAGCATCTGGACATAAGTACTCAGCTCCTCGAGGGAGGTGAAATTCCGTGCATTGATAAATCTATCTTTATTGAATAGATTATTCACGAAATCATCTCCCCAATAAATCGGAATGGAGTCAGCCAACAGGGCATTACCCAATTTCTCGGTCACATATCCTGGTGAAATGGAATTCTCGCAGGCGATAATAAATTTTGAAGAACTGAGGAAATCCCACGTTTGAGCTGGCGGCACAGGGCCGCCGATATTATTCCGATGCCGTCCACCGCTATCAACCTGTTTGTAGACAGATAGTATATCAAAAATATCCTCGCGCATTCTCGCATTACCATTAGAAGCGAGGTAAGCCGCAAAACGACTCTTACCGGACAGAATGTCTCCTGCATCCTGTAGATGACGATCAAGCAGCTGATCCACTCGATCATACCCCGGGCGAAGCGCAAAATTGGGCAAATACAAATGTCGTGGATTGTCGATATCCGGACGGAAGGTAATGGCATAATCACACCAGCGGAAATCCGGAAAGGCCGCTTCATGCGTGATAAATATTTTCTCACAATTATAGTTCAGATGGTCTGCACCATTTATACTGAAAATGAGAAAATCAGGCTCTTCCGATAACTCAACGGGAAAGTTTGCCTGCAGATGTTGCCAAAGCGGATATCCGCCAGGATTGAAGCCCTTCCAGACATCGGTAAATTTTATTTTTATCTTACTTCCTTGAGCCACATCACACTCCGAAAATTCATGTGCTCGGCTACATTTCAACAGAGAAACCAAGCCTCTCATGGTCTTATGAGAAGTCTACAAGGAACGCCAGACCCCACAGTATCCAACTGTTGTCGTCTGCTGGTTGACACATTCATAATCACCACCTAGCGCAAATGGATGACTTTCCTCCTTGCGCTTCTACCAGTTATCATGCTTGTCAGCTTCGGCCAGTGCCTCGCCCGCTGGCGAATTATCGCAGCCGATGGCTGGCGGGCGATTGACCTGATATGCTACAGGGTTCTATTCCCTGCACTGATTGTTGTCACACTGGCGCGCGCACCTTTCGATCATGCGCCATGGCTGATGATGGGAGTCTTGTTCGCAACACAACTTATCATGGGCGCGATTGGTTTGCTCGCTCTCCCCCTGATGCACCTTTCACAAAAGTATACACGCTCCACAGTTGGGAGCATTATCCAGTCCAATGTGCGCTGGAATACGTTTATCGCTCTGTCAATCGCTGGCTCTTTGTATGGTGAGGCCGGATTGGCACTGATCGCCATCGCCGCTGCCGCCATGATCCCTACAGCCAACATATTATCGGTGTATGCCTTTATATACTTTGGCGAAAACCCCGATGGTCAAAGACCAAAGCCGATCAAAGCTCTTGCAAGTAACCCACTGGTTCTGGCGTGCATCGTCGGCGCTGCACTCAACATTACCGGGCTTGCGCCGACAGGCCCGCTCGGGGAGGCAATCGATCTTCTCGCAGCTGGCTCAATAGGCCTCGGTCTGCTGGCAGCCGGTGCCGGCATCAACCTGCCAGCCTTATGGCAGTCAGGCATACGTACGGCCCTTTGGTCAGCTGTTCGGCTGATCCTCATGCCATTGATCGCACTGGCATTAGGGACTTTGATGGATCTCGATCGCTTCCAGCTTGCCTGTATCGTAATTGCAAGCGGCGTTCCGACTGCTGTTAACGGCTTTGTATTGGCCCGCCAGCTTGGCGGTGACACAACCTTGTCCGCTAACCTCATCGCTGTGCAGACCGTCTTTTCGATGATGACCTTGCCTCTGATCTTCTGGCTTATCCCATCCTGAACAGCAAAGTCGGGCAGGAGAGTGATTTGCTAAAATTTTATTGTGAGTGAGCGCTTACTGTGACCCACATCACAGCCAAGATGGTTAATGCCAGCTAGGGTCAGATCATCAACAAAGGAGAGAAGAAATGCTTACAACCCTCACAAAAACAGCCGCCGCCCTGACCATCGCAGCAGCAGCTATGCTGACACCTGCAAATGCCGAAGAAGCCCCCGCAACACAGGACTTCACGGCTTTTCTTGAGCAAATGACAAAGGCAAACTCTGCCAAACTGGCCGAGATGGCTGAACAGAAAACCAGTGCTATCCTGGTGGTCGAAATGGCCAATCTTGAGGTCGCAGACACTATCCGGATGGCAGAAGCTAATACGTCTTACGGGTCAGAATTGAACGTCGCCTATGCAAGTGTTCCGGCTTACCTGCTGGTGCCTATCGCTGATTGATATCTGATAATCAGGGAAGCCAAGAAGGGCGGTTGCCATTGAGGCAGCTGCCCTTTTCATTTGTTTCTGCTTTCACTCCCAACTGAAAGCCGGATAATCGGGATAGGTAAGGGAAATGTCTGTTTCTCCGGCTTCACTACGGCGACGCGCCTCGGCACGCAGATCCGCAAGATCGCCTGTGATCGCATAGCGCAAATCACGAACCTGATCCCACTCATCATTGAAGTGATCGGGGCGATCCTTGTGATCCATTGCCAGCATAGGGGCTAGTCGGGCAAAACCGCCATAAATGCGGGCGGCTTGCGCGCGTTCGAAGGCATCAATCTCTGCATATAATGCCATCAGAGCAGGCTCCACTTCTGCATGTGCGGCCGCAGCTTCGTCCAGTGCCGATGGTGTCGCCATTGATGTAAAATAGGTGATAGCTTCATCGACATCGATGCGCGCCGCATCGCGCCAGCGGTGCATGTCATTACGGTTGATAAGAAGCTCGGCTTCAGGATCAACCACCAGAACCGTGGGGGTGCCATAAATCACCGGCATCCCGAAGCGCTCGATAACATCGCGACCACGTTGCAAGTACCCGACATCTACCAGCAGCACTTCATAGCGATCTGATATAACCTGCCCGAGACGCTTGTTGTTCAGTGTCTTTACAAATCCGCGGCTATCATGACACCAGTTGGCACCCATCACGATGAGCGCCAACTTGTCATCGTCCGCCGCGCGTTTCAGCACCTCATCTACCTCTTCCATCTCTCTGTTGGAAGGTTGAAACGCGGTTTCCGGATCATACGCACTTACTGCGGTCGCCCGTGCTTGTGACTCCGGGGCTATGCCGGATGCAGATTGGGCACACGCAGCCATAACGCAGAGGCCGAGAAGAAAAACACTGATCAAACGCATCATCATAACTCCGGTTACAAACTTCAGTAATCAGTTGACGCCTTTATATCTCAACTCACCGCGCTCAACACCGGCACGGCAGTCACTGGCATCCCGGTTAATATCTTCATCAAGCAATGTCGCAGCCATTCCTTCACCAGCAAAGCGCGGGTCATCACATTCGCCATCATTCGCCCATTCGCTGCTGTCATCCCCAAAATAGATGCCATCAGAGCGCTGAACGGTCTGGCGGTCGCCCGTAAATGTCAGGTCACCGCGCTCAACACCTGCTCTGCAATCTGTTGCGTCAGCACCACGGTCAGAATCAAGAAGTGTTTCCGCCATGCCTGTTCCCGAAAAGCGCGGATCATCACATTCGCCGTCATTGGCCCAGGTGCTTGAGTCATCACCATAATCGATATCAGCGCCTGCCAGACGAATTGTACCAGCCTCATAAGCTTCGCGACAATCTGTCGCATCCCGCAGGATATCATCATCGATATTCAGTATTGCCATGCCATCACCCTCAAAACGGGGGTCATCGCATTCTCCATCATTTGCCCACTCACTGCTGTCATCGCCAAAGTCGATGGATTGAGCTGACGCGTGGCCCGCCCACGAAAAGAAGAAAAATGAAGCCAGCACAGGCAAAACAGTCAGAAACCGCAAAGACATATCGAACACCTTCTTATTGTTATCAGAAGACCTTATCACGGAATTGGAGCGGGTAAACGCCGAAGTAGGATAGACCGATTATGCGGCTGCGTCAGGCAGCGTCCTCGCCAATCAGGACTTCCCGTTTACCGGCATGATTGGCGGATGAGATGATGCCTTCATCTTCCATCTTCTCGATCAGGGTTGCGGCCTGGTTGTAACCTATCTGCAACCGACGCTGGATGTAGCTGGTTGACGCCTTGCGATCACGTGCCACAACTGCAACGGCCTGATCGTACAGCGCATCACCAGAGGACGTATTGCCACCGACAGACAGGCCCAGCGCATCCACTGCCCCGCCATCCTCATCAGACATCTCGGTAACTTCCTGGACGTAATCCGGCTTGCCCTGTTTTTTCAAATGGGCAACGATTTTTTCGACTTCCTTGTCAGCAACAAAAGCACCATGGACACGCGTCAGGCGGCCACCGCCTGCCATAAAGAGCATATCACCCTGCCCCAGCAGTTGCTCCGCCCCCTGCTCACCCAGAATTGTGCGTGAATCAATTTTTGATGTTACCTGAAAAGAAATCCGTGTGGGGAAATTTGCCTTGATTGTACCTGTAATGACATCGACCGACGGACGCTGGGTCGCCATGATCATGTGAATGCCTGCCGCCCGCGCCATCTGGGCAAGGCGCTGGACCATGCCTTCAATATCCTTACCGGCAACCATCATCAGGTCAGCCACTTCATCGATGACAACAACGATGAATGGCATGGGCTTATAATCCAGCTCTTCTATCTCATAGACAGGATCACCTGTCTCCTGATCATAGCCGGTATGCACCTTGCGCGTGAGAACTTCACCTCGTTCGTCAGCTTCGCGCACCCGATCATTGAAGCCGCTGATGTTTCGCACGCCCAGCTTGGACATCTGGCGATAACGCTCTTCCATCTCGCGCACGGTCCATTTCAGTGCGACGACAGCTTTGCGCGGATCCGTCACCACTGGCGCGAGGAGATGTGGAATCCCTTCATAGACCCAAAGCTCCAGCATCTTCGGATCAACCATGATGAGCTTACACTGGTCGGGTGGCAGCCGGTACAAGAGCGACAGGATCATCGTATTGATCCCGACAGATTTACCTGAGCCTGTTGTCCCGGCGATCAGCAAATGCGGCATCTTGGCAAGGTCAGCAAAGACAGCTTCGCCGCCGATATTCTTGCCCAAGCTCAAAGTCAGCGAGCCACCACTGCGCTCAAATTCTGGCGAAGACATCATCTCGCGGAAGAATACCATCTCCCGGTCCTGATTTGGCAGTTCGATTCCAATAGCGTTGCGCCCTGGCACCACGGCAACGCGGCAGGCGACGGCGCTCATGGAGCGGGCAATATCGTCCGACAAATTGATAACGCGGGAAGATTTTACACCGGCAGCGGGCTCAAGCTCATACAGGGTCACGACCGGCCCCGGACGTACATTGATGATCTCGCCGCGCACACCGAAATCCGCGAGAACCGTTTCCAGCATCCGTGCATTCTGCTCCAATGCTTCATCAGATACTTCGAGTTGATTGCCGGGGTCAGGCTTCGCCAGCAAATTCAATGGCGGCAGGCGATAATCCTCGGCACTGAAAGTTGGAAACTCAGGCTGCAATTCAGCCTGTTCGCGCTTGCTGGATTTCTGTTTTTTCTGCTTACGAATGATTCTACGTTGCGCCGCAGGAGATAATTCCTCCTCAACTTCATGAGGTTCTTCTTCTTCAACCTCAACCACACTGAGATGACTGCCCGGCTCTTCTTCCTCTTCATCTTCGAGCTCTTCCTCAACCTCATCTTCGACGTCACGCTGCCGGTCGCGCATTTCTTCAAACCGGGCAATGTGCCAGGCGACAACCTGTTCCGCCCTGTAGCGAACTTCATCTGCGATAATCAGGGCAGCTTCGCCACCAGCCTCAATATGGTCGCGCCGAACACCACATGCGAAGCAGGTGAAGAATGTGCTGAGAAACAGATAGATACCCGCTGCAAGGATTGACGCGCCAGGTATGCCGATCATCTTGAATGGGGCCACCAACACCGCCGACATGCCATCGCCCAAAAGGCCGCCCATGCCGACACGAAACGGCCAGTCGACAGTCAAGGGCAGGCACCCGGCAAATCCCGCCATGCACAAAACGCCAAGGCCCCAGGCAAAAAACCGCCACCAGGCACGTGCTGGAGTTGTCTCTGGCGCACCATGGAAGAACGCATTCGTCCCCCAGACGGCCATTGTCACAGGTAGAAGCAATGCGGCACCGCCCATGAGCTGCAGCATGAAATCTGCGATGTTTGCACCGGTTGTTCCGAAAAGATTACGTACTTCGCGAGCAGTCGCATTATTAAGACTGGGGTCACTGACTGAATAGCTGATCACGGAGATCAACAGCATGACAGCCAACAAAATCAGCGCGCCGCCACCAGCACGCATAATAAGCGCACGCACAGCCTGACCTGCCATTTCCAGGGCAGGCGTTTCATAGCTTCCGCGATGGGCGCTAGCGGTTCGGCTCATAATGTTAACTCTTCGGCAGTAAAGGTTACCAAATCATTGACGAACAGTTTGCCAGCCAGTTGCAAACAAAAGGTTAACGCCGGTTAACGAATTCGGTTAGGCTTGCCCACAATGCAGTTTCTACAATGCCATCTGCGCGGTAGGTAAGCGCATCTAACGACTGTTCTCTCTTAATTCACATCAAATGAGCTACATGACTGCGAAAGACGAAGGTGAAAAATGACCGACTTTTTTGATAGCCTGGACGTAAACCAATATCTGCCCGGCGCGATAGCCTGGGGAACGAACCTCCTACTGGCCATCCTAATACTTATTATTGGTTTCTGGATCGCCGGGCGCGTTGCCAAGTTTGTAAGAGGCATCGGCGAGCGACACGAAAAGCTGGATGATACACTGTTCCGCTTTCTGGGCAGTATCGCCAAGTATATCATACTTGCGTTTGTGTTTATCGCTGTCCTGAACCGCTTTGGTGTTGAGACCACTTCCATTGTGGCTTTACTGGGCGCGGCGGGCCTCGCTGTTGGCCTGGCCCTTCAGGGCGCGCTCTCCAATCTCGCCGCCGGGGTCATGCTGCTGATTTTCCGACCGTATAAAGTCGGCGACTTTGTTGAAGCAGCCGGAAAATTCGGAAATGTGACCGAAATTGATCTGTTCACAACGATCATGCAGACTTTCGACAATCAGCATATTATTATTCCCAATAGCCAGATATGGGGTGAGCAGATTATCAATCATAGCCACCACCCCGTTCGCGGCGTCGACATGCATTTTGGCATTGCCTACGATGAACAAATTGATACCGCGAAAGAAGTTATCTTGAGTGCATTACGCAACCACCCCCATATACTGGATGACCCGGCGCCCTTTGTAGAGGTAGAAACTTTAAACGACTCTTCAGTCGATTTTCTGGTACGCCCGTTCTGCAAAGGCGAGCACTATTTTGACGTCCTGTACTCAGTACCGGAACTTGTCAAAAAAGGCCTTGATAACGCCAACATCGAAATCCCCTTCCCGCATCAGAAAGTCATTCTCTTCAAAGGCGACGAATAAGAGATGAAATCCTAGATCGCTCTTGCGCTGGCAGGTGCAAGAGCTTTCTCTTCTCTTGAAGCCTTCACCTTCTTCCAGGCTTGTCTGATCCAGCGCAAGGCAGGTTTTTCGACCAAGAATGTGACGGCTGTTGCCAGAACAAGGCCAAGCGCCGTCGCGCATATGATAGAGACAATAACGCCGATGCCATGCCCTTGCAGCCAGTTGATCAAATAAAAGCCGATATTTTGATGCACCAGGTACAGACTATAAGAAATCGTGCCAAGGAACACGAGTGGGCGACAGATGATGAAAGACAGCCGTCCGGTTATGCCAAGCCAGAACACACCCCAGAAACTTGCCTGAATGACTGCCGCCCATAAAGGTGCGATCAGGAAATTCGCTGCGACACTGCCCGCGAGGGTCGCGTGGATGAGGTGCTCCCTGCGCCCGGTCCAGAGAAGGTAAAAGGCGATACCGGAAAGGAAGAACGGTGCCCACTCAAGAATGAGAAAATCATACAGCACGTATGCGACGGAGTGACCCTTAAAGCCGGCAATCTCGGCAATTACGGCCAGCACCAGCCAGCCAGCACAGATATGGGTGATCTTGCCAATCCAGCCCAAACGGCAAATCAGTGCCATGAGGATGTAGAACTTCAACTCCACATAAAGCGTCCAGTAAACCTCATCCACATGGGGTACACCAAAGAAGCGCTGGAACATGGTGTAGTTCACAGCAATGTCAGACGCAGGCAGCATCGCGGAGGGCATCAACAAGGCCGTCGCGATAATTGTCAGTGTCAGGCACACCCAGTAGGCTGGAAACAAACGGGAGAAACGCGACACGGCAAAGTCAGCTGTGCTTGAGACACGCTCCAGAGTCATGAAAATCACAAAACCGGAAATCATGAAAAACAGACTCACCGGAATCACCCCATAATATTTAAGGGTTTCCAGATTGTCGGATGCGGGCCAGAAAACCGGTGTCGCATGACCGTACAGATGATCATAGAGCGGCAAAAAATGCACCAGTACAACCGCAAAGGCCGCAAGGCCGCGCAGGACATCCAGCTCCTCAAACCGAGTGGACTTGCTCACAGACATGCCTGCTCCTTCAGTCTAGCACGCAACACTTGCCCGAAGACTGCATAGCCAGAACGGCTTAAGTGTATGCCATCATTTCTGAATAGCTCAGACTTAGGCACACCTTTTTCGTCTATGAACTGTTCATACCATGCCAAGCGCGTACAGTGACGATGCGCCGCGCAGACTTTATTAACCTGCGCATTCAGCTGACGGATGACAGGGTTGAGTTTTTCACTATTCATGATGGTGAATATCTGAGTTACCGGCAAAGCTTCACCAAGCAATACCTTCTGCCCCTCATACTGGCTTAGCAAGTCATCAAGGTGCGTTGCGACATCCATAGGATGAGCACCATACGCAAGATCATTGATGCCAAGATTGATAACCACGCAAGCCCCCTTGCGGGTGAAAGAGAGCTGATCTGTCTCCTTCACCAACCAGGCTGCACGCTCGCCCCCCACAGCAACATTCAACACACTATCTGCCAGATCAGAGACATCATGGCCCGCCAGCATACTATCGCCAATGAGGTAAACCTTGGCGCCGTCGCGTTGCTCGTCATGCCATTCAGCTTCCCCATAGGTGGTCTGGCGGTGTAATGAGAAGTATTGCGCTTCCCCCGGTAAACCAAGAATTTCGGAAATCGCATAGGCTTTTTCAGGGGTGTGCAGAATAACCCCCAGAAGAAATGCCAATACGAGTGCAATGACACTCGGATACAATGTTGACCGCTTGACTTTCAACCCACGCCGCATGGTTACCACCGTCTTAAGAATTCACCGGTGGTAAGATGCCATAAGGGAGTTAAAATCCGATTGAACCGGGGCAAAACCTATCACAATTTCCCCAAACAGTAGGCTGGTCTGCTAACGGAAATCAGCAAGACGCTCTTCTGTATCTGTAATGTCCGGATACTCACGCGCTTGCTCTTCGGCGATAGCTTCTTCCAGAGGACGGTTTTCCTGCGAAACCTGATGAAGGTCTTTATACGCCGCAATGACCGCGCTGGAATTTGCGGCAATCTGGCTGGCACGCTCCGTCACGAGCACGTCCAATGCTTCCTTATTTTCACAAGCCTCATTGGCAAGCCCCCAGTTCACTGCATCCTGCCCCAGAAACGTCCTTGCCGTGAAGGAGAGTTCACGAGCTCGACGCATACCAACAGCGCGCGGCAAAGTCTGGGTCATGCCCCATGTTGGGCGGATACCAAACTTGGCATGGGTATCTCCAAATTTTGTATCAGCCGTAGTGTAGATGATATCGCAATGCAGCGCGATCTCGAGAGCCCCCGTAAAGCATGCACCATGCACTTTAGCGATAACTGGCAGGCTGCACTGGCGTATCACGGTTGCCGCTTCATAGGCCGGTTCATCAAAGACACCGCTGATCTTTCCAGCCACTGGCGTGACACCCTGCAGCACTTTGAGGTCGACACCGGCAGAGAAAGCACGCCCCGCACCTTCCAGCACAATAACCTTTGTTTCGCCGTCAGTTTCCGCAGCTCGAAAAACGTCCCGTAAGGCATGCAGCATTTCGGGACGGAACGCATTCAGCGCTTCAGGCCTGTTCAGCGTTACTGTACGGATACCGTTTGCAATATTGGTCAGTATCATTTCATTTTCTGGCGTCTCGATCATGGTCTTTCCTCTCCTTTTCATTAGGTAATGGTATATCACAAATTACACGACCAGATGGTGTTATGCTGCCTATATCATTTACTCGCTGCGCGCTTGCACAAACCCCTTCGCGAGCAGGAACTGGGCAGCAGCATAGGTGACCCAAACGCTACCAGGGAGGACTGTAATGTCCCGATAGAGCCCAAAAGCAATCAGTGTATCTGATAACATAAAGAGCGCGGCACCCAGCTTTGCGATCAACGGCGCTCTAGACAAGAAAGCCATAAGAACCATCACGGTTATGATCGCCTGATACCCCAGACCTGGGATCAATAATGCGTCCATACCCGGCAGGAACCAGACAAGAGCTGCAAGAGAAAAGGCAATCAATACCGGCAGAACTAGTACGCCTTGTGGATCACGCCCCTTTTGCCGTATCAACTCCCAAAAGGTTATTGTATACAGAACATGCGCGATTCCAAAGAACACCATCCCAGCCACAAAATTTGGTACAAGCAGGGCAAGTGACACATCACCGGCGGCAGAGAAAAAAAGGCCTGCCGCTGCAAGCCGAGCACCGTTTGCTAGAGCATAAAGACCAAAGAGAACGATGCCTGCAGCTTTCCAGATGGCTACCGTCGGAAATGGTACAACTAAAAACTCTGTAATTAGGTATCCCGCAGCCACAATGGCACCACAATAAAGGAGAAAATCAGCCCGCTTCATATCTAATCCCGCTCTAACCTTCCACTTATCTCGCTTGTGCGGATAAACTCTTGATAAGTATACGGCAGCATAACAATAGCGTCGGTAAATTGAAGCACATATGTCAGGGCAGCAAAAGCGGCGCCGATAGTCTTCTCCTCAACCGCAATCAGGACATAAATCGCACCTGTCAGCAGACTGAGAGCCACAAAATAAGAAGCCCCATATGTTGCTGCTTCAAGATCAGAAAGGCGGATGCGCCAGCGCACCAAAGCAGCAAAGTGATGATTGATCCTGGTCGCATTACGCGTTTCAAGCACATCCACCTGGCGCTCCATTTCATCATTCACCCCCTTGTTGAAACGTTCAATCTTCTTACGAGATATGAAGAAAATAGCAGCCACCACAAAAGCCACTAATAAGGTTAATATGCTGAGCAATGGAGAAATGATCGCAAGCATGACAATTGCCCCTAACAAGGTAATGCTTGCAGTTAGCCCCATCGGTAGCATCAACTCGAAAAATTGAATGAATTCGTATACAAAATTTACACGTGCGGTTACGCGTGATGTTGGTGCTCCTTTAGACACCTCCCGCTCGGCAGTACGGCCAGCAGCTTCACGATAGATGCGTCCATAGGCACGCGTATCATAGACTCTGCGTCCTATTCCCACAGCTAGCAGGACGAAAATAACACCGGTGAATTGCCACAAGGGCACTGTGTTACCGCCGACCAGACCGTCTATGGCCCGCCCCATTAAATATGGAATCAGTATTTCAAGGGCATTTTCGAACAGCAAAAGAGCCAGCGTAATCGAAATAGTCAGCCCGTACCGCTTGAATATGTTACCATGGGTGAGGGAATCCGACGAAGGTTGCGAAGGAGAGGTCATACCTGATTGATACGTCTAATACAGTTGGGAAGTAACCCCGAGAGGGGAAATATCTAGTAGCTGCGAAAATGCAGTATTTATATTAGTTGATCATAATAGCTTTCGGATGGCATGAAATCGCGCACTTTGCAAACACAAAGATACTATGCCATCCGCACACCTCTCACCTGAGGATACAACCGTAGTCAGTCCCGGCGACGAAAAGGCGCTGTGATGATTGCAAACAACACTGATGCCAGCAGCCAGAAAACCACAAAACCGCCACCGGCATAAGCCGCACCTGTCATCGTGCTTGGGACTGCAGGCTCAAATTCTTCCATAACAGATTCGACGATATCCTGTTTGTGGGTTTTTGCGAGGGTAACAGGCTGCATGTAGTCGGAAACTGTTGTGAGTTCAGCGTAATGAGCTGACAACTCTTCGTAGCGCACAACCGTGCTGCGGTAGCTGTCACACAAGGCATTTAACAACCCTGTTGCCTCACGGCATTCTGCCATGGCTTGAGCTCTCGTATAGCCAAATCGTCCGACATCAGCGTCGAACTTTTCGACTAACGGTCGCAATTCATCAATGCGCCCATTCAGGTTCTGCATGTATTGCAGCGTGAACCCCGGCGCTTGAGAGGCACCTACAGCCCCCGCAACCCCAAGCAGAAATGCAAGAAATCTCGTCATTGAACAATACCCCAACTGTTACCCCTGAGCGCATTTGAACGCATCAATCTTAGACTAGAACAAGAAAAGGCGATTGTTGAGCATTTTCTGAAACCCGGGATCAGCCCTGCCAGTCCATCACAAGAGAGGGCTCACTTTTGAAAGTACCAACGCATCGTTTTTTGAAGCCGCATTTCTCACCAATACGAATGGAGGCGGCATTTTCCGGATGTATCAGGCATGTGATTGACAAATCAGGAAAATGCTGGCGCGCCCATCGGATAGCGCAGGTTACCGCCTCTGTCGCATAGCCTTTGCCATGGTGGGCGGGCATCAGCACCCAGCCAGCTTCCATGGAGCCCTCAATGCTCGGCTCATGCACTCTATAGAATTCGCTGAAACCAACCTCGCCGACAAAGCTGCCAGTTTCTTTCTCTTCAACCAGCCAATACCCCCATCCCATCAAGGCCCAGTGCCCTGCAAAGCGCATCAGCCGTGACCAACATTCAGCCTTTGTGCCAGGCTGACCCGAGATAAAACGATAGACCTCCAGTTCATTCCACATGGCCATGGAAGCCTCCAGATCCGCCGCATTGTGGCCACGCAAACGCAGGCGGCCCGTCTCCAATACTGGCGTAACAAATTCGGACATGCCTATCTCTTTCTCGACACATCATCAGCGGTCAACTGACGACTATCGGTGTTTTTCACTTCGGCTTTAGATATACTAGCCGCACACTATATGGAGGTCCGCAAGAGATGAAAAATGCAGTTCAGCCAACCGGAGAACAGATCAAGGCTTTTCAGGCACGCCAGACAGGCGCCGCCATTTTCATGCTCAACCTGCTGAAGTTTCGGGAAAAGGCAGAATACGAAGACGGCCGCGAGACATCTCTGTCAGGCAAAGAAGCATATGCCCTTTATAGCGCAGGCATGCAGAAGATCATTCCTGCACTCGGCGGCAGTTTCATTTTCGGTGGTGAAGTGCGCGGCATGTTGATTGGCCAGATGGAAGATATTTGGGATGCAGCAGCTATCGTTCAGTATCCTGATACTACGGCAATGCTTACCATGATGAGTGACCCAGAATATCAGAAAATTCACCCACATCGGGCAGCAGGCCTTGAAGGTCAGCTATTGATCGAATGTGGCAAGGGCTTTTCGCTAGGAGCCAATGCATGACTTTGAACCTGCTAATTGGTGTCGGGATCATGCTACTGGGCCTTTTCAACCTGTGGATGACGTTTGCGCAGCCCTCCTTTTTT
Organism: Aquisalinus sp.; assembly: GCA_022763145.1. Taxonomy (GTDB): domain Bacteria; phylum Pseudomonadota; class Alphaproteobacteria; order Caulobacterales; family Parvularculaceae; genus Aquisalinus. The sequence goes on along the minus strand of JALEGM010000250.1, from coordinate 15,194 downwards.
GACCAACTTGAAAACATGAAGCAAACTTATGGCGAAACACCCGGGTTGATTGGCCACCTCGCCATTTATGCTGGGCTACCCATAATCGGCGGCTTGGCATTGATTACGTCTGGCTTTCTTTTTGGCTGATTTTCTGACTGCCACGGCCCGCCCTGACCAACCTCAGAAATGTTTCCCTGAACCAATTATGCGCCGGGTGGCTAGCCAAGCGGCGATGCCATATAAGTTGCAGTGTACTGAATTCCTGTGGGCCCGAAACCAGAGCAGGGCGCTGTATCAATTGATAAGCCGGACCATATGTGTCGGCCAGCCCTTTCGGTACCGTCAGCACCATATCAGTTGCAGCCAAAATCTGCGGCGTCATGGAAAACTGCGGCACTGTCATCGCAACACGCCGCGTCAGGCCATGATCTTTCAGGGCATCATCTACAAAGCCTGTCGCTTCGCCACGCAAAGAAACAAGCAGATGGGGATATTCAACGAACCGCTCCAGGGTCAACTTTCCAGTTGCCAACGGATGCCCTGCGCGCATCAACAAAACAAATGTCTCTCCACCCAATGTTTCAAAATCAAAACGTTCTGGAGGATCAGGCATTGGGATCAGGGCAAAATCTGCTAACTGATTATCCAATGCATCCAGCGCATCGTCCGGCGGCAGGACACGCAAATTTATCTCAGGTGCCAGCTCTGTCATCTGATCGACGATCCGCGGGAAGATGACAGATGTTGCATAATCCATCGCCGCCACTTTGAAGGAGCGCCGTGACGTCAGCGGATCAAACTCCGGCGGATCCAACACCACCTCCAGATTATGGAGCGCTGTTCGCACCGGCTCTGCAAGCTCCAAGGCGCGGGGTGTTGCTTTCATTCCCTCGGGAGAGCGAATAAAAAGCTCATCTTTCAGGTGATGCCGCAATCGGCTTAACGCATTGGAAACAGCCGGTTGTGACAACCCGACCAGGTCTGCGGCACGGGTCACATTGCGCTCGCGCATCACGGCGTCAAAGACGATCAACAGGTTCAAATCCATACCGGCTAAATTCATGATATGAATTTTACATATATTATCTATCCATTTCAATGATGGCCTTCAAAGGCCTATCTTCAACTCATCAGAGATTGAGACCCCCAAAGGAGATCTGACATGACTAAATTTTTTGCAAGTAGCTTCCTGACCGTGACAATGATTTTTGCCGCCCTTTCAGCCGCGCCAATTTATGCAGCAGTGATGCTTGGCTAATCCGTTAAACCGAAAACCTTGGCTCGCATAGATCGCCAACCCTCCCTGGTGGCAATCTATGCGGGCCCTTCTTTCTGCCCCTGCTCCAGAAGGAAGGCAAAGCCAGGCCAGGCCAGTGCCAGCGTGGCAGCACGCACAAGCATATAGGCCAGGAAGGCAACCCATAATCCATGGTTTCCCCATGGATCCGTCAATATACTAATCATCAACAAATAAAGTAGCGCTGAGACAATCATCGAATTTCTCAGGGCGCGTGAACGCGTGGCGCCAATATAGATGCCATCAAACTGGAAAGCAGCCGCCACCGCCAACGGACTAAGCGCAATCCAGATGAAATATTCTCGGGCTGCAGTATTAATTGCCGGATCAGGCGCAACCAGATCAAGCAATATATCATCTAGTACAAAATACATGCCGCACAACAGGAAAGCACCGACCGCTCCAATAATGGATGTCTTCAGCACCGCATCACGAAATTCCCGCCGACGTTGCATTTCAGATTTTCGCCCTAACGCCTGGCCAACCAAGGTCTCAGCTGCGATGGCGGGGCCATCAAGGGCCAAGCCGGTGACCAGAAAGAACTGCATCAGTACCTGATTTGCTGAGAGAGTCAGATCTCCAAACACACCGCTGCGCTGGATAAAGTAGACATAGGAAACTGAGAGAATAAATGTACGTATAAAGATGTCGAGATTGACGGACAGAAGTCTTTTCAACGCTCTGACAGAAAAGTAATCCATACCCTGCCAGTGCGCATCGAGACCACCTGATCGGCGTAGCAGCAGCACAATAGCGAGCGCAGCTAAACAGGCACTGAAAATTTCTGCAATCAGTGTACCTATTGCAATGCCTGCAGCTCCCAGATCATAATAAAGGACGAACAACGCATCGAGACCAGCATTAAGGCTTGTCGTCAATACAGCGATTACCATCAGCATATCCGTGCGGCCGCGCGCTGTCAGCCACCCCATCATGCCAGACGCCGCCAACACAAAAGGTGCTCCCCAGATACGCACCACGTAATAGTCATCGGCAGCACTGATCGTCTCCGGTACCACACTAGTGCCCCGGGTCATAAACCAGAAGCAAAGATCCCCAAGCGGCTTTTGAAGCACGACAAGTATCAAACCGATCAGTGCCCCCAGCGCTACTGACTGCGCAAGCGTACGTCGTGCCAGCGCTTCATCATCCGATCCAATCGCCTGCGCTGTGAGACCAGCGGTAGACATCCGCAAAAACCCGAAAGTCCAGAAGAGGAGAGAAAAGATCGCAGCCGCAAGCCCCACTGCCCCGACATCCAGAGGCCTTGGTGAATAACCAAGAACGGCAGCGTCAGTCAAACCGAGAATGGGGGTTATCAGCGAGGCGATGCTCGCAGGCACAGCAAGCTGCAACGCTCGGCGGTAAGTTACTGGCTCAGACAATGGGACAATCCATAAAAAGAAAGCACGCGGAACGCGTGCTGCTCTCTTACCGACTGTATCTTAAAGGGACCAGCTAAACTTCGTTATAACGGCCCGCGCGCCAGTAACGCTCGACCAGATCGCCAAACTCATGCGCTGGCAAACCGTACCTGTTCAGCAGGCGAATTGTTCTGACTTTCTTTTGCCCTGGTTCATCGCCATCGACGTGGCGGATTTCGACCCAATTGCTAAAAATTCTGATATTCTGAACCTTGCCCCAGCCAGTTGTGTTGCTGGTTAAGCCTGCGTGTTGCTCGAAGCCGTCTGGCCCCAGTTTGATATAGTTCCAGCCTGGCCAGACTCCTGTCACAAGCATCATAGCTGCAATAAGCAGCATTGGCATTGTCATGACAAAATTCATGTCTCGTCCGGTCAGCGCGCCATAGAGCATCATCATAACTTGTGCTGTCAAGACGACAGCCGCAGCTACAGCAAACGGCGAGCGCCAAAACTCAGCCATCAGTTTCACGTTTGTCTGATTATCTGTGGACGAGTTACTCACCGGAAGCTTCCTGCCTGACTATTACAAGAAAGTTCAAGCTAGGAAATACGCGTAAAAATTAGCTGAAGAAAGACGGTTAATGCCGGGTAAAAGCTTCAGCCTCCCCGGCACACACTCTACTTTATGAGCGGATCAACCGTAGGAAACGGTCTTCCATCTTGGTATCGTCTTTGAACACGCCTGTAAAGCGCGTGGTCACTGTATCAACGCCATGCTTATGAACGCCTCGGGTCGACATACACTGATGTTCCGCTTCAATCATGACGGCAACGCCGCTCGGCTCCAGAACACGCTCCAGCGTATCAGCAATCTGAGCTGTCAACTTTTCCTGGATTTGCAGACGCTTTGAATACGCATCAATCAATCGTGCCAACTTGGAAATGCCGACAACCTTACCTTCAGGCAGATAAGCTATGTGAGCCTTACCGATGATCGGCGCCATGTGATGCTCACAATAGCTCTCAAGGCGAATGTCTTTCATAAGAACAATATCGTCGTACCCTTCAACTTCCTCAAATGTTCGAGCAAGAATAGCTTCTGGATCTTCATCATACCCCGAAAACCACTCCTGGAATGCCTTGGTCACGCGTTTTGGCGTATCCAACAGACCTTCTCGTTGCGGATCGTCGCCCGCCCAGCGGATCAGCGTGCGTACGGCTTCTTCCGCTTCGGCACGCGTTGGTGCAGAGCTGACGTATTTCGGGGTTTCATTTTCGTCACGGGTGATCGTGTCGTAGGCAATGGCATTCATGGGCCTGTCCTATCGTTAAGTGCGATTACACATTCGCGTCTGTGGGGATTTTGAGTTATTCCGCCTAGCCGCTGGATTTAAGATAGGGGGCAGGCTAAGCAAAAGCCACTAACCTTTGTGTGATTTACCTTACCAGGCCGACAAAATGACAGATAAGCCATTGATATATATGTGTATTATCTTCTGCTGAAAGTTGATCACTCAGCAGTTTATTCGCCCTGTTTTGCATTCTTACAACCACAATCCGAGCCCAAGACCCCGATGACACTCCACCTGTTCAACACCTTTTCCGGTAAAAAAGAGCCTTTTGTGCCCGCTGATCCTAACAAGGTAACGATGTATGTCTGCGGCCCGACCGTTTACTCATATGCACATATCGGCAATGCCCGCCCGCCTGTGGTGTTCGATGTGCTGTTTCGCCTTTTACGCCATCAGTATGGCGAAAGTGCTGTCATTTATGCACGCAACTTCACTGACATTGATGACAAGATTATACGTGCATCGCAGGAGACTGGTGAGCCGATCAGCGCAATTACCGAGAAATACGCAGATATTTACCGCGCGGATATGGCGGCGCTTGGCACCCTAGCGCCAACCCAGGAGCCACGAGCAACAGAGCATATTGAAGAAATGCAAGGATTAGTCTCCTCTCTGCTGGGCAAGGGGCACGCCTATGCCGAACAGGGCCATGTGCTGTTCAGCGTCAAAAGTTTTGATCAGTATGGTAATCTTTCAAAACTGCCTCAGGATGATATTATCGCCGGCGCGCGGGTAGAAGTTGCACCATACAAGCACGACCCGGCAGATTTCGTCTTGTGGAAGCCAAGCAAGGATGATGAACCAGGCTGGGAAGCGCCTTCTACGTGGGGCATTACCGGACGCGGGCGCCCTGGCTGGCACCTGGAATGTTCCGCCATGATCCGTGCGGGACTTGGAGATACGATTGATATTCACGGCGGCGGACAGGATTTGCGCTTCCCGCATCATGAAAACGAAATTGCCCAGAGTTGCTGCGCGCATGATACGGGGGGCGTACCATTAGCAAGATTTTGGCTACATAATGGCTTTCTTAATATGGGTAAGGACAAAATGTCCAAATCCCTGGGTAACATCGTCACACCACATGAACTACTGGAATCCTGGCAAGGAGAAGTGTTACGTTTTGCCCTCCTGTCTGCACATTACCGACAACCACTGGAATGGACGGACAGCTTATTGGAGCAATCCAAGAAGCAGCTCGACCGTTTCTATCGCACCCTGAGCGACTTGGCAGATATCGAAGCAATAGATACCGAAGTACCGGCCAGTATTCTGGCTGCCTTGCAGGATGACCTCAACACTCCCGAAGCAATGGCCGCTCTCCATGCTCTGCGAGATCGCGCCGCAACTGCAACCACCGCACCCGAGCGCGCGCAGGCAAAGGCTGAGTTACTAGCGGCAGGACATCTACTCGGTCTGTTTTCACATGACCCTGAGAACTGGTTCAAAGGAACCAGTTCTGGAGATGGGCTTGCAGATGATATAATAGACGCCTTACTAGATGAAAGGGCGAAGGCGCGGAAAGAAAAGAACTACGCACGCGCAGATGAAATTCGTGATGAACTGGCTGCCAACAATATCATTTTTGAAGATAGCTCGGACGGTACGACCTGGCGACGAACCTAAACAGAGGACGGCGCAAGAGGCATAAAGCTCAGCCCAACTTGACCGCTTCACACTTCATCAGTTTGCGTTCTTCTTGAATGACCGGCCAATCCTGTTCATCCATCATCACCCGCCGCACCAGAACAAGACCTTCTTTTGTCGGAGAGAAAGCAAAGGAATCAACTTCATAATCAGACTGAGAAGCCTGTACTGAAGCGCTTTGCTCCGGCAAAATCATGATCTTTGTCAGATCCTTTGTCATCTCACCATCATTAATATGGAAAAAATTATTCGTACCCATGTCATATAGAGCGACAGATAGATAATTGGATGCCTTTGGAACAGTTACAACCACGGCTCCATCTGTCAGATCATAAAGACAGATAGAGTAGGCCAGGTCAGGGCTAGGGCGAACAACACGCTGATTATCTGCTTTTATCGGATCACTATGTCCAAATTCGTTGGCGCTGGCTTGATACCCCTCTTCCAGCTTCTTCATCGCGCCAGCCATAATGATTGTTGGCATCTTATGCGCAGCAACCTGTACAGTCCCGAAAGCAACAATTGCCACAGCTAACAGCCAGAAAAAAATCCGCGTCATATGCAACTCTCCCTGACGATTGAGGGCAGCGGTGTTGTGGTAAGCGACTCGTAGACAGCAGGTTCTGGATTATACAGTCGCAAGGTTACCGAGATTTCCCCTCCACCCTTGCTCGGTAGCCAATCACCACCACCTGCAGGAGCATCCGGCGAAATAGTAAAATCAACATTCATTGATACCGGGTCCATGAAGACAGAATAAATATCAACCTCATTGTCGATCAAAAAATTATCACCGCCGTAAAGTGTGAAAGACCACCACCGAGTCGCGGGGGCCCGCCCAGTCACGCGATAAGTGCAAGCATCGCTTAGAGCCTGACCATCACTATCTGTGTAAGCTGTATAATAGACTGTCTCGGTACTTTTCAGCGCAAAGAGACCACGCTTTGCAACACCAGCTTTCAACAAAGCGGGCGCCTCCCTATCTCCATAGGCTGTGTTAGTCACCCATGGTCCGTTCTGAATGCCGGTTGCAGTAATGGCACGGTCCATCAGAAAACCGAATGCCGCAACGCCTAACATGACACCAACGAGAACCAAAGAAGTACAGTAAGCAAGAATTTTCATGATACGAATTTCCTTCCTTATAGAAGGCTTTCCAAGCCATTAATGGCTTTTTCCTCTTCAGGGTTTAGAGCGATTGCGTCTTCATACGCTTGAATCGCTCCGTCTATATCCTCACGCAGTTGACGACTTTCACCAATGTAGGCAAGCGCTCTTGCCTTGTTTGGCAGCTGCTGATTATCCACGCTTTCGATTTCTTCAATATACTGTTTGAAAAAACCTTCTGCCTCAACAAGTTCATACTCACCGAGAACACGGACGGTACCCCGCAAAAACAGGAGCGCAAGCCGGTAAAAATCATCACCCGGTGTCGCGGCATACTCCACAATCTTTTCATCCGCCTCGCGATACCGCCCTGCCTCTCGCAAGAATAGTACATGCTCTATACGTGCCCCAAGATCATCCGGCGCAATAGAAACATAGGCAGCAAGTGCCGCAGCGATCTCATCATTATCACCGCCGGATTTTGCCAACATGACATCCATGTCGGCTGCCACGATTGTATTGAGCTGTCGCAGATCTTCGATGCGCTCTTTTGCTCTTCTCTTGCTACCACCAGCGATGCCTGGCGCATTGATCAGGAACCCGATCTCTCGTGCCCTGATTTCAACATTGTCTGGGTCAGCTTCCAAAGCACGCGCCAGCGAACGCTTGTATTTGCCAGCCAATGGTAGAGCCTTCATGGCTCCAACTTCTTCAAAGCGCTGCTGAATAGCATCCAGCATCGCCATATGTGCCGCAATGCAGTTCTCATCCGCTTGAAGCGCACGCTCAGCTGCAGCAATGGCCTCTAGGCCGTCTTCAGCCTTGATCTGCTCTTCTACATCCCTGATGGCAGCCTCAACAGCGGCATTCTCAGGTTCACCACAATATAAAACCGGATCAGCTTCGACGCTGGCGGTCTGAATGAGTGCAATAGTGATCAAAACTGGAAACATCTTCCTTACTCCATGACAGACATCAGCTTTCACGCGGAGCCCCATCTCGTCAAGCCTGAACCGTGACCATTGAGGTAACGATTGTACTTCTGTCGTAGACAGATATAGTATTTAAATGATGCGCTTATTCTTTTTCTTTCGGTTTCTTTTTCTACTGTTCGTACTACTTGCAGCCGGTATTATCTGGGCATATTTCGCTGCCTGGCGCTCACCTGATACTTTTGCACTTTACAAAGAGAGTCAGCAGTACGAGTTCATGACATGGCAGGCATATGAAGAAAAAGCCTCTGAAATTTTACCCCCTTATGTTTTGCAGAAGGAACCCCTGAACAAGGGCGGCGCCTTTTTCTTCGGCGCTGAACACGGGCGACTTCCAGGTGATCCGCAATATCGCCTGATCCAGAAAACATGGGATGAGTTTTCGCCCACCATTGCACTGGTTGAAGGCAGACTGGGCTTTCTTCTGCCTTACTTTGAAGACCCAACAGAAAAATACGGTGAGTCAGGCTTCGTCGCCCATTTGGCGCGCAAGAGCGATATTCCCCATTATTCATGGGAATTGTCCAAGGAGGATGAAATTTCAAGCCTCCTGCAAAACTATTCAAAAGAGCAGGTTGCGCTATTTATCATCCTGCGTCCTTACTGGGGCAGTGTACAGACGATCCGCTTACCAGGAGCAGACGAGATCGTTACTGAATTGATCGAAGACAGAGGCGCACGCACCGGTATCGAAGGTGCCATCACCTCGATTGCGGACATCGATCGCATCTGGACGCGGGACTTTCCAGATGCCGCCGACTGGCGAGATCAGAGTTTCGGTATCGAATTGCCTGGCTACTTCGGTGAATTATTCGTACAGGCTAATAATGTACGTGATACTCACATGCTCAACACTGTGTTGAGCCTGACAGCAAAAGGTGAGCGGGTGTATATATCAGCCGGTTGGTCACATATTGTCCGCATCCAGCCGGTATTGGAAAAATACTGAATGGATTGAATTGCCCTCGGCAATGCACCCAGGTTCAAGCCTCATGCTCCACCCTTATTTTATGAGGTAGACCACAAGCAATCTTGACTCAGACTGTTGGCTCACGCGGAATAAAGAGGTGGAATACAATATAAGCCAAACCGATCAATCCCGGAAAAGCAGCTAACCCCAAAAAAGGTACGTCCCAGTCTGCAAACAGGCCTAGAATAACGAGAGCGCCTGCTAAAGCCAGCATCAAAATACCACGCCGCAGATCAGCATTAGGGCCTACTGCGTCATGTGTGATAGCAGCAATCAGTTTTGGATCAGCGCTACCTGTCTCCTCTACGGAAGTCTTGATGGCTTCGTACAGCAGTCTGCGATTACGATGACGAAAGTAAAACGGCGTCGCGATAATGGCTGTGATGCTTGCAAAAACGATTAGCGGTACGATTATGGGTATCAGTAATGCTGCATCCACGACAGCTCTCCTGTATCAACTTGTTAAGATAATACAGGAGACCGTTGTATGGAGCAAAATTTCTAGTTTACAGGTTCAGCCTCAAGAATTTGATCGACGCTCATCGTATTGCGTAGGTCTCTATAGATTGTAGCACCGGATAATGAGGCTCCATGCATCAGGCCCGGCGATAGACTGTTCTCCAGAGCAATTGATCTATCACCAAACGAAACCTGGAATGTGTTGATAGAAGTCAAGTCAGTTGCAGTACGGGTCCTGTTTTGCACGATATTAGCTGCATTAACAAAAAATCCGGCGAGTTGCCAAACATCATCATGACGGACTACCGTTAAGCTCAAGTCACCTTCAGCTCTTTCAAATTGCGCTGATGCCGTACAACTCAGAAAAGCTGACTCACCACTTTCATCTAGTTCATATGAAGCGATCATGCACTCTGCGTCATCATTGAAATCTGTCATAGATCCCAATTCTCTACGGCCTGCATTCATCAACTGATTTATGTCGGAAACAGAAAGTATGGCGAGCATTTCAGGCGAGGACCGCTGCAGGAATTCCTCCCCATCCCAGTCTGTTGTAATAGCACGAATAGTTTCGTTTGCGTAGATTGTTCCCTCATCAACTATCGGACCAATCTGACGCATACCGATCACGACGAGCGCCACGAAACCAAGAACCAGCAAGATCGCCAGCCCACCAACAATACTTAAAATAATGACCAGAACGCGCATTTTCTTACCCCTTGCCCCATTTCTCATGGAACATGGTCAATAGGACGCAGCCGGTCAAGTGCAGGTTGCCGGTGTGACGGCAGGAAAATCAGTCGATTGTAATAACCTTCATCAAATTCGTTCCACCCTTCACACCCATAGGTATGCCAGCCGTCAGAAGAATCGTGTCGCCTGTCGCGACACCTGCTTTGTCTGTCGCAATGTCGCGCGCATGCGCAGTAAGTTCTTCAAAAGTTGCATAATCGGGTGCGACAACAGCTTCAACCCCCCATGCAAGACTGATACGCCGTGCGGCAGCCGGATCAGGCGTCACTCCCAGTATGGGTGCGCGCGGACGCTCCCGAGATATGGCAAAAGCCGTCCCGCCAGTCTTGGTTGATGCCAGAACTGCCTTGCACCCCAGAAGATCGACGGTGTGCCGAGCCGAGACTGATATGGCACCAGGCCCGTTGGCTTCCGCCCGCCCCAAGCCATTGTATATCTCTTCCCAGTAAAACTCATCCTGCTCCACCGCCTCAATAATTCGCGACATGATTGCAACCGTTGCTTCCGGATGGCGCCCAACAGCACTCTCGGCACTGAGCATCACTGCATCAGCGCCAAGGTAAACGGCTGACGCAGTGTCGGAAGCTTCAGCCCGAGTAGGAGTTGGACTATCCACCATAGACTGTAACATCTGCGTTGCGACGATCACAGGCTTACCCGCCTTCCTAGCAAGCTTTATAATACGGCGCTGAGCAATCGGCACCTGCTCCAAGGGAAGTTCCACACCAAGGTCACCACGCGCCACCATCACCGCATCACTGGCAGCGATGATCTCCTCAATCTCATCCATCGCCGAGGGCTTTTCAATTTTTGAGACTATACCAGCCCGATCTCCTATGAGTTCTCGCGCTTCACGCACGTCATCCGCAGTTTGCACAAAACTGAGAGCAACATAATCGGCTTTATTTTCCAATGCGAAAGCAAGATCGGCGCGATCTTTGTCCGTCAACGCAGCGATAGGCAGTTTTCTGCCTGGTATGTTTATGCCTTTTTTATTGGTGAGCTTGCCAGGAACATCTACTTTTGCACGCGCTGTACTGCCGTCGTTGTGAGTCAATGTTAGTCGCAGCAGGCCATCATCCAGCATCATCACATCACCAGGTTGCAGCGCGTCAAACAATTCCTGATGTGGTACCGGCAACATGCCATCTTCTGTACTCCGATCATCACAAGTTAGCTGTAACTCCTGGCCATACCGCAGGATTTGCTGATCGCCATGAAGGACACCAACGCGAATTTTAGGTCCCTGCATATCAGCAAGGATAGGAAGCGATTTACCTGTTGATTCTTCGGCGGCCCGGACGTTATCGAAACGTCTTTGGTGCTCTTCATGGCTGCCGTGACTGAAATTAAGACGAAAGGCGTCGACGCCTGTCCTGGCAAGAGAGTGTATACGGGAGGGGGCATCACTTGATGGGCCCAGTGTTGCCAGTATCTTGCAGGATTTTCTATGGGACATAGTCGCAACCTTTTGGTGATCAGCTTAAGGAGTAGCTAAAGGAAAAGACCATAGCTTATTCTGATTCACTCAAGCCGGGTTGGCTCCACTCTGTCAACTTGTTACAGAGACAGCACTGAGTTGCGGTACCATTCGGTATTTCAAAGGGGTCATATGGAAACAGGTCTGGACAAAGAAATCGCCAAAGTTGCCGAGCAGGTACGCAGGACCGATTTCTTGTGGGCTGCAGGCCTCAGCGGCGGCGCCTGCGGCATACTGGCAACACTCGCGAATGTCCCGGTATTTCAAGCCAGCCTTGTCTGGATAGTAATCCTGTTTGGCCTGATCGTTCGGTATTATACCGCAAACGTGAATTGGTCAGTCCCTGTCCAGAGGGCTGTTCAGAACCAGCTTGTGGTCTTTGAACGATTGCGCGCTGTCATGAACGCGCTGCCTGAGCCCGTGATTATGCTGAAAGGCGACGGGATCATTGAGATGGCGAATCCAGCTACCGCAGAATTTGTTGGCACCGAGCCTGAGGGCAAACATATGACAACTATATTTCGTGCCCCGGCAGTCACCATGGCTCTCGAAGACGCTGTGAATAGCGCACAGTCGCAAATGGTGGACTTTGTAGTTTCAGGGTCGGTTGATCGCCATTGTCGCATTTATGTAACCCCTCTGGCACAAGAAGCTCAGAGCGACATTGATAGTGAACTGATAGAAGATCGTATGCTTGTTTTCGTCAGCGATCTGTCTACGGAGCGCAGACTGGAACAGATGCGGTCGGATTTCATCGCCAATGCCAGCCACGAATTACGCACCCCACTGGCTTCTATGCTTGGCTTCATAGAAACACTTCGTGGCCACGCCAGAGAAGACCCTGAGGCGCGTGAGAAATTTCTTGGCATAATGCAAAGTCAGGCCGAGCGCATGCTGCGCCTGGTGACAGACTTGATGTCACTATCATCCATCGAGTTGAACGAACACATGCCGCCTGAAACGCGGGTAGATTTACTGACAATCGCCGAAGAAGTACGAGCCGCATTGTTACCCGTGGCTGACTCGTACAACGGTGAGATCGAGATCAAGTCCATTCTTGATGGACAAGATCAAGTTGTCGAGGGTGACCGGGACGAACTTGTACAGGTTATACAAAATCTGACTGACAATGCCCTCAAATACTCCAGAGAGAAGCCCGAAGTCAGCATCATTATAGGACGGGGGACACCACCGAAGTTAGGGAATGATGTTTTGCGTACTGGTGAAACAGCCCAGCAAATAAGCGCACGTGCAGGCCTCTCACCAGATGATCTGATCTTTGTGCAAGTACGAGATCATGGCGGCGGGATCCGCCGTCAGGATTTACCGCGCCTGACAGAGAGATTTTATCGTGTAGATGTGGAGGAAAGCAAAGCGCGTGGTGGAACCGGTCTCGGCCTCGCAATAGTGAAGCATATCATAAATCGTCACAAAGGCGGTCTGCAAATTGAAAGCGTAGCTGGCGAAGGCTCAGCATTTACTTGCTTCTTCAGACCATCCAACGCCTAAGAGTCAGTTTTCATTGATATATTTTTTGTTTTGACAAGTTGTTGATTATACGCACATTTTTCAATGTGTACCTTTTATGAAGGTCTTATCTGATTTTCCCTCATCACAGCGACAAGAGTCGCTAAATTTCTGACATTACTTACAAAATTCTGTCACAAAACTTCTCCATATGGCATATTCCAAAGAAGGAAAGAGTATGTCTCTAAATCCGCTCAGGACCGACGGTGACCAGTTGGAAAAGTTGTCTGTTCGCCTGTCCGCAATGGGAGGACTTGTAGAACATCAACTTTCTTCAGCAATCACCGCGTTCGAGAAACGTGACCTCACTCTTGCACGCCAAGTCATAGACGGCGACAAAGCTGTTGATGATCGCGAAGCTGAAATTGAGCAGATGGTGATAGATCTGCTAGAATCACGACGCTTCGGAGGGCGTAATTTGCGCGAAGCTATGATGGCCATGAAAGTTGCCAATACGCTGGAACGTGTAGGCGATCTCGCCAAAAATATTGCCAAACGTTCGCTAGTTACAAGCAGGGAAAGCACAGCCGATACCGTCTCTTCTGTTGTCCGAATGGGACGCATCTCGCTCCGTCAACTTCATGACGTTCTAAATGCTTTCCAGGACCGGAATCCCGACATTGCCGTTGCAGTTTGGGGCGGAGACCAGGAAATTGATGAGCTATTCAACTCGATCTTTCGAGAGATCCTGACAACCATGTCCCAGGATCCGTCCCGCATCAGCGCCGGTACACATCTTGCTTTTGTCGCCAAGAATTTTGAGCGCATCGGCGATCACGCAACAAACATTGCCGAGCGGCTGTATTATTCGATGACAGGCGATCAGCTGGAAAATAAGCGCCCCAAAACCGATATAGCAAGTATAACAATAATAAAGGGCAAGCCTGGTAATGTGCAGGGCGAGCCTCAGCTCAGCTAGAGGAGAATAACTCATGTCAGCGACGAACGTACTGGTTGTCGAAGATGAAGAATCCCTCGCCACATTGCTGGAATATAACCTCGGCAAGGAAGGCTTCGACACCCGCGTTGCCAGTGATGGCGAAGAGGCTTTGCTCAGAATAGATGAGAAAGTTCCAGACCTGATTGTTCTGGACTGGATGCTACCAAAGGTCTCGGGCATCGAGGTTTGTAGACGACTGAGATCGCGCAACGATACCCGAAACCTGCCCATGATCATGCTGACAGCACGCGCTGAAGAGGCGGATCGGATCAGAGGCCTCGAAACTGGTGCTGATGACTATATGGTCAAGCCTTTCTCAATGAGCGAGCTCGTTGCTCGTATAAGAGCAGTCTTGCGACGTATACGCCCTGGCCTAGTGGAAGATTCTGTCAGCTTCGGAGACATAACCCTGGATCGCGCCGCTCATCGAGTCATTCGCGGTAATACAGAGGTCCATCTTGGCCCTACGGAATTCCGGCTACTTGACCATCTCATTCAACACCCCGGTCGTGTCTTCTCCCGCGAGCAGCTGTTAAATGCTGTATGGGGATCTGATGTGTTTGTTGAAGCACGAACTGTAGATGTGCATATTGGGCGTTTGCGCAAAGCCCTCAGTCGCAACGGATATTCAAACCCGATTCGAACAGTGCGATCCGCAGGCTATGCTTTGGAGCTACCTAGCTGAGCCTGCATTCGTAAATATGAAATCAGCTGCGGTTAATGAAAAAAGCCTGCCTTCTGGCAGGCTTTTCTGGCTGACATGGGTAGGTATGAGGTGGTGATTGTCAGCCTACTGCACGTTTGGGGGCAGGTGCAGCAATCGCATATTCCGGGCGCTTGACGCGTTCGCGCTTCTGAGCTGGTTGGAAAGCCATATGTGCGTGATAAGCGCAGTAAGACTTTCCAGAACCAGTAGACTGACCGCAGAAATGGAAGTCATCAGAAGACGGGTCACCGATAGGCCACTTACACATGTTCTTATTTAGTGTGTTCATGGTTGCATTATCGCCCGTGGACAAAACCAGCGGCTCCAGAAATTCTGGTTCCGAAATAATTGGTTTCAGATCCACGCCAAGATCGTCATCTCCTGAGAAAACACGTGGCGTCGGCTTATGTGGACGCTCTGTTTTTCTGGCAAGTTGTGGTTTGGCAGGTGCAGCACGACCAGAAAGCCCGAGACGATGAACCTTACCGATGACAGCGTTGCGAGTAACGCCTCCCATTTTGCCGGCAATCTGACTTGCCGAGAGGCCTTCGGCCCAAAGTTTTTTCAGCAATTCAACCCGTTCATCTGTCCAAGCCATTCTCTCGCTCCATCTGCCTT
>JALEGM010000249.1 GCA_022763145.1 Aquisalinus sp. | reverse complement strand
GTCCAGTAGAATGCAGATGCTAAATACTGTCGCCCGTCTTTTTGAGCGCGATGATGCCATCGGTCCGATGCAATCCCTGATGCAGCATCCAGACCAATATGTACGCTGGCAAACGGCGCGCGAGTTAATTGCTCTTGAGCCACAAGCTGCCGAAGGTCCACTGCGGCAAATGAGTCAAAGGGATCCCAATCCTGACATTCGTAAACTGGCTACCCGAACACTTGAGATGTTTTACACTGAAAGTCATGCCTTATGCCCCTTCATATAGACACGGATGAAACAGACGTATTTTCGCTGGAAGATCTAATCGATTGGTTGAAAGTCAACCAGATTGATACTTCTTCTACCGAGGCTATGGTTAAGGCAGCGCCAGCTCTGAAGAAACTCGCAAATAATCGAGAGTTTTTGGCAAGTCTCGCAGTTTCAGAACTGAAAGATGCTTATTCTCATGATCGGCATATATATCATTACTCCGCACAGGTGATGTTGTTACATTTACCTGAAAAACAGCAGGATAACTTTTATCTCCGGGCTAATTTCTGGCCTTCCGTCAAAGATCAACCTGTCATTGCTGCGGGCCCAGGACCTTTCTTTTATAACCGTCCGCATGACCATAATTTCAACTTTCTGACAGTCGGATACTTTGGCCCAGGTTACTGGAGTAATTATTATGAGTACAACCACGACAGGATAATCGGTTATCCTGGCGAGCAGATTGATGATCTCGTTTTCACAGAAAAAAGAGCCCTGTCAGAAGGACATATCATGCTCTATCGTGCATCGTGTGATGTGCATGAGCAATTACCTGCGGACAGCATGTCCATTAGCCTCAATGTTCTGGAAAACTCTCCACGCGTAAGACTGACTGATCAGTACTCATTCGACCTCGAACGCAAGGCCATTAAACAGATCATCAATATTTCACTTGCTCCGGCAGTCTTCAATATTGCTCTGCATCTTGGCGAAGGAAATGGCGAAGACGTACTTTCAGAAATTATCCGCCTGTCACCTGATCCTTTCATCCGGTTCAATGCTTACAAAGCTCTGGCAAGCAGAGAAAGTGGTGCTATGGCTTATTGCGAAGGCTTATCGGCAGCTTTGTCTGACCCGTCCGAGATGGTCAGTAAATGGGCTAGACGCCATATAGAAGAAGTACAAAAAGCGACAAGCCAACCTGCTTGCGCTTGAGGACAGTTGCTACAGATTACTCTTTCGTTTTAGAGAAGAGTGCAAACTTGCGATCTCCATCCTTATCAGCCTCTTCTGACAGTTGCACAGCGGCCGCTTCCAATTCCTTGACACGCGTATCCGGATCGTAACTTGGGGTGACAAGCCCGGCGGAGAAGATCAGCTTCGCGCCCTCTTCCACGGTCATATCCAGAATGCGCAAATCACTCGATGGTACAAACAACAGAAAGCCTGATGTTGGGTTAGGTGTGGTCGGCACGAACACGCTAACGAGGTTCTCATCAACATCCGCCAGCTTGTGACGTATTTCGCCCTTTGTTGAGGTGACTACGAAAGCCATCACCCATAAACCCTCTTTTGGGTACTCAACCAGCGCCACCTCCTTGAAGGAACGCTCAGATTGCTGGAGTGCCATCTCGAAAACATTCTTGAAAAAGCCGTAGAGATTTCTGACAACAGGCATGGAATCCACAAGCCGTTCGCCTGTTTTTATGACTGTTCTGCCAATGAAATTCTTCGCTAGAGCACCAAGCAGAACCAACGCGATGATTGCAACGACAATGCCTGCCCCTGGAAGGTAATCCAGCACATTCGGCGGAATGAAGCGCGCCGGTATCACGCGCTTTACCTGGCCATCAAGATCAGCAAGCGGGCCTGTCACAAAGATATAAATGAGCCAGAAGGTGATGCCCAGTGGGGCCGCAACGACAATACCGGTCAGCAAATCGTTCCTCAACCTAGTGAAGAAACTGGGTTGTTGGGGATTGATCAATTTTGAGCCAGGCTCTTTGTCAGGGGCTTTGGACAAGATAATTCTCTCTAATATGACGAGTAGTGTGCACGATACCTGTAATCAGATGTAGTGACAATTTGGTGACCTCTTTGTTCCCAAATTAAGGTATGGATACTATCACATCATGAATTGACAGGGTATTTATCACAACGAGCTGTAATTTTAGCTATGGGTCAATCTGATCATGTCTATTAGAATTCTCATCGGCGGGGCCGTACTTGGCGCCAGCCTACTTATTGCCCTTGCTGTCTGGTTCTTTCAGGATAACCTGGCCAAGTTTTTTCTGAATCCACGTGTCCCTTATGAGATATATACAGCACCTCCCGCACCGGATTATGCAGAACAAGCTAGTTGGTTGAATTGGCCTGCATCCGATAGTCAAAAGCTGGTGGACGTTTTTTACGTTCCAGGTACGGCCTATACGTCATCAGAACACTGGAATGCACCTCTTGATGATGGTTCAAGCAGATCATTTCTCCGTCAGGTGTTACTTCCTAACGAAGCAGGACCATTTGTACAGAGTAGCAATATTTATGCGCCGTATTATCGGCAGGCGACGTTATTTTCCTTCTTTACGCAAAAACATCAGGGGCGTGCAGCCAGGAAAACTGCATATGAGGATGTCAAAGGTGCTTTTGAGTACTTCCTCATGCAGTCTGATCCGGCTCGCCCGCTTATCTTGGTTGGCTACGACCAGGGCGGATTGCATATTCAGGGCTTGCTGATTGATTTTTTTCAGGATGATGAAGAACTCCGGAGACGTCTGGTTGCCGCTTATGTAATTGATCAGAGCACGCCTCTTGATCTCTTCAATTACACGCTGTCGAATACACCACCTTGCAAGTATCCTACTGATGTTCGCTGTGTCGTATCCTGGAATGCTTTGGAGCAAAAACATTCAGATGAGGCATGGCGTCGGAACAATCGCCTTCTTGTCTGGAATGCGACGGGTGATCTTGAGTCTGTTGAAAAACGACCATTGCTTTGCACCAACCCACTGAATTGGCGATTAACCGCTGATGCTGTTGCTAAGGATTTACATCGCGGTGCTGCTTCAGCCGCTGGCATCGGTTTTGGTGAACGTCCTGCTATCATTGAAAATGCAGTTGGCGTTCAGTGTATTGAAGGTATTGCTATCGTTACCCAACCTCGTCAGGCGTGGCTGCAAAGACCGCATGGCTTCGGCAAACAATGGCAATCACTGGATTATAATCTGTTTTACGAAGATATACGCGTTAATGTTGAAGAACGGGTCATTGCACTGGCAACATTACTCGAGCAGGAAGACAGGTTTGCGCCCCCGATAATCGAAGAAATCGAGATTGGAGAAGCACCAATTAACAAGGTCCCTAACTAAACTTGGGACGCGATTGAGAAAATGCAGGCTGAAATTAAAGCCTGCAAACTACTCTGTATCCGAGAAGAAATGAAGATTGCTGCGCGCCTTCGCGATACGGTCAATGTCCTGGAGTTCCTGAAGGTAGCTTTTTAATAATCTCAGCGGAATCATGTTTGGGCCATCTGATGGCGCAGTATCAGGGTCAGGGTGCGTCTCTGCAAAAATCCCTGCAACCCCGACGGCGACAGCGGCACGTGAAAGTGTCGGCACCATTTCTCGTTGCCCGCCGGATGTCCCGCCCTGCCCGCCGGGTTGTTGAACTGAGTGTGTTGCATCGAAAATAATAGGCGCACCC
>JALEGM010000248.1 GCA_022763145.1 Aquisalinus sp. | reverse complement strand
ACAGGGTTATTGCTAGGGTATCGTCCTGCTGTGTTTGCGGCAGTATTTGTTGTGCTCAATTACTCATGGCTGACGCCGCACTACCTGACAAACTGGGAAGGGTTTGCTCTCTCTATCCTGTCATCCGGCTTGACATTGGTCATCTGTATATTTCAGCGTGAAATGGAGAAGGTTACGCAAGCCCTGCAAATCGCTCGCAGCGAAGCGGAGGCAGGGAATGCCGCCAAGACTGAATTCCTGGCCAATATGAGCCACGAGTTGCGTACGCCGCTAAATGGTGTCCTGGGTATGGCGCAGCTTTTGGATGAAACTCGCCTTGATCAAAAGCAAAAGCAGTATACGGAGACAATTCTAA
Source organism: Aquisalinus sp. (assembly GCA_022763145.1). Taxonomy (GTDB): domain Bacteria; phylum Pseudomonadota; class Alphaproteobacteria; order Caulobacterales; family Parvularculaceae; genus Aquisalinus. The sequence continues at coordinate 12,119 of JALEGM010000248.1, read as the reverse complement.
AATCCGGACGCTCTCTTCTCGCGATTATTCAGAACGTCCTGGACTTCTCCAAAATTGAGGCAAATGCACTCTCCCTCGATGAAGAAACATTTGATCTCGCTGGACTGTTGGATGAAGTCAGCAGTACGATCAGCGGTATCGCACTTCAAAAAGGCCTCAATTTGGAAGTGAGAATTGATCCGGCTATTGCCGGGCAATATCGGGGCGACGTTAAAAAGCTCCGTCAGATACTGATCAACTTTGCTGGTAATGCGGTCAAGTTTACCGAAAGTGGCGAAATCATTATCTCGGCGACCCGTGATGGGGAGGAGATACGGCTTGCTGTTGCAGACACGGGTCCAGGCATTCCGGAAGATCAGCAGGCATCTGTATTTGAGCGATTCCGTCAGGTTGACGGTTCTATAACGCGCCGTCATGGCGGTGCGGGACTTGGTTTGTCTATTGCCCAACAATTTGCTGACCTTATGGGGGGGCGTATTGGCTTGAAGAGTTTGCCTCGTGAGGGAAGTACCTTTTTCATCTGCCTAGAGTTGGAAAAAGTAGGACGTACATTACCGCTACAACCAGAAGCAATTCAAACTGCGCCGGAAGTTATTCTACCAGCTGAAGAAACGAAGCAAATGCGCGTTCTGCTGGTGGAAGATAATGCTGTGAACCGGGAGGTCATAAAGGCTGCTTTGCGAAAGCATCAGGTAATCCTCAACGAGGTTGAAAATGGCGCTGAAGCTCTGGCGCAGCTAGATGCTGGCGAAGTCTATGATGTTGTTCTCATGGACGTACAGATGCCTGTTATGTCTGGTGAGGAAGCACTCCATCGTATTCGCAGCGCAGAGGCACCATATCAGAACGTCCCTGTGGTCATGATAACGGCAAATGCTGAGCGCGTGTCGCTGAACCGTTATCTGTCTATGGGGGCGAACGGCAATATCACCAAGCCCTTCAACATAACCACACTCTATGAGACAATTTCAGAGTATTGTCGGCAGGCGGACCATGTACAGGAAGTGTCCGAGAGACGTGTGGCACCGACTGCTTGACCTCGGGTGTCTTAATACCCGCCTTCCTGTTTCTCCATATAATCTTCGTAGCGACCAGTTGCCTTCAGGGCTGCAGCAACCTCCGGCGGCATGTAATTTTCGTCATGTTTTGCCATGACCTGAGAGGCAACAAAAATACCTTCATTGTTCAGATTACCCTGAATGACCACGCCCTGATTTTCCCGGAAAATGCCCGGCAATGGGTCATTCGTGACAACTGTTACCGTGCCCTCATAGTCTGTCACATCAAACCAGGTCTCGAGGCCTTCGCCCTGTTTGATCGTACCTTCAGCGACCATACCGCCGATGCGAATAGCGCGCCCGTCCAGTTCACTGGGAGAGGGCAGGTCTTTCGGCGCATAAAAATAGACAGAGGTCTGACTGATCCCGATCAGCACAAAGAAGCTGGCGACAGCGAGTGTCGGCAGCAGCAGGCTCACCACGAGCAGCCGCTGGCGCCGGCGGCGCATGGGCGGGCGCTTCTTTGGGGCTGGTTTGTTTTCAGGCGTCCCTTTTTCAGTGTCGGTCATGGTCGTCTAACTCTTGTCACTTTTCATAGCGGCGTTTACGGCCCAGCCTACAAGGCCGCCGAGAAGGATAATGGATATGGCCCACGAAGCGGCCACATAACTTGTCACATCCGTACCGATCAGTGTGCCTTCCATGTTCAGTTACTCCCTTCACTGGCAGGTTGCGATGAAGGTTCCGGGCGGCGCGGTGCCGGGTCATCTGTCATGGTCACGGGCTGTGCGACACTAACAGGACGTGACGGGGCGTGGCTGCCCTGGCGTTTTTCACGCAGGATGGTGCGAAGGCGCAAGGTTACGAAGAAACCGAAAAGCATGGCATAGCCAGTCATCATGGTCAGGAGCGGTAGCAACATCTCCGGCGGCATTTTCGGCCCTTCAGGGGTGATAATGGTTGCCGGCTGATGCAATGTTTCCCAGAACTCGACTGAGAACTTGATGATCGGCAGGTTAATCGCCCCCACAAAACATAAAAGCGCGGCAGAGCGCGCGGCCTGGGCCTGGTTCTCAATGGCCCGCCACAGCGCCATGTAACCAATATAGATAAATGCCAGCACCAGCACAGACGTCATCCGGGCATCCCAGTCCCACCAGACACCCCAGGTAATCTTGCCCCAGATACTGCCCGTGATGAGCGAGAGAATGCAGAAGGCGAGGCCCATGGGGGCGGCTTCGCGCGCCGCCAGATCCGCTAATTGATGGCGCCAGACATAGCCAAAGATACTGGCCACCACCATGAAGGCATAGGCCATCATCGTCATGGAGGCAGCAGGCACATGCACATACATGATGCGCACACTCTCGCCCATCTGATAGTCCGGCGGGGTGAAAAACAACGCCCAGATTGAGCCGCCCACCAGCAGCGCTGCAGCTGCCAGCCCGGTCCCCCAGAGAATAGGGCCGGAATAACGCATGAAGCGTTCCGGATTTGCCAGCGTATCAAAGAAGTTGAAGGTACCCATACAATTAGCCTGATTTTCTCTCCGCCATTAGATTTGGCATAAAAGAGCCGAGGCGGCAAATGGCATATGGCGCGATAGGCTGTTCCTATCGCGCGCCGAGGGAATGCAGGTCACACTTTAGATAAGTGCGGCTTTAGCCGCGGCACATGGCGCAAATCTTGTTGCCAGCAGGGTCTCTGAGGTAGGACAGGTAGAGTTTCAGGTCGTTGTTTTCCCGCCAGCCGGGTGCGTCTTCAATAGCTGTGCCGCCATTCTCGAGGCCTGCCTTATGGAAGGCGTCCGCGGCTTCTGGCGTCTCGGCAGCAAAGCCGATGGTGCCGCCATTGGCCCCGCAGGCTTCATTCCCGTCAATCGGTTGGGTCAGCATGAAGATATTGCCATTGTGGATGTACATCGCTCGGCCTTTCGGATCGACCCGTCCCGGGCGAATGCCAAGGGCGCCAAGCGCTGCGTCGTAAAATGTCTTCGATGCTTCCAGATCTTTCACACCGATCATCACGTGACTGAACATAATTGAGTTTCCTCTCGCTTTTGGTGGTTTCATCCTGCTTAGAGGGATAGCCTCGCGCCGGAGCAAAGTCTAATGCTGGAAGCAGCATATCAGGCCTGTACTTCTCAGCAGTAGTGCTCCTCCAGATTTAGAAACAGGGTACTAGCCGTGATCACACGATGGTTTACTCCACCAGCTCTCCGTAGATATCCAGTTCGATCACGTCGCCGGTAGCGAATTCTGTGACGGGTCCGAACTGTGTCTCCTTGTCGCCGACAATGAGATAGATCATCTCTTCCTCGTCAAGATACTGCGCGGCAATCGCCTTGAATTCATCAAGACCCATGCTGAGTAATTCCTGCTGTTCATCCTCGACGTAACTCTCGCTTTTGCCATATTTGGAAATCTGGCGCAGCGTGCCGAGCTTGGCGTTGAGGCTTTCAAAGGCCCGGGTGTTCTCCTTGATGAGTTTGGACTGGGTCGTTTCAACGTCCGCCTCGGAGAAAGTCTCGCCATAAGTTGCAATCATATCCTCGATGATCGTGAGCGAGTCTTTGGTTGCGTTTGCGCGCACACTGGTGCCTGCGATGAAAGGACGCGCTGTTAGACCGTTACCGATAGAAGAGTAGGCACCATAGGTATAGCCCTTTTCAATGCGCAGTGTTTGCGCAAGATCACCACTGATGCCGCCACCCAGTTTTTCATTGGTAAACTGAATTTTATTGAAGTCAGGATGGGCCGTCGGCACCGTGAGCTTGCCAATATAGAGCACACTCTGCTTTGAGCCTGGTACGTCGATGAAAAAGGTGTTGCCGCCTTTCGTCTGGGCCGGGATGTCATACACAGGTGGCGCAGCATCCGGCGCGTCAAAGATATCTGCCAAAGTAGCAAAGGCAGTGATGGCCCGCGTTTTTGAAATATCACCGGCAATATGAATGCGCGGGGACATGGTTTTCAGCTTGTCGTAATGCGCTTGCAGGTCAGCCAGTTCCAGAGCACTGACGGTTTGCGCTATGCCATCCGTTGGCAATCCCAGAGGATGATCTTCGCCATAGATCAGCTTGTAGAAAGCCAGTGACGCAATCGCGTTCGGGTTGGCTTCGCGGCCCGTGATGGACGTGAGCGCAGCAGACTTTACCCGCTCAAAGTCAGCTTCTTCCCAGCGCGGCTGTTCGAGGATTTCACCGATCAGTGCCACCGTTTCCTCGAAGTTGCGCACAAGGGATGTGGCCGAGATCGTAATTTCTTCAGCAGACGCACTGACATTGATGCCTGAGCCAATAAGGCCAATGGCCTGTTCCAGCTCTGCTGCCGTGCGGTTCGCGGTGCCTTCATTCATCAGGCGGGCCAGCAGGCTGGAGACGCCTTTCTGGTCCAGCGGATCAAGGCTGCCACCACCGTTGATGGTGATATCAAAACTGACCAGTGGTATCTCGCTGTTTTCAATGCCAAGAACGCGGATGCCATCACCGATGGACTCTTCCCAGACATCCGGCATTTTTACGAGCGGCAATTCGCCGAAAGGTGGCTCCGAGCGATCATATTTGCTCGGTGTTTTCTCAAACGTGCCAATCTCGCCGCGTGTCACATTCTCATTGGCGTTATCGGCACGCACTTCCTCGATATAGACTTCGGCCAGAGTCGAACTCGCCAGAGCCAGATCGGCTTTGCCCTTGGGGACGAAGCTGGTGATGACAGCGGGCTTATCGTTGATGTATGTGTCGTACACCCGCATGACGTCTTCAGCCGTCACCGCCGTCAACAGTTCTGCCTGTTTGATGGCGTAAGCAGGATCGCCAGCAAACTCGTTGTCGATAGCCATGGTGTTGGACTTGCCGAGTACAGTCGATAGACCTGAATAGAGGATGGTTTCCTGCTCGGCCTTGATGCGTTTCAGGTCATTCGGATCGACACCATTGATCTCAAAATCAGCCAAAGCTGTCTCGATCCCGTCCATCACGTCATCCAGATCAGTATCTGCTTTGCCACGTACACGAATGGTGAATGTACCGGCGATCTCATCGACGCTTGAGAAACTGCTCACATTCGGTGCCAGTTCGCGTGCCTCGACGATCTCGCGATAGAGTGGTGAATTTTTGCTGCCGCCCAGAATTTGTCCGAGAACATTCAGGGCCAGCGCATCCGGGTGATAATCTTCAACCGTCGGGATCGTGATGCGCAGTTCTGGTAGGCGCGCAAAGTTATCCTCAAACCAGAGCTGCTTTGTCTCTGTCAGCCCGGCAGGCATTGGTGGTAATGGCTCTATATCAGGGCCGCGACGAATCTCGCCGAACCAGCGTTCGACCTTCTCTTTGGTTTCCTCAATGTCAATATCACCAGCTATGACCAGTGTTGCGTTGGCTGCGCCATAATACTCTGCGTAAAACTCTTTCAGGTCTTCGAGCGTTGCTGCCTGTAGGTCCGGCAGCAAACCGATCGTCGTCCAGCTATAAGGATGACCTTCCGGATACAGGTTCTTGCGGATAACTTCTGTTGTGTAGCCGTAGGGCGCATTGTCATAACGCTGACGTTTCTCGTTTTTCACAACCTGGATTTCCGCATCCAGCGCGGCCTGCGTCACTGTATTGATCATGTAACCGAGGCGATCAGAGTCGATCCACAGGATTTTGTCGAAAGCGTCTTTGGGCACAACTTCATAGTAGATCGTGCCATCGCTCCAGGTGCCGCCATTGCGCTGACCGCCCCAATCGGGGATTGCCTTGCGGTTCCAGCCACGGGGTACGTTTTCGGAATCATTAAAAGCCATGTGCTCGAAGAAATGGGCAAAGCCGGTGCGGCCCGGTTTTTCGCGGTTGGAGCCCGCGTGAATCACCGTGGTAACCGCGACAATCGGGTCCGATGTATCCTGATGGAGCACAACTTCGAGGCCGTTATCCAGCGTGAATTTTTCGTAATCCAGCTCGAACCCGGCTGTAGCTGAGGTGTTGTCCGATTCTGCCGGCGCGCTCTCGCAGGCTGTTAAGATGGCCATGGATCCCAGCAGGAATAGGTCTTTCAGTTTCACGGCATCGTCTCCTCTAATCTGTGGGCATGCACTTTGTCAGATTACTTTAACATTCTCTGCAGCAGAGTACGACCACGTATCCTGATATGTATCGACAATATAAACGTCTTTACAGTGCTAAAGTCACGCAGGTGTGAGTCGGTGTTATTTTACATAAGTTAGAAAAATGATCTTAGATTGTGCCTTATAGAAAGGTGCCGCTTATGCGTAGGTATGCAGTTACGTTCCTGGTCTTTGTGATCACACTTCCCGGCTTCTCCACAGCCTATGCTGAAGACCCTGTTTACACAGGACGTTTTTCGAATCTGGCTCTAGATGGGTATGATGCCGTTGGCTATTTTACGGAAGGAATCCCGGTCAAAGGCAGCAGGGAATACAGTTACGACTATAAAGGAGTGACATGGCTTTTCTCATCCGCGGATAATCGTCAGTTATTTGTGCAGGATCCAGTAGCCTATGCGCCGCAATATGGAGGATATTGCGCGTGGGCTATTAGTCAAAATTATACTGCGCGTGGCAACCCTCGGAACTGGACGATTGTGGATGGCAAACTGTACCTGAATTTTAATGATAGGATACAATCTCGCTGGGAAGCGAACATCTCTGAATTCATTATGGCGGCGGACCAGAATTGGCCCGGTGTGCTAAGTAAATAGAAGCAGAGCGATCGTTATTTGATATTTTATTGCGCCCTATTTTTGCGGGCATAATGGGTCATCACCGGACCCATGGCGAGACCGGCAACAAAACCGCCAAGGTGCGCCTGCCAGGCAAGACCACCCTGCATCCACAAGGCAAGAACGATATTCAGGATAATGAGCCCGATGATCGTTTGAAACACAGGCTTTAGAGACAAGCCACGGGCGCGGCGGATCACCCCATCCCAATATTGCCAGACGGCAAGGAAGCCAAAGACTGCGCCCGAAGCGCCAATCGCAGGGATATTCGTATCGGCCAGAAGCGCAAAGCCGATACCGCCGCCGATGGCGCACACGACAAACAGCAACAGCATTGCGTTTACGCCAGCCTGTTCGGCCACCAGCTTGCCAATGGATAGAAGAATGACACTGTTCATGAGAAGGTGAAAAAGATCTGCATGCAGAAAGGCATGTGTCAGATACATGGTGTAAGGCTGCAGGGAGAAAACAGGTTCCACCAAGCCGTTTGTCAGCGGGTCCCAGAAGGCACCATAGAGAAATGCTGTACCCCGCCATTCGGGGGTGCCCACAAGGCCGCGATCCGCGCCGGTAAGGAAGAGTTCGATAACTGCCATCGCGCCGACAAGAATCCATAGCGCAAGTGGCACCTGCCCGATGGTAGGTGGACGGACGGTTGTATCAATTTTGTCAGGCGCGCTGCTCACACTTTTTCGCTCAGGCGAATGGCAAGATGGCACCCGGCCTGGATCACACCCTTGAGAAGGCCATAGCCAGGCGCTTCTTCTGCACCTTCTTCGATGGCTGTGTCTTTATGCTCCAGTTCATCCTCCCGAAACTCGAGGATGGTATCGCGCAATTCAGGCTCGCTATCGCCTAACTCCTCGGCCTGTTCGGCGTAGTGTTTCTCAATCACTTCCTCGACAGCCGATGTGCACGCCATCGCCGCCTTCTCACCCATCAGGGCTGTACCTGCGCCAAGCGCAAACCCTGCAATATTCCAGACAGGCGCAAACGCGGTGGGCCGGGCTTTATGTTCCGCAAGCAAGCCGTCAAACGCCTTGAGGTGTTTCTGTTCGCCTTCCTCCATCTCTTTCAGCAGGCGGGAAAGCCGGGCTTTTTGCGGCAGCCGGTCAAAGACAGCGCGCTGTCCTTTATAAATCTGGACCGCACCATATTCGCCCGCATGGTCCACCCGCAGCATTTCCTGCAGTCGTTTCGCGCGCGGGCCCGGTCGATTGCTATGTACGAAGGTCGTGTTGCTCATGAAGACAACTTAAGCGCTCCGCTTCCAGGCGGCAATAGCTGGTAGTTGCTCTTCCGCTGTTTGACACTCCGGAAGGTTTATGTGATCACGCCAGCGGATTCCGGAAGCAAACCGGAAGACACTCCAACAACTTGTTATTTTACAGAACCGGGGCGAACAAAATGTCATACGATATGCTGGTGTCATCTGTGGTCAGGGCTTCACAGCGCGGCAATGTGCATGGTTACCTTTATGCGCTGAACACCGAGACAAAAGATAAGAAAATTGTTCTGCAGTATGACGATAGCAGCATTGACTTCGCCGGGCGTGGTGCAGAGCGTGGATTGCGCGGCATCTGCGAGTGGGATGGAAAGTATATCGCTGCATCCAACAACAAATTATTCATTTTCAATCAGGACTTTGAAGTCGAGAAACAGTTTGAGCATCCGTATTTTGCTCACATCCATGAAATCTGCATCCAGGGTGACAGTCTTTATGTCACCTCGACTGGATTTGACCTGATTATGGCACTGGAAATGCCATCATTCACTTTCCGCAAAGGCTGGTATTTCATCAAAGAGAATGATGAAATGGTTATGAAGATTGCAGACAGTGATGCTGTCGAGTTAGAGGCAAAAGACCAGTTTCACATCAACAATGTCTATGTATCTGCAGACAATAAAGTTTATTTCGGCGGTGTGGGTCTGGAACATCTTTATTGTATTGATACAGATGATACATTGTCTTCCTCTGGTAAGTTGCGCCGGGGTACGCATAATCTGCAACCTTTTGGTGACGGGATTATTGCCAACTCTACACAGGAAAATTGCGTTCGGTTCTGGAACCATGATGGTTCGCCAAAAAAGGTTGTACGTCTTCCGAACCTCTCGATTGAGAGCGATAAAGACACAGACGAAAAAGTGGCGCGCGCAAATTTTAACAGAGGCCTCGCTATCACCCCGGACCAGCAATATATTTATGTTGGTTCGTCACCTTCCAGTGTGTTCAAGGTGCAGGTTGAGACAGGTGAGATCGTTGATAAATATGAATTATCAGACGATATGCGGAATTCCGTTCACGGGATTCTGTTGCTCGCCTAGCGACTGCGCCAGGCCCCGATGCCCGCCAGCAGCATAAGCCCGAGAGAAGCCAGGAAATTATAGCCTGCCATGGAAATGCCGAACAGGCGCCATGCCGCTTCCGTGCACGGCACAACAGTATCGTCAAGGGCATCAAGCGGGTTAATCGGGCCACTCAGGTCAGTCGTCGCGCTACAGGTTTCCGGGCCCGGCCACCACTTCCATTCGACACCCGCATGATAGCCGGAAAGCCAGGTTGAATAACCAAAGACAAGTACCATCAGCACAAGGCCAATCGTCAGTGCTCTGGTCGAGTTCGTCAGGACGATAAAACCTCGCACCAGGACGAAAACGCCAAGCGCTACCCAGTGGACTTCCCGTTGATCCAGGCATAAGGCACATGGCGCCAGTCCGCCGACACGTTCAAAAAGGTGTGCTGCCGCCAGAAGCCCGGCACTGGCGAGCCCGCAAATCAGGAACGCGCGTACGGGGATGGTCACCGCGTAAAGAATTTGGCCAATCATGATGATACCAGTCCCACTATCCAGTCCTTCGCCAGGCTTATTGCTTCTGCGCCGAAAAAGATCAGCGCTGCCACCCATAATAACCCGATCAACAGCCCCAGAATAATGAGTAATCCGTCACGCTCGATCAGGCCAACGGACGCAATGGCGACACCTATGCCCGGCGTAGAGTTGGTCAGCGGCAATGGCACCAGAATGGAGGCGCAAGGGATCAGCAGTAGCGCGCCAGTAATGCGCATGCCAACGCCGTCTGAAAACGCCGTGAGGCGCGGGTGTGTGATGCGTTCAACCCAGCCGAGATAGCGCTCGGCCCGGCTCACGGTGCCTTTCATCATCGCAACCTGAAATTCCCGCTTCGCAAGCCCCGCAGGCAGCCACGGTGCATCCTTGCCAAGGGCCATCTGTGCAGCAAGCGCCAGCATCGGCAGGGCGACAATCTGGGGCAGCAGATAGACAAAGGGCAGGCAGCAGGGCAGCGCCAGCAACAACAGCATCATGCCATAGGCGCGCTCATCCAGCGCCTCCACCAGCGCCCCGAGCGAGGCTTTGGGGCCGTCTTCCTTACCAGCATTGTTCTCAGCATTTGCGTCGTTTGCGCTGACTTCCGCGCCTGAGGTGTCCTGCGCCTGAGAAGGGCGTGCCGCCTCACCGTCTGCAACGGCTCGTGCCGCCAGCTCATCCAGCACCGCATGAAGCTTAGCCGCCGCTGAACGCGGCTGTTGAGCTGAAGAGGGGGCTTTATCTGCAGTATCTGAGGGCGGCATGAGCAGGCTTTCCGATTTTTTGGATTTGAAGCTGCTTATAGCAATGCGTCGCAAGAAGCCAGCAAGGTAGCATCTGTGTTGCACATGATGGCTTTGATTTCACAAAACCCATCTCTCCAGTCACCTTCCCGTAATGCGCAGCGCCCATGCCGTGACCTGAATATAGACAGTGTCCAGAATATTAGGTGATGGGTGCCACGGATCCGTCGTGCCAATGCAGTCCTGTTTTCCAGGTATCCATGCAAGGAACAAAATTATACTCGCGAACGCTGCCGTTCCTCCCCGTCAAAACGAGGGGTCTTTTTGGGGAGGGCGGCAGTGCCTTCCTTGCAAAAGATGGGATTGAGTGCGCATTTCGCAATCAATCTATATTCACCGTTTCTAACTAGTATTTTCTATTAGCGATCAGACCGCACTAAGAAAGTCTCATTTGGTGAGGCTAACTTATGACGTGCGAGTTCTAATTTCCTCTATCCATTCCAAAATTTCATTCTTAGTTTCACCACCTTCAAAATATTCGCCGCGCTGTAACACTTCATTCGCTGTCATCTGAGGAATAATAAATGACGCAATAATCCTCTTACATTTAGACGCTGAGTATCCTTGGATAGGTGTTCCTTCCAAGTCGGTTGCAGCAAATTGGAGGTTTTGCGAGCCAATCGTTGAAATTTGCTGGCTAAGAACGTTTGGCATCCGCACAAAATCTTCATCAGTTCCAGCCGGAAACGTAATTTGACCGCCAGTAGCTCTAGTAACTGCAGCAATATGGACATAATTATCCATATTGCGCTTCCTTGTTACAAACGCTGTAAGATTAGCCAGCTGTCCCATGTTATGTAGCCATTGCGTTTTTTCTGGACTTAATGGCACCGCTGATGCGCTACGGTCAGAATCCTGAATAGCAATTTGATGTACATTGAGTTTATCAAGATATTTTCTCTCAATCCAATCCTGAAGTGTGTTATCGCCTCCGCCAATAACCCAAAATATTTTGTTATCTTCCAGAGGGTCAATGTTCCCAGCATCCACCAATATTTTTATTAGTGACTTTAGCGCATCAATGTCGTTCTTTCCTTCCAGCAAGATTGCAAGGGAAATTTCTGAGCTTGATATAGGGCTAGGAAGAACGCCTAAGGCATCGGCAACATGTTCATAAACACCTTCCTCTCCATACTCAATTGATGTATCACCGGTCGTCTCATCAGTAGTAACATGTCGTATACAATCGACAGGCAGTAACTTCGCCAACCCCGGCACGTGTGTTGTCAAGATTACCTGACTTCCGGATTCGGCTAATTCTTTTAAGGCTTCAATGATACGGATTTGATTATCAGGATGCTGTGAGGTTTCCGGTTCCTCTATGGCATAGACGACGCGGCGTGCTAAGGCCCCGCCGACTACAGCCTCATCTTTTCGTTTTTGTGCTTCAGCTTGGAAAAAACTCAGGAGAACTAGCCTCCTGACGCCAGAACCACGCTTATTCAAAGGAATTCCGTCATCAGCTTCTAAATCTAATTTGAAAATATTCTTCCAAGGCGGTTTTTTGAATTTGGGAGTTAATACTGAAGCTAGTTCCGGGTAAGTTTCTTTCAGTTTTACTAGTGTCCGATCTGCGGTGGCTTGAGCGCTGGCCTGAATTTGTGCGGTTACCGCATCTAAATCAGCCTCCATTTGTGAGAGTGCTTGTTCGACGGCAACCTTCATAGGGTTTTGTACTTCAGGGTCCTGATCCGTACTGGGACGGTCTGACTGAAACAATGCAAAAATAGGCAGATAATTCTGTAGTGATTTCCAGATGGCCTTTCCATT
>JALEGM010000020.1 GCA_022763145.1 Aquisalinus sp. | reverse complement strand
TTGACGCCTGCCATTTTGCAAACCTCTTTCCATTCGGCAGCAGTCACAGGCTGCACAGACAGGCGGCTGTTATTGACCAGCACCATATCTTCGAGCTTCGGGTTTGCCTTAATGTCTGACAGAGTCACCGGTTTCGGTACGGATTGAATGGCTTTGATGTCCACGCATTCCCAGCGCTCATCATCCGTTGTGGAGTCCGGGTGTGCCTCAGCGATTACCTCGACGATTCCGACAATCTCTTTTTCTTTCTGGGAATGATAAAAGAAGCCACGATCCCCAACTTTCATCTCACGCATGAAATTACGTGCCTGATAATTCCGCACACCATCCCACTCTTCGCCTTCGTCTCCTTTGGCGAGTTGTTGATCCCAACTCCAGGTGGATACTTCCGATTTGAACAGCCAGTAAGCCATATATTACTCCTTTACATTACTCTGTGCAGAAATTTCTTTCATCGACCGCCAATACAGGAATGCTATTATAGAGAATAGGGTTAAAGTCAGATAAGGCATAACGAATGTCGTCGTAACGCCCAAGACTTCAAATATGCCTTTCTTGAAGTCGCTAGGCATCAACAAAACATGCAAAGGTCCCAAATATACACAAACCAAGAAAAGAATCGCCCCCCAATTCTCGTATTTAATCAAGCCCAGGCCGGATATTAATCCCGCTAATGACATTATAAACAGATATAAAAAAACCGAATTGTAGCCAACTGGAGAGTTAGGATTAAGCAACATAAACAAGAAAATAAGAGAACTCAGTAACGATCCCACTACTGATAACCAACCAACGACCAAGACCACAATCGGAAAAAGATGTGATTTCGGTAGGGGCATGCATCTCTACTCAGCCGCCTGCACCTGCACGTGTCCGCGGTCGGCACGGTAATTGTTGATGCGCTCTTCGATTTCCGGGCGGAAATGCTGGATCAGGCCCTGCACCGGCCAGGCCGCTGCATCCCCCAATGCACAGATAGTGTGCCCCTCGATCTGGCCTGCCACATCCAGAAGCTTGTCAATTTCTTCCGTAGAGGAATTTCCTTCTGCCATACGCTCAAGAACGCGCCACATCCAGCCGGTGCCCTCCCGGCATGGGGTACATTGGCCGCAGGATTCGTGCTTGTAGAAATAACTGATGCGGGCAATCGCCTTCACGATGTCAGTGGATTTATCCATGACAATGACTGCGGCTGTGCCAAGACCTGATTTGTGCTCCATCAGGGCATCGAAATCCATCAGCACGTCGTCGCAGATATCCTTGGGCAGACAGCGCACAGACGAGCCGCCCGGGATCACCGCCTTGAGATTGTCCCAACCACCTCGCACGCCGCCGCAATGCGTTTCCAGCAGTGTTTTCAGCGGAATGGACATCTCTTCTTCCACATTACACGGACGGTTCACATGGCCTGAAATACAGAACAGCTTGGTGCCGGAGTTGCGCTCTCGACCAAACTTGCGGAACCACTCGGCACCGCGACGAATGATCGTCGGCACCACAGCAATGGATTCGACGTTGTTGACCGTAGACGGACAACCGTAAAGACCTGCACCAGCCGGGAATGGCGGCTTAAGACGCGGCTGGCCTTTCTTGCCTTCGAGGCTTTCCAGGAGCGCCGTTTCCTCACCACAGATATAAGCCCCTGCCCCATGGTGGACGTAGAGGTCAAAATCCCAGCCATGGATGTTATCCTTGCCGATCAGCTTTGCCGCATAAGCCTCATCAATCGCGCGCTGTAGCTGCTCACGCTCGAAAATGTACTCGCCGCGGATATAAATATAGCAGGCATGAGCTTTCATAGCGAAAGAAGCGACCAGGCAGCCTTCGATAAACAGATGCGGATCATGCCTCATGATCTCGCGGTCCTTGCAGGTGCCGGGTTCTGATTCATCCGCATTGACCACGAGGTAATGCGGGCGATCTTTCACTTCCTTCGGCATGAAGGACCATTTGAGGCCCGTCGGGAAACCGGCCCCGCCGCGGCCACGCAAGCCGGAATCCTTCACCTGATCGATAATCCAGTCATGCCCCATTTCCAGAATGTCTTTGGTTTGGTTCCAGGCACCGCGCTGTTTTGCCGCTTCAAGGCGGTAATCCTGCAGGCCGTAGAGGTTCGTGAAAATGCGGTCTTTATCTTGAAGCATGGCTGGCTTTCGTCGCTCGTCTAACGCTTGTGATTATAGATATTGCAACGCCCTGTTTGGCCAAATTTACTGTCGAGATCAATGGCAAAGCGCGGTCCTATCTCAGCCGGATGCAACACTAATTGTCAGCAAAATTGTCACGAGACCTGCAACAGCAACAATCATTGCTGCGATATGTGCACCAGATAGCCAGAGCACAATGCCAACGACCAGAGGTATGACAAGTTCCGCAAGGACAATCCATGCAACCAATCGCTCAGGCAGACTGCTTCGATTTGCCGGATGATTAGGATCAAGTTCCGGATTATAGTAGCGGTTTTCCTCATCCGACATAAGCAACCTCGTGGTTCATTCTTTGATTGTATCGACAGAGGGTTGAGAGTTGCAATCACCCATCCACCATGAGAGCTTAAAACGAGCCCTGAAGGAGAGCAGCATGAGACTCTGGCCATCGTTTTATGCGAGTTTGACATGTTGCCTGATGGTGTTCCTGCTCACGCCAGCGTCGGCACAAAGAAGCGATAAGCAAGACCGCCCTTCCCCTGTCGAGGCCCTGCAAAGTCGTTTACAACAAGTGCGCGACGATGGGCCGCGGCTGCCACCGCTTCCCTTTCGCGCGCCATCTCGGGACGCACGCCCCGAGATAAACTGGGATGAGGTTCAGGCAAAATTTGAAGCAGACCGCGAGAACGCCCGTGATGGACTTCGCTCCGTGCAGGACGACCTAGCCGCAGGGCTGCCACGCCTCTCTCGCCCGGAGTTGAATGCAGTGCTGATGCCGGTACTCATTCCGGCAGCCGCCGAGGTTGATCGTGACAGTCTTGCTATCATCGGCCAGCCCGATGCTTATTCTGCGACTGGCGCCCTGACGGATGGCACTGCATTACGCATCTCCGGCAGTCGCAAGAAGCTGGTTCTGGAAGAACCGCCACGCGTTCTGGAAAAACTTAAACAGCTGCGCGCTGAAAAGCCGGAACTGCCTTCACTGGAAGCAGCGTATATCATTACCCGGAGCGAAAGCTCGACGGACCTTTCCTTTTCCAGATTCGGCTGCGGCTATGTGCTCTCGCTCGTCTGCGATGACCCGAATGGCGACGAACGCTGTGCCGGGGATGAGTTTATTATGGCGCTGGCTGACTCCCTTCAGTTGCTGCTGGACAGGGAGAAAATTCGCTTTGGTGACGCTACTGCCTTACCTGATCGCCATCAGGATAATGTCGGTGCTGAAACTGAAGAGAATACCTCTCAGCCCCCTGTTGTTTCGGAAACATTGACCGGGAACGGGCAGGCAGCCCTTCATGTGGATGCAGAAACTTCACTGGAAGTTACACTCGAGAACATCTCTGCACAGCCAAAACTGCTTGATGACCTTGGCAACAGCTTTTCGTTTTTGCCTGTCGGCGACCTTTTGCCGCAGAGCGGACCGGGGTTTGAAGATAACACTGTTTACAGAGACAATCTTACTTTTCCGACGGAGGAGCGCGCTTTTCTGAACTCGCAAGTTTATCGCTATGGCGGGTATTATGGCTCCCTAAACGATATGCAGGGCGGGCAGTGCGCACCGGAGAATTTCAGTTATCCGTGGCAAGACACGTTCTGCGAAAAGCGCTCTCGTCAGCAGAAGCTGTGTCCGGGAGGTGGCCATGAGGGCCTCGACATTCGTCCCGCAACCTGCACGAAAGACAAGCACTGGGCAGTTTCTGTTGAGGCAACGCGCGTTGTCGACATTCGCCGCCACTGGGTAACGCTGCAAAGCGCAGAGGGCACCATCTATAATTATCTGCACCTCAACATGTCTGATCTGTCTGTTGAGATCGGCGATACTCTTGTTAAGGGTCAGCGGATCGGGCGGATTTCGAACGACTTTTTCAAATCTGACGGATCGTCAGTTGCGACGACAATTCACCTGCATTTTGAGATGTATGAAAATTATGTGGGAGATGAAGAGGAAGAACCATTTTTTACCAAGGTTAATCCCTATGCGACGCTAGTCTTCTCATATCGCCAGAAACACCAAGCTAAAGAATGATCCAAAATCTCACATGATCGAAATACTGGCGAGACACAGTGAGATCAGAAGCACAAAAGCAACAACACCAGCGATCCAGCCAAATTGTATGGCTGTGAAAGCTGTAATGGCGGCAGTAAACAATAGCTCCAGACCAAAAACGCCAAACCAGAATGCGGCGTCTTTTCGCCCTGACGGGCTGGCAGCGTTCAGGGGATCGAGTTCAGGATTGTAATGACGATTTTCTTCCATACCGATGACATCTCCCTCAGGTGCTTAGGTTATATTTAGGGATGGCCAACACGTATTTTAAGTACTGCGCGTTCAATCCTCGGTCGCACAGGCGGCAGTAACACTGTATTCTTCCAGGAAGGCTTTTTCGATCTGATCTTCATTTATCGCGAAGTGATCGAAAGTCTGACGTGCGCGCCCGTTCAGACTGGCGATGGCTGCAACACGGCCCTGCCCCAAAAATTTTGTGTCAGGCTCGATGTCAAAAATGGGGTCCTCATAGGCTTCGTCGGCAGAAATGATTTCCCAGCCATCTGCCTCCAGGGCCAAGACCAGATCCGCGACAAAGAGCGCAGCAATGTCGTTCTCATGCAACAGCAATGTATGTGCAGGAGAGCGGCCCATGGTCTCGCGCGCAGCTTCATCATAAAAGTTGGCCGCATTGACCAACATATCTGTATAGAGACGGGAAAGCGTTGCCATGCAAATAGGTTCGCCTGCTCGAACAGCTTTTTGATACAACGACTCCAGATGCCAGTCATAGTTATCGACGGTCACATAAGCGTTGTTGAGACCGCGCTCTGCAAGGCCCGCCCGGATAGCGTCGCGCTTTTCCAGCGTCGGGGCCTCGTTCAGAAACGGAAAGCGAAACCAGGGCCGCGTGTTTTCGAATAGCGCCATGGTTTCTGCAGCCCTGTCGATGTCGACCAGATATTCTTCAACCGTAAACTTGTAAAGCCAGGGGTGCGTGTGACTGTGATTGGCAAGAACATGACCGGCAGCGGCGTAAGACTGGATGCGTTTGAGGCGCTCCGGCGAATTGATCCCTGCTGTTGTGATAAAAAAAGCGGCCTGCTCTACACCCGCCTCAGACAGGCCGGCAATCAGCAGAGCGGCCCGTTCATCACCCGTCATGGCAGCATCGCTGCGCGGGGCATCATCATAGGTGAGCGCGATGCGTTTTTGCTCTGCATACGCCTGCCCTGTCAGCAGAGGCAGAGCAACCAGCAGCATGAGAGCGATGAGACGCATCAGGCTTATTCCGCTGGCTTCGGCTCGCTGTTCGGCAGTTTGCCTAAAGGCTGTGACGCAGAACCATTATACAGCGCAGGATCTGTAAGACTTGTGTTCTCGCCTTCCGGGTCTGACGTATGACGGCCTGGATTGAACGTACCGGGCTCGACATACTCGTCTTTGTCGAGCTTCAGAAGAATCTCTTCAAACTTCTCTGTCGTCAGATCTTCATAATAATAGTCATTGATCTGAACCATTGGCGCATTACAGCAGGCACCAAGGCACTCAACTTCAAGCCAGGAAAGATTGCCAGACTCCGTGATCTTGTTTTCAGGGCCGATGACTTTGCGGCAAACATCTTTCAGATCTTCTGCTCCCCGCAGCATACAGGGTGTTGTACCGCAAAGCTGGACGAAATATTTGCCGACGGGTGCGAGATTGAACATCGTGTAGAATGTGGCAACCTCATAGACACGGATATATGGCATATCGAGTTGGTGGGCGATTGCCTCCATTGCCGGTATGGAAATCCAGCCCTCCTGCTTCTGGGCCTGCCAGAGAAAGGGAATTACGGCAGAGGCCTGGCGCCCTTCAGGATATTTAGCGATCTGCCCTTCACACCATTTCAGGTTTTCTTCTGACCACTGAAAAGTGTCAGGCTGTTGCCTTGCCGGTTTGCGTGCTGCCATGTTTCAAGCTCCTGTTGAGGCGCGCTCGTCCAACGCCTGCATCTTATCAAGTCGTTTATGCGCCCCTTCAATGGTCCGGCGCAACATCGCACTGCGGTAAGCACGAATTAAACTGCCAACCATAGGCAGGCGTCCCGTTACATCGCTGCGGATAACAATCATAAAGAACAGTAACCCAGGCAGACGGCTAGTCAGTAACTCTGCCTCGCTCATATCTGCCACACCACCACTCATCAGGTCCATCTGCAACGGCACCATGATACCACCTACGAACCCAGCGAAGATTAAGGCGTAAACCAGTGCTCCACCACGCGTTGCCCAAGGTCGGCCTTCCATATGGCGCTTCCGCAGAATTGCGATGGCCAGAACGAAAAAGAGTAAAGCGATGACGCCAGCCGCCATCAGCTGCAGTTGTTGTATTTCAGTCATGAGCAGCCCACGCTAGCGGTCGATCTCGCCAAACACGATATCGAGTGTGCCGATTATAGCTGATACGTCCGCAAGCATGTGGCCCTTGTTCATCCAGTCCATCGCCTGCAAATGCGCATATCCTGGCGCGCGGATCTTACACCGGTAAGGTTTGTTGCTGCCATCCGAAACGAGGAACACGCCAAACTCGCCTTTAGGGGCCTCTACCGCAGCATAGACCTCCCCAGCCGGTACTTTCGGACCTTCCGTGTACAGTTTGAAATGATGTATCAAAGCCTCCATGGATTCTTTCATGTCACTTCGGCGTGGTGGTGCAACCTTGCCATCTGTTGACATGACAGGGCCTGGCTCAATCTTGGCCAGACACTGTTTGATGATCGACAAGGACTGCTTCATTTCCTCAACGCGGCACAAATAGCGATCATAACAATCACCGTTCTTGCCGAGCGGGATGTCAAACTCCAGTTCATCGTAAATTTCGTATGGCTGGCTTTTGCGCAAATCCCAAGCGACGCCAGAGCCGCGCAACATGACGCCGGTGAACCCCCAATCAAAGGCTTCTTCTTTAGAAACAACGCCAATATCGGCATTACGCTGCTTAAAGATGCGATTATCAGTAATCAGCGTTTCAATATCATCCAGAACGCGGGGAAACTCGTCACACCATTGACCAATATCATCGAGCAGTTCCTGTGGAAGATCCTGATGAACGCCACCAACACGAAAATATGCAGCGTGCATGCGGCTGCCACAGGCACGCTCGTAAAATACCATCAGTTTCTCACGCTCTTCAAAGCCCCAGAGCGGTGGGGTCAGTGCTCCAACATCCATAGCCTGCGTTGTGATGTTCAGAATATGCGACAGGAGGCGGCCAATCTCGGAGTAGATCACGCGGATGATCTGGCCCCGGCGCGGTACTTCAATACCGAGAAGTTTTTCTGCCGCCAGACAAAAAGCGTGTTCCTGGTTCATCGGTGCCACGTAGTCGAGCCGATCAAAATACGGGATCGCCTGCATATAGGTCTTATGCTCGATCAGCTTTTCTGTCCCACGGTGCAGAAGGCCAATATGGGGGTCGACGCGCTCGACCACTTCTCCGTCAAGCTCAAGGACAAGACGCAGCACGCCATGGGCTGCTGGATGTTGCGGCCCGAAATTGATCGTAAAATTACGCTCCGAAGACGCATCGGAAGCGGAGTCAGTGACTTCGACTATACGTGTACCATCAGCCATCAGGAGGCCTGCCCTTCTGTAAACTGGGCGACCACTTCCGCCCCGGTCATTTGTGTTGTGTGTTGCGTGAATGAATGCCAATCTGGCTTCTCGTCAATGAAGATTTCCTTGATGAGCTCAAAACCACTCATATCCGACAATGCAGTGACGGAAATATTGGCATGGCTGCCGTCCTGCATGCGCCAGAAAAGGCTGGAGCCGCATTTCTTGCAGAAGCCACGCTCTCCCCATTCTGACGCGCGATAAAGCCCGAGGTCCGGGCTGTCACTGACCTCAAGGTCGTTGCATTCCGTGAGAATGGTGATGCCACCCGCCCATGTTTGGCACATATGGCAATGGCAGATTTCAGCATGGCGCGCATCTATGGTCGCCTGAAACTGGACGCTTCCGCAAAGGCATTTTCCAGAGACTGTCTCTGTCATGGCTCAGCTCGCCTTTTCGTCACCCGGAAGTTCGTAATCTGCCCCTTCCCAGGGAGAGAGATAGTCGAAGTTACGGTATTCCTGCGTCAGCTTGACTGGCTCGTACACCACACGGGCCTGCTCGTCATCATAACGCACTTCCACATGGCCGGTCAGCGGGAAATCTTTACGCAACGGGTACCCTTCAAACCCATAGTCCGTGAGAATCCGGCGCAGATCCGGATGGCCCTCAAACTGGATACCGTACATATCGAAGGCTTCTCGCTCGAACCAGTCGGCGCACGGGAAAACATCAATTGCGGTGGGAATATTCTCGCCCTCGGCAACGGGCGCTTTGACCCGGATACGCTGATTGTTGTGCATACTCAGCAGATGATAGACCACATCGAAGCGCTTGTTACGCTCAGGATAATCCACACCGCACAAGTCAATCAGCTGGATAAAACGGCACAGGCGGTCGTCACGCAGGAACTTGAGCACCGGGACGATCATATTGGCGCTGACTGTGAGCGTGAGCTCATCATATTCGAGCTTCACCGCAGAGAGATCCTCTCTCAGCTTGCCCTCGATATGTTCTTTCAATTCAATAAGGTCTTCGTTCATATTTCTTCCGTTGGCCAAAATAGAAGCAAATAACTAACGCTAAGTTGTTAATCGGCTTCTAGGCATACCCGGCAAAACCTGCAACAGGTCAGTAATAAATTATAGCAGGTCCCAGAAGAGTATGAGTTAGCTAGCTTTTACCTAATTCACCAACCTGAAAACAAAAGTGGTACGGACGTTCTTTCGAACTAGAGGTTCCCCATTTAATTTCTTCGGCAAATACTCCCATTTCAGAACAGCCTCTTCCGCATATTGATCCAGGCAACGGGCATCAGAACTTACGATGCGTGTATCTTGAGGCTTTCCATCCTTTGACACATCAAACTCTACTGTTACTCTCTTATCACCCGTTACGCCTACACGATCTTGACATTGATCCGGATAAGCGGGCGGGAATCGTGTCTTCGGCTCAGCATCCCTATTAATTTCCCATATCTGGACAAACTTTATGTCAGCTCTGCTTAGCATAGGAGCAACGCTGCTACTTTCAACTGTGAGCGGTAAATCAAACGCCCACGGTTGTTCTCCAGGAAGAGCAGCCTGATATTCTGAGTAAAGGTTCTGCCTTTCCTTCTGCATACCAAGTTGTTGATAAATATTGTCTAATAGCGGAAAAAAAGCACGTTCAGCCTCGAACTCAGGTTCATAAACTGCCTTCTCAGCTGCACTTCGAGCGCTCTCAAATTGTTCTTGCATATAATAAGCAGCAGCCAACCTGTACCATGTATGACGCTGCACAAAAGTATCCGTATTAGCATTTGTGCGCCTCGCAATATGCTGCTTCAAGACCCTCTCAGCTTCCCCGTCAAATTCATATAGAAAGTAAATTGAAGCAGCTAAGCCAGCAGCTTTTGCCATATTCAGTGACTGTAAGGCATCCAATTCAAGGATCCTCTCCAAATCGGCTAAGGTATCACCATATCTTGGAGGCTGTAACATCAAATAAAATGCAGATCGGAATTCTAGCAGAGCTGATACTTCTTTTGGACAAAGATCATTATTGGAATCCATATAACTTGATATACGATCTATCATCCGCTCGATATCGCGCTGCCGTGGCTGCCGATTTGCTGCGGCAAGATCAGTAGCTTGATCCACAAGAACCTGAAGTGATCTACTCACTACGGGCTTACACTCGTTTTCGCTTTGTGCAAAAACGGGAAAGCTGCAAAACAAAAAACAAATCAAAAAGCCGACAAACCTCAACATAAAACCCACCCATAAAGCTACCCTCTCAACCTAACAGGAAAGTAATGTTGAGCCAAGTTGAGAATTATAAGAATTTCTTAGGCTGGATTATCTGACAATGTTGCCTTCGCGGCGGATTTTCTTTTGTAGCTGCAAGAGACCGTAAACGAGTGCTTCTGCGGTCGGCGGACAACCTGGTACATAGATATCAACAGGCACGATACGATCGCAGCCCCTCACCACAGAGTAGGAATAGTGGTAGTAACCTCCACCATTGGCGCAGGAGCCCATGGAAACCACATAACGCGGCTCGGGCATCTGGTCATAAACCTTGCGCAGGGCCGGTGCCATCTTGTTGGTCAAAGTGCCGGCAACGATCATCAGGTCAGACTGGCGCGGACTAGCGCGAGGGGCCATGCCGAAACGCTCAAGATCGTAGCGGGGCATGGACGCCTGCATCATCTCGACGGCGCAGCAGGCAAGACCAAATGTCATCCACATAAGGGAACCAGTCCGAGCCCAGTTGATCACAGCATCTGCCGGCGCCGTGAAATAACCTCGATCTGCCAGTTCATCACTTAGCTTATTGAAGAAAGGATCCTTATCGGTAGGACTGTATCCTTCTGCCCGAGCCCGCGCAGCATCGCCGTAAGCAGGCGTGACGAGTGTTTTATCTTCTAGCGCCATTCAAGCGCTCCTTTCTTCCATTCATAGGCAAAGCCAATGAAGAATACTGCGAGGAAAGTGAACATCGACCAGAACGCGAATATCTGGAAGTCACGATCCATCCCTAATTCCGGGTTAAATAACGTGACAGCCCAAGGGAAGAGGAAGGCCACATCAAGATCCACAATTATGAAGAGAATAGCGACGATATAAAACTGTACATCAAACTTCATGCGCGCGTCGTCAAAAGCTTCAAAGCCACATTCATAGGTAGAAACTTTTTCATGATCGGGGTCAGTCGGCGCCAGTACCATTGGCAGAACCAGAAACAAGACACCGAACACGGATGCCAAACCCAGGAAAATCAGGATTGGCAGATAGTTGAGCAAAAACTCTGAACTGGCCATTTATCTCTCACCTTACAGCGTGCATACGGCTGCTTCTAACGAGCAGCAGGACTTCGCCGGAACCTAGAAAGGTCCGCCAGCAAGATCAATGATAATCGCCTGTTCTTGGTGTTTTATGACAACAAAATGGGTTGCCGCTCCTAACCGCTAAGCGCCAGATTTTTTCAACTGATAAGTTTCTGCCTTGCCGGGGAAACTGCGGCTGCGTACATCAGCAGCATAATCCTCAACGGCTGAGAGGATTTCTGCTTTCAGATTACCGTAGCGACGGACGAACTTAGGCGTCCAGTCGACCATACCAAGCATATCATCTGTGACCAGTATCTGACCATCACAGGATGATGACGCGCCGATGCCGACCGTAGGGCATGAGACGATGCCGGTAATTTCACCTGCTAGTTGTTCCGCCACCCCCTCTATAACGATTGCAAAGGCACCAGCATCATCTGCTGCTTTCGCTTCAGCGATCACACGATCACGCTCATCATTATTGCGGCCTTTCGCACGAAACCCGCCATCTACATTAACTGCCTGAGGGCGCAGTCCTACATGCCCCATCACAGGAATGCCCCGCTCAACGAGATGTTCGATCTGCCGTGCCGCATATGTCCCGCTTTCAATTTTCACGGCCTGACACCCAGTTTCCTTCATCAGACGGGACGCATTCATGAAGGCTTGATCCGGGCTCGTTTCGTAAGAGCCGAAAGGCATATCAACAACCACAAATGCCTGTTGCGCCCCCCGCATCACTGCCTGCCCGTGCAAGATCATCATTTCCATGGTGACCCCTACGGTAGATGGCAGCCCATGTACGACCATGCCAACACTGTCACCGACCAGGATCAGGTCGCAGTGAGTATCGAGTAGCCTGGCCATTGGCGCATCATAAGCGGTAAGACATACTAGCGGAGTGCCGTCTTTGGCTTTGCGAATATCGTTCACCGTCTTGCGGGTGATTATTTCCTGTTTTGACATTCGCCGCCCTTAGCAGGCGCAGCATTTACCAGCAAGCGTACTGGCGAAATGCCGCGTTTGGCGACACACATACTTACATCAGAGTATATTAACCATTCGCGTTAATGATCCGCGCCTTGTGGCAGGGACAGGGCAATCATGGACAACATAACGGCAAATAATCAGGCGCATGCCCGGGATTCACTCGCGGCTGTCATCATTCGATTGGTTACAGTCATTGCCGTCAGCACTGTCATCGTTTGCACAGTAGTGTGTGTGGTGGCTTTGTTTCATAACTTACGCGCCCAGAAAATGAACGAGATCAGTCGGCATGCCGCTGACCGGGCGCAAAACCAGCAGGAAATTTTTAATCAGGTGACTGCGCTTGAACGTAAAGCCATCCGGCTTCTGAGCTATAGGCTGGAAAATATCACGACAGCACAATCCGTTCAGGAGTTCGACAGGCTCTTTCCTCTTCAAGAAGACGGAACACGCCGTAGCCATCCCGCCCTGTTCGACGGCTTTGTTTCATCAGACGGGGAATATGTGCATGGGGTGGGCAGCTTTATCTCGAATGGCACGACCATAACAGATGAAGAAAAACACCTAATCGTTAGCGCGTATCACGTGATAAAACAGATCGGTCCTGTAATCGAACCTTACTTCGACAACTTCTGGTTTTTCACTCCAGCCAATCAACTGATTATTTATGCACCACATCGTGAAGACAGGTTGATGTTCTACCGAAAGAACGCTCCGGCTGATCTTGATTTTACCGGTCAGCCATTCGAAATGAATACGCGTTTTGATGTAAACCCATCACGAGTCATGACGTGCACAGACCTCACGGCTATTATGTATGATAATTCAGGCCGCACACTGACGTCTGGCTGCCAAACACCGTTTGATATTGACGGAGAACTTGTTGGGGCTTTCGGGATCAGTTTGCCGCTTGATGGTTGGCTCAAGGATGCTGTGATACCGGCTGTTGAGTTCGCTACACCCATGCTGATTAATAATGCTGGTGGGCTTATTGCGCATCCAGATATGCTCTCTCCATCCAATGACAATCTGCAACTAGCCGCTGAAATTTCAGAGACTCTGAAACTTGAAAAACTGGCCACCATAGCTGTGGAAGGTAAAACTGCAGACATCATTACAAGTGGTC
>JALEGM010000247.1 GCA_022763145.1 Aquisalinus sp. | reverse complement strand
GATAGGCCGCCTGATACACGATGCGTCCATCCAGCCCTTTCTGCCTGTTATCAAAACTGAAGCGCGCGCCCGGCGCTGAAAGATTGGACCTTGTTAAAGGACCGTGAATGCTGGTGTTGCCAAGGTCGCCGCGACGAGTGCCGAAGAATCGCTCCCAGTTTGTAAATGACTGGTCGTTTGGGTCATTATCCCCAGTGGCAAGATCATACTCAAAATTGAGCCGTGGCATCCAGTTGCCAGAAAATGTGTAGCCGATCTCCGCATGAAGCATTTGAGCATCTACATCGAGTTGCGTTGTGTCCGCAGGATCAGTTGTCGCGCGACGTGTACCGAAACGGGTCGCGGCTTCGACTTCAAAATCAAGCTGCTGGCTGGCCGGTTTGCGGAAAATCCGCACACCCGGCCAGTATACTTCCCGATCCGGTGTCTGCCGGCGTGCCGTATCCTCTTCGTGCAGGCCGTAAGCAAAAACCTCCCCGGTGACATCTGGCCAGAGGTTCTGCTGTTGGACA
Organism: Aquisalinus sp.; assembly: GCA_022763145.1. Taxonomy (GTDB): domain Bacteria; phylum Pseudomonadota; class Alphaproteobacteria; order Caulobacterales; family Parvularculaceae; genus Aquisalinus. Next base: position 6,005 of record JALEGM010000247.1, on the reverse strand, counting down.
TAGACACCCCAAAACTGGCGATTGCTTTCAGTCTCATCGCCGGAAATCTCATTATCATCCAAAGCCTGCCGATCTCGTGGCTGTTTGCGTACCGGACTGACATAAAATACTTCCAGACTAGTCTCATCCGACAGCCTCATGCGCAAATGTGCGCCATCGTAATTATTGATGGTATTGCGAAAGCTGTTGCGCTCGACAGCGCGGCGGCTACCCACATCCAGCGTAAAGCGCCCCAGCTTCAGGTCGGTCTCTTTCTGCCAACCTAAAAGGTGATCCAGATGCAGGTCTGCATAAGCCTGCAGGGCCTCGCCTGCATTGGTAAAGCTGGTGCTGAGAGGCGTGCCACCATCATCCAGATAGGTACGCGCATCCTGCAACTCTGCGCCGAACGTCACCTTATCGAAGCTGGCGCGAGCATGGATCAGTGTACGCAAAGCCAGAAGCTGATCGCTTGTGCCGCCATTTGCCGCTCTGAATTGTCCATCCAGTGTTTCGTAGCGGATACGGGCATTACCTGAAACGGTGAGCCAGTCCGGCGCCTTCAACATCTCCTCAAGACGCCACGGCTCACTGGCTTGTACCGCCGGGCAACTAACTGAGAGTGAGGCAACAACGGCGATCAGATATCCACGACAGGTCATGAGGGGCTCACAATTATAAGTCAATTATAGTTGAATAATTGACCCTTATAACATCCTCCCCCTCCCTTCAACCTTGAAGCAATAAAAACTGGCCCTGCCTCCGCGCATCGCTATATCTCGCCCCTATGAGCCATGCACCGATACACCTCCCCGCCGACCATACTCCCGTCACGATAGGCAAAACCGGTCTGTTACTGGTCAACCTTGGCACCCCTGACGGAACAGATGCCGGCTCCGTGCGGCGCTATCTGGCGGAGTTTTTATCTGACAAGCGAGTTGTCGATTACCCCCGCGCGCTCTGGTACCCGATCCTTTACGGCATCATCCTGAATGTACGCCCGGCAAAAACGGGGCGCAATTATGCGAAAATATGGCGTACTGAGAGTGACGAAAGCCCGCTGCGCTACTATACTCGTCAGCAAGCAGAACTCTTGGCAGCGCGCAACACATCTGACAACCTGATAATCGACTGGGCGATGCGGTATGGCAATCCGTCCATTCAGGAGCGGCTCGAATACTTGCGCGCGGAAGGCTGCGACCGGATTGTCATTTTCCCTCTCTACCCGCAATACTCTGCAACAACCACAGGGACCGTAAATGACCGGGTGTTCGAAGTCTTGCAGGAGATTTCCTGGCAACCAGCCATCCGTACCGTGCCACCTTTTCACGATCATGCGGGCTATATCGACGCCCTTGCGGACAGCATTAAGGAATCATTTGAGCGTGAGGGGAAGCCAGACCAAATCATTCTCTCCTTCCACGGACTACCAGAGCGCTATCTACACAAGAAAGGCGACCCATACCACTGCCACTGCCAGAAAACCGCCCGGCTTCTACGCGACAAAATGGGCTGGGATGAAGTTTTCGCACCGCTCGGCTTTCAATCCATATTCGGACGCGAAAAATGGCTTGGCCCTTCAACTGAAAGCCTGATCGAAAAAGCAGCCAAAGACGGCATCAAACATGTCTCTGTCATCACGCCCGGATTTGTTGCAGACTGTATCGAAACACTCGAAGAAGTCGGGATTGGCCTGCGCGAAATGTTTGTAGAAGAAGGGGGGGAGAAATTGTCACTTGTCCCTTGCCTGAACGACAGCACAGAGATGATCGACTTGCTGGAAGATATTGCACGCCGCGAAACTGCTGGCTGGGTGTAAACAACTGAGCGCCCTGTTCCAGACAGTTATATTATGATAGGGTAGGGACAAGGCCTCACAGACCAACTTGCTTTTCAATACCCCCATCAGTGAGACAAAGATGAGAAATAAGATCTTACGCTCTTCAATTAAGCTATAATGAGCAGTACAATAAAAAAGTCTTTCGGAAATGGTTCCTCATTTGCATCGGCTATTATAGGCGGTCTGTCAGCAAGTTTCGCTCTCTTTAACTGGATAATTTCCACATTTGAGTTACCTGTTTCAAGAATTGCACGCCCACTGATTGAACTTTACGACAAAACTGTAATCTGGCTCGTCGATTTCATAAACATCCGATGGGACTGGGCTGTACCAGAATGGCCTCCACGGCTATTTGCCCTAATCTTTATTCTGACATTACTATCAGGGAGATTGCTTGTCCTTTTTGACAAACGGGACACTTTCAGCCGCAATAAAGGCATACTGCCTACAACAATAGCATCGCTGGCTCTCGCAAGCTTTCTCTTCGTCCCCTATTTACGCTGGTTACCGGTCTCGGTTGTCACATCACTCGTATTATCTACTCTATTTCTAATTATACCCGGCTTTATGGGCAAAGATGATAATCATGATTTTCGCGGGCAGTCATACTATTTCCTTGGCATTATCAGTTCTACCACTATTGGCCTGCTGATAAATCATTACTACTCCTGAGTTACCGCACCAAGTTCCCATAGCCCCATACCTGCCTAACTCAAACACTGACAACCAAAGCCTCTCCCAAATGCGATTTTTCTATTCCGATGATTTCAACCTGCAGCTGCCGGAGACACACCGCTTCCCGGCACAGAAATACCGTCTGCTGCGTGAAAAACTGCTGACAGACAATCTTGTAGCGGAAAGTCAACTGGCTGTCTCGGAACCAGCCAGCCGCATGGACATTCTGAGGGCGCATGATGAAGCCTATATAAAATCTCTCGAAGATGGCTCTATTGAAAGACAGGCGATGCGTCGTATTGGCTTTCCATGGTCACCGCAGATTCCCTTGCGTGGCTTCCGGACCGCTGGCGGCGCTATTCAGGCTGCCGAAGAAGCGCTATCCCATGGTCTTTCCGGACAACTTGCTGGCGGGACACATCATGCGCATGCGGCATTTGGCGCTGGTTTCTGTATTCTGAATGATTTTGCTGTGGTAGCGCTTAAACTACTGGCAGAAGCGCGCGTTGAGCGCATTGCCATTATTGACCTGGATGTCCATCAGGGGGATGGCAACGCGGCCATCTTGGGCGCGCTTCCACAAGTTTTTATTCTGGATGTCTATGGCCGGAAGAATTTTCCCTTCCGGAAAGTACCGGCGACTCTGGACATTCCGTTAGACGATGATCCGGGCGACAACCATTATCTGGCCGAACTGGAACAGGCTCTGCCACAGATCTGGAACTTCGCCCCCGACCTTGTGCTCTATCAAGCCGGTGTCGACCCGTTAGTGGATGACAAATTGGGCAGGATGGATATCACCTTTGAGGGACTGATGGCACGCGACAGGATGGTGTTGGAAGGATGTCGAACACGCGGTATCCCATGCTCCATGGGTATTGGCGGGGGATATGCCAATCCGATAGAGCCAACAGTTGAAGCCTACGCCAATACCTATAGAGTAGCGAAACAAGTTTACGGCTTTTAGGGCACATCCCGCTCGGGACGTGACAAGAGGGACATAACCATGTTGAGAATAACACTTGTGGCGCTTGGCGCATTAGTTGTCGGAGCGCTGGCTGGCGTTGGCATTTATCGCACCGTCGTCCCATTCCCTCATGACGCAGTGGCACGCGGCGTGGCGTTTGAGCCGGAAAACGCTGTCTGGCTATATCAACATATGAGTGAGGTCTTCCCAACGAGGCATGTTGCCAGAGCAGAGAGCTCAGAGCCCTTTCCTGTTGCAGAGGGGAGACTTCAAGGCTTCACCTATACGCATAACGGCGAGACGTACGGCCTGGACGCAATGTTTGACAACATGGAAACAACAGGCCTGCTTGTCTTGCACCGGGGTAACATCGTCTACGAACAATATGGCCGTGGCGCAGACGCAGGAACACTGTTTGCTACCTACTCGGCTGTGAAATCAATCACGTCAACGCTTGTCGGCTTTGCCCTAGGCGATGGTCTCATCGCTTCCGTCGAAGACCCACTCGAAAAATATATCCCAGACCTGACAGGAACAGCTTACGAAGGCGTCAGTATACGTCACGCTCTACAGATGTCGTCCGGTGTCCTGTTTGATACAGATGGTGCAGCAGGAGAAGACACCGTTGAGGTACTCACCCAGACAATGGTACTTGGTAACAAACGCATCAATGAAATGTCAGCTTCCTACCCGCGCGCTCACGCGCCAGGCACTGTTTTCAATTACAATACATCGGAAACCCAGATTCTTCTCTGGCTTGTCAAAGAAGTGACTGGCAAGCAGCCCGCCAAATATCTGGAAGAAAAGATGTGGCGCCGCCTTGGTATGGCGCATGACGCCGCCTGGAATATCGATAATCCGGGGCCGGATGGTATGGAAATAGGCGGCGCCTTTTTCAATGCCTCCTTGCGCGACCTTGCCCGTTTTGGTCTGTTTATCGAACAGGATGGCATGTGGAACGGGGAGCAGCTCCTGCCTGCTGGCTGGGTTGATGAAGCAACGCGGATTGAAGAACCTCATCTGAGTTATGGTGAAGTTTTCGAGGGCTTTGATAGCGGCTACGGCTATCAGTGGTGGGTGTTTCCTGACGGCAGCTTCCGTGCTTCCGGTGCGTATGGCCAGACAATTTATATCGACCGCGAGAATGATCTCGTTGTTGCCCGCACCAGCGCCTGGCCCGAAGGCTATGTCGCCGCATCAGACCAGGAAAGCCGCGCCGCCTTTACCGCGCTAGCTGAGTTCCTGAACCGGTAAGCCAAGATTTCTTGACTTCACCACTTTAATGTGAGCTCTATACGGATTAACCATGATCCCTATTCTGCCGCGACACTGCGAGAGCGGATCTCACCCAACATAATAAAACATCATAAGGCTAATTTTTCGTGATAAAAATACATAGGCACACCTGTAGCACCTCATAAATGGAACTATGGCCACTTGCATATTCTACCAAGAGATACCTATCCATTCAGTATGCAAAAATGCAAATAGATCACTCTAGATATTAATAAAGTTAATTCTAAATCAATATATCATCTTGCAGTTCACCGACAGTTATCGAACTGACTGTAAGCCGATCTGAACCAACAGCAAAAATGACATCGAACCCATCCTGTTCCATATTTGAGATTGCTTCATCAAGAGTCTCAAACCCATAACTCGTTAAATCCAACAGATCTTCATTATTCTGAAAATCAACAATATCGGCAATTTCGTGACCGGCCTCAAAAATGAATGTATCAGCTCCTTTAGAGCCACGGAGGATATCCTCCCCTGAACCACCATTCAAAACATCATCACCGGCGCGCCCATCGAGAAAATCATTATCATCCCCCCCGAACAGGAAGTCATTACCCTGCCCACCGACCAACCGATCATTTCCTTTTTCACCGAACAGCTCATCCTGCCCACCATTGCCTCTTAGAGTATCATCTCCAGAGCCACCAAAAATGACATCACGCAATCCACGCCCTGCGACGTCATCATTGCCCGCACCAGCTTGGATAAAATCAGACCCGCGTCGCCCAGAGATGATATCATCGCCATCTCCCCCGAAGAGGCGATCGCCACCATCACCACCTATTAGTTCGTCATTACCATCGCCTCCATTAATCTCATCACGCCCCCCATTCCCTTCAAGTAAATCATTTCCATTGCCACCATTGATAATATCATCACCCCCACGCCCAAATATGTCATCTCCGACACCCGAACCCGAAATCGTTTCTGCACGGAATGTCCCGTTTATAATGTTGTTATTTACGCCAAGAATGGTGATCTCGATGCTTGCCGTGCCGAAGGCAAAACCATCAGTAATAGTATATTCAATAGCGTCTGTTTCAGATTGAAGCTGCCTGAACTCAAGCGCATCGAAGGCACCATTTGTGTCGTACGCAAACGTGCCATCCTGATTGACAATTAGCAGTGCTCCGGACGATAGCTCGATTTGTTCACCCGCAGAAAATGCCTCACCATTCAAAGATACGGATACTATTGTAAGATCATCAAAGTCTACATCGATATCTGGCCCACTGCCATTGTCCG
>JALEGM010000246.1 GCA_022763145.1 Aquisalinus sp. | reverse complement strand
AGGCGGCCAAACGGCTGGCGTTTGGCAAATGTTTGAACGCAGGTCAGGTTTGCGTGTCACCGGATTATATTCTGTGTCCGCAGTCAAAAGTTCAAGAGTTTACCAGCGAGTTCATTGAGTCTGTTAAAGCTTCTTACCCTGCGCTGCATGGAAATGCAGATTTCACTTCGATCATCAATGAACGACATTTTTCTAGGCTCAAGTCATATCTTGAGGATGCAGAAAAGAAAGGTGCTCAAATCATTTCCTCGCATGATAATGGGGAAAACCTCACTTCTGAACGAAAGATGCCAGTGTCTCTGGTATTGAATGCAACTGAAGATATGCTGGTTCTGAAAGAAGAGATATTTGGGCCAATCTTGCCGATCATCCCATACGACTCATTTGATGAGGCCATTTCGTACGTAAACGCCCGTCCTCGACCCTTGGCTCTGTATTATTTTGACTGGGATAAGCGGCGAGCAGAAACAGTTTTGAAGAAAACTCATTCCGGCGGCGTCTGTGTGAATGACACGATGACACATGTAGCAGCAGACGATATCCCGTTTGGCGGAATAGGCCCGTCTGGGATGGGTCATTATCACGGTAAGGAAGGCTTTTTGAACTTCTCGAAAGCCAAAGCTGTAGTGACAAAGGGCCGGATCAACTCAACTGAATTTGTTGCTCCGCCTTGGGGTAACACTATGTATCGTGGTCTTATGAAAATGATGAAGTGGAGACACGGTCTTTGAACCCGCTAGTCCTATAAAAATCAATATAAAGAATAAAGAATATGAATAGGGAATTTGATTATATCATTGTCGGGGGAGGGTCAGCAGGCAGCGTTCTAGCAAATCGCCTGAGTGAAGATCCCGATGTCTCTGTTTGCCTTCTGGAGGCCGGGGGGAAATGTAAGAACCCTATCGTACGAACCCCATTCGGGGTGATCGCTCTTGTGGGGCGAGGGGTCAATAACTGGAATTTTGAAACAACGCCTCAAGAAAGTTTAAATGGCAGGCGAGGGTATCAGCCGCGTGGTAAAGGTCTCGGGGGGTCTTCATCCATAAATGCCATGGTCTACATAAGGGGCCAGAAAGAAGATTACGACGACTGGGCCGCGGAAGGGAACGCAGGCTGGTCTTATGATGAAGTTCTTCCATATTTCAAGAAATCTGAGAACCGCGAAGCTGGTGCCAATGAGTATCATGGTGAAGGAGGGCCGCTCAACGTCTCGAGAGTGCAAACGCCAACGCAGTTGAATGAATTTTTTTACGAGGCAGCACGGGAAAACCAGATTCCAATAAATGAGGATTTCAACGGGGGCTCACAATACGGGGTCGGTCCTTACGAAGTTACCCAAAAAGACGGTGAGAGATGGTCAGTTGCGAGAGGTTACCTCGACCCAATTTCACATAGGAAAAATCTTACTATCGTTACAAAAGCCTGGGCCAACAGGATAAGAGTTAAGCACAAAAAGGCCATTGGCGTTCATGTGTCTGTTGGTGGTGATGACCAGTATCTATCTGCCAGGAGAGAGGTCATCTTGAGTGCAGGTGCAATCCAATCGCCGCAAATCTTGATGCTTTCAGGTATCGGTCCTGCCCAGCACTTGGCTGACAATGGAATCCATGCATTGCATGACCTGCCCGGCGTCGGGGCACATCTTCATGACCATATTGATTATAATGTAAGTTACTACACAAATCACATGGGTGGCTTTGGTTTTGACCCTTTGTCTACATTAAAAATGTTAGGCGAATTTGCTCGTTATGTCTTCGAGCGAAAGGGGGCGTTTGCGACAAATTTTACTGAATCAGGAGGGTTTCTCAAAACCGATCCCGGTTTAGATCGCCCGGATATTCAGCTGCATTTCACAAGAGCTCTGGTACATGACCATGGCCGGCAGCTTATCTATCGGAAGGGATATGGATCGCATGTTTGTTTGCTTCGGCCTCATAGCCGTGGAAGTCTCAAGCTAGCGTCATCAAATCCAAGAGACAAGCCTTTGATTGACCCAGCTTTCTTCGCTGATAAGCGTGACTTTGAAACTTTATACAAGGGTATTGTCCTAGTTAGGAAAATCCTGGAATCACCTGCATTCGATAGCGTCCGAAAAGAGCCGTTTAGGGGTAGTGGATACCAAGATAGGGACCTACTGGAGCAAGATATACGTGAGCGCGCGGACACACTGTATCACCCGGTTGGCAGCTGTCGCATGGGGTCGGGTGAGATGGACGTTGTGGATGCGAGCTTGAGGGTTCACGGGATTGAGTCTCTCAGAGTTGTGGACGCATCAATAATGCCCTCTGTTGTTTCTGGAAATACAAACGCACCTACAGTCATGATTGCTGAAAAAGCGGCAGATATGATCAAGCAAGACCATGCGCATATGCACTGACACAAGATCAGAAATTATAAATCAGTAAAGTGAGGAAAAATATGACACGGCTACAAGAGATTTTTGCTCGTGTTCTCTCCAGTATCTTACTAGCGCTTGTCGCATTTCTCATTGTACTAATGCAGTAACACTAACCGGTGCTAATTCTATGAACCAATTTTCTAAAGAACTCGCTGATGCGATATCAACTCATGAAGCATTACCCGCGTTTCCCGGTGAGTTGACGTTGGATGAGGCTTATCAGTTGCAGCATCGTGTCACTGCTGAACGATGCGGTGAAGATATTGGTGGCATAAAGGCGGGTGTAACATCGCCGCCAATTCAGCAGTATTTAGGTCTCGACCATGCATTGATTGCCAGTTTGTATCTAGATTCACTTTATCCGACTGTTAGTACCTTGCCCCACTTGGAAGGCAGGATGGTCGAGTGTGAAGTGGCAGTCATTGTTGATGCGGGGGGGAAGCCAAAGATGATTGCCCCTGCTGTTGAAATTGTGTTGGTGAAATTCTCGATACCAACCGACATGACGGCTGCAAATCTTGTTGCTTGCAATTTGGGTGCTGATCTTTATCTGATAGGGGAACCTGTTTCTTGGGATTCATCTTTCAATGACGTATCTGTCTCGCTCTCTAGGGACGGGGAAGTTGTCAATCAAGCGAGTATGAAAGATGCCCTGGGAGGGCCTGAGACTGCAGCGCAATGGATGTGGCAGGAGGCAAAAAGTAGAGGTTTTCGAGGTGGCGAGGACACTACATTGTTAGCTGGCGCGTGTGGGACAGTTCTACCAATGGAAAAAGGGCATTACGTTGCAGACTACGGCGATCTCGGTTCACTGGAATTTACGGTAGAATGAATTCCAATGATGCGATCAAACGCGGCAAATAATGGAGTGCTAGATGAGAATTGCTAAATGCTGCAGAATTGAATTGCTCTTTGCAGGACTGTTTGGGCTACTCATTGCTTGTTCTCCCGCTGAAAACTCAACTCATCCTACGGTTCAACAGCAAAACACCAACAAAGAAATCCAGATGGAGAAGGATCTTACGGAAGAAACCTCCGAAGAAGACCCTTTCAAGCGCGTAGACCTCGAATTACCAGAAGCTGAGCCTGTGATGGGCTTTCTCAGTTCTCGTAAGGTCCAATCATTGAATGGCGAATGGCGCGCTATTGTCGATCCAATGGGGGTAGGGAACCCGAACCCGTTAAGTCCCGGCTTCTTCAAGGACGCTCAAAACATCTCCGGGATGGAGTTAATCGAATACGATTTTGATACCGCGTTGTCCCTCCGTGTTCCCGGTGACTGGAATAGTCAGTTTGAGCGCCTCTTTTTCTATCAAGGTCAAGTTTGGTACCGCAAGAAATTCGTTGCGACACAAACGAACAATGAACGTTATCACCTGCATTTTGGTGCTGCGAACTTTCATGCTCAGGTGTTTTTGAATGGAGAACCTATTGGCCAGCATCAGGGAGGATATGTTCCATTTTCCTTCGATGTGACCAAACATCTGAAGGATGGCGAAAATACCCTGGTCGTCAGAGTTGATAACACTTTGGACGACAGTACGATTCCAACAGCGCGGACAGATTGGTGGCCATATGGAGGGCTCACAAGAGACGTATCTCTAATATCCACCCCGAGAGCATTCATCAGAAACGCCAAGATTGAATTGACGGATCGCGATATTGGCGAGATCACGTTCCAGATATTCACTGAAGGATACAAGGCTGGATCTAAGGCCACAGTAGCAATTACCGAGCTTGAACTGCAAAGTGAGGTTGAGATTGACAGGGAAGGGGTCGCGAGAGGGGCGTTCACAGCAGACTTGGAGTTATGGTTGCCGGACAATCCGAAGCTCTATGAAGTGAACCTCTCTGCTGGCAGCGATGCTGTCGTTGAGAAAGTTGGATTCCGAACGATCGAAACTGACGGTACTCAAATCCTTTTGAATGGCACGCCAATTAAATTCAGGGGTATCTCAACACATGAGGAACCAATTGGTGCTTCTGGAGTTGCTTACTCTCGCGATCATGTTTTGGCTCTTCTTGAGGAAGCCAAGAACCTCAATGTTAATTTTGTGCGCGCCGCACATTATCCGTATTCACGCTATATGGCAGAAGTTGCTGACGAGCTAGGCTTATTACTATGGGAGGAAATTCCCGTTTATTGGTCAATCGACTGGCAGAATGAGGAAACTCTATCCATAGCACGTGATCAGATGGAGCGACTTGTCCAGCGAGATTGGAACCGTGCTTCAGTGGTCATCTGGTCGGTAGCAAATGAGACCCCGTCATCCCCGGATCGGCTTGAGTTCCTGCTAAATCTTATTGAGCATACGCGCAACATGGACCAATCGAGACTTGTAAGCGCTGCATTGCTCGGTGGCAGCCGAAAGAGTTTTGAAGAGATCATAACACATCTTGCTGTCCGAGGTCTGGCGCAAGACAATATATCAATGAAGGACAGGGCGGTATTGAGTGCGATCAAGCTACGTGCAGGCCTGGGTGCGCCCAAACCGGATGACACCTACACTGTCGTGATAGATGACCCTCTTGGAGAGCTTGTTGATATTGTTTCCTACAATGAGTATTTCGGTTGGTATTACTCGATGATATTCGCAAGAGAGACAAATGTATCGGAGGGGCTTTTACGCAATCTCATGCTGGACTTCATGCCGGATATGAGGATACGCGCATCTGTAGAAAAGCCGGTGCACATATCAGAGTTCGGAGCGGGCGCCAAATACGGCCT
>JALEGM010000245.1 GCA_022763145.1 Aquisalinus sp. | reverse complement strand
TATCAAGACGAACCTGCGCACCTTCCGGTAAGCGGCGGACAATTTCGTAAAGCGTCAAGGCAGAGGCTGTGATGGCACCGGCCTGTTCAACATCAGCGGAAACCTGTTCTGCGATTTCGATATCAAGATCTGTCGCCGTCAGAGCAAGGGCGTTTCCTTCTGCCTGCAAGAGGACATTCGAAAGTATTGGGATCGTATTGCGACGTTCGACGACGCTCTGCACGTGTCCGAGTGCTTTCAGAAATGTTGACCGCTCAATTATGACCTTCATGCTCTTCGATCTCTCCATGGAACGCCGCCAGCCAAACTTAGTATATGAGCAGGCGGACCGTCAGAACGGGCGTATTTCGCCCGCAGGGTGAGAGACTATAGACAGGCACGTCACAGATAGAAAGCCCCGGCCTCCGCTTCTCGGGATAAATTTATGAACACCGAGAAGCGAAAGGCTTATCGGCCGTTTAGTGCTCGAACTCATCCATCAGGCTTGAGATCAGGTCCCCAAACTGAGGGTCAGTTTCAGCAAGCACTTCTGCGCGTTCAATGCTGGACAGCACCGTTGTATGGTCACGCGAGATAATCGCACCGATTGCCTTCAATGGGGCGGATGTCAGCCGTCTTGCCAGAAGACAGAAGGCGTGCCGGCCACGAGCGATAGGCTGCATCCTTTTGCGCCCCATAATGTCATGGGTGGAGAGGTCGAAGGCCTCAGCTGTAGCACTCATCAGATCCTCAAGTGAGGTCTCGCGCGGACGCGAGCTCAAGTGGCGTCGCAACAACTTGCGCACTTCCGGCTCGCCCAACACCGCTGTGCTGTCCTCCTGCTGAAGGGCCCGCGTATTCAGCCGGATCATCTTGTAAGCACCTTCAAGCTCTCGAATAGACGCATCACAGGAGCGTGCGATCATCTGCAAAACGGTTTCCTCACAGAGGAAGCCGCCATGTGCCGCATCAAGCGCTGCCATTTGCTTGAGAATTTTCATCCGCAACTGATAGTCTGGCTTGTCAATCGGCACACAGACACCACCGCCCATACGATCAGCCAACCGTTGATTCAGGCCAGTCTCCGCCAAACGCGAGGGGGCGAGTGAACCTGCAATAACGATGGTTTTGCCATACGCCAGCAGTCTGTCGATCAGATGTAGGACCTCATCCTGCGTTGCTTTACGCCCACGCAGCAAATGAATGTCATCAATCAGGATGATATCTACACCATCAAGATAGTCACGCAGATCGCTAACGCTCTTGGCAAGCACCGCGGTCACATACCCATTAAGCAGATTATCATGCGTCAGATACAGGACGTTGTCATCTGGCCGGCGTATTTTCCAGTCATGTCCGATCGCATTCAAAAGGTGAGTCTTACCACGGCCAGAGGAGCCATAGACGAAGAACATGTTGTCATCTGATCCGTCAACGATGGTCCTGGCACCGAGAAAAGCGACCCGATTAGCCTCTCCCAGGCAGAACCGATCAAAAGTGAAATCCGCATGGAGTGGCGATGCCAGACTGGTGCCTGTTGGCAGAGCACCAGCATGTGCCTGACCTACAGGTTCATCGCGGCGTGACGTGGCTGCTTTATTGTCAGAGATCGGAGCGCGCGACGTATTTCTGCCAGAAGATTTTCGGAATGTCTCAGCCATTTTGTGCGGCATCGGTCCTGCACCACCGCCCGGAATGTCATCCTCGCGATACTCCCCAGCGCGCTGCGCTGTATCCTCTGCATGCTGCCGGATATTCTTAATGCCCCGGATCGAGATCTGTCCAATAGGACCCATATATTTTGGCCATAGTTCAAACATACCACGCGAATAATTCGCCGTAATGCGGGATGCGCAAAAAGCGGAAGGTGCACCAATGACCGCACTGCCGTTTTGTACCTTCACCAGCGATAGCGGCTTGAACCAATGATCATAAGCCGCATTACCGTAGCGCGCTTTCAAGGCTGATTTGTACAAGTCGAATTTTTGCTGCAAGTCCATGTCGCCAGGCATAGTTGTCCCCTGTTCGCGCAGCTTTCTAGGCCGCAACGAGTCGTTAAGTATGTTGTTCAAATGTTATGGATGTGGCGCGGAAAGCGCCGTCAGATTAAAGGTGGCGTATCTATAACCCCAGGCGCCCCGTGAAAATCAGTACACGTTTAGAAGAAACATACTCCTTAACCGTGAAATACTGCTCCCTGGTGATTGCCGTCATGTTTTTCATGATACTGCCTGCTTTTATCAGATTTTTCTCGCAAACCCGCCACGCCAAAGAGTAACCTCTTTAGGCAAACCGGGCTTAACCCCTTAATTAATGTACTCGTAAAACTGATGTGCCGGTTACCCGGCTGACCCCTGGCTCTTTGTGAACTGAAAGAATCAGTGAACAGAGAGTAGTTCCGTCGTTGCCATGTTGATATAGTACCCAGACAGACTTCCGGATCAACTGCTAAATTTCAATTTTTTGGTGTGCGATGTACGATTTTTTCGGACCCTCATGCTTGACACATTGTTATTAAATAATTTTTTGGCACGAAAAAATTTTACCCTTTTTTTACCTGCCGACTTTTTCCCCAAAACCGCTTGCTACCAGCACTTTATCCACATTGAGCGCATCATGTGCGTCGAGCACGTCGTGCGCCGGAATGCAATCCGTGCATACCGTTGAAAAGCGGACAAAAAAAGCCTGCGTCGCAAGACGCAGGCTCATCCGTAAACGGAATTCATAGATTGCTAGGCGCTGATCGCCTTGATGCGGCCTGAAAGGCGAGACAGCTTGCGCGCCGCAGTATTTTTGTGAAACACGCCTTTTGAAACAGCGCGGTGCAGTTCAGGTTGCGCAGCTTTGAAAGCCTCACGCGCTTTATCCTGGTCGCCTGCACTGATCGCCTCTTCAACCTGGCGCAGATATGTGCGCACGCGGGAGCGACGGTTCTTGTTCACGGCAGTCTTGCGCGCAATCTTGCGCACCATTTTCTTCGCTGATGACGTATTGGCCATTTTCTGTCAGATCATTCCTGTAACTCAAGGAAGGCGGGTATAGACACGCGGATTATGCCCGTCAACACGCTTTTTTCCTTATCTCTGGCAGGTCCCACAAAAGAATGTGGACCGCCCTGATTGGACAATCCGCTGCACGCTGGTCCCGCAAGTATTGCAGGCCTGCCCTTCGCGGTCGTACACGCTGAAGTTGTGCTGGAAATAGCCCAGCTCCCCATTCGCGCCGGCATAATCCCGCAATGTGGAGCCACCAGCCGCAATCGCCTCGGACAGGACGTCCCTGATAGCGGGCGCCAAACGGGCCGCCCGTTTCCCGCTCACGCTCGCTGCCTTGCGTCGCGGCGATATCCCCGCCCGGTAAAGCGCCTCACAAACATAGATATTGCCAAGGCCCGCCACAATTCGCTGATCAAGCAGCGCCTGCTTTACCGGCGTCTTGCGCCCGGCCAGCGCCTCACTCAAGGCAGCCTCGCTGAACTGGTTCCCCAGCGGCTCAGGCCCCATGCCCGCAAAATGACTGCTCTCCAGCAGGCGATCCGTCTCGACGAGGTCCATGAACCCGAAGCGCCGCACATCATTATAGGTCACACGCGCAAAGCCACCCTCACCGAGATCAAGATGAAACACAACATGATCATGCGCGGGAATATTATTGAGCGCATAGTAGAAATCGCCTGGCGCGCCATCGTCGCCCTGCTTCTCGATAAAAAACCGTCCTGTCATGCCGAGATGTATGATCAGGGTTTCCCCGGACGTAAGATGCAACAGCAGATACTTTGCCCGGCGCTCCAGTGAAGAAACCCGCCAACCGATCAGTCGCTCGACAAAACGCTCTGGAAACGGAAAGCGCAGGTTCTCGCGCCGCTGCTCCACATTGATAAAGCGTGCGCCTTGCATCACGGGCGCAAGGCCGTTCTTAACCGTTTCGACTTCAGGCAGCTCGGGCATAAGAGAAGCGTGACCCGAAAATACTATTCTGGCAATCCGGGATAACAGGAAAAATTATCACTTGACTTTTGTTCGTTTTTTGTTCCATATTATTCAAGTCAGTTCTTCTGACCAGGCTGGTAGATATCATCAGCACAGAAAATGTGCACGAGGCGTCTGACCAGGGCTCTTTGACATGACGGGACAAATACGCGAACCGGCTCTGGCTAGCAGCGACAGAATAGATGAATTGGCTTGATCAAAAGCGCCGGGCCCTCGGGTAACAGCCCGCGGCCGGTGCGAGAGGGCGGGAACTTTTTCCGAAAACGTAGCAGAAAGTTTCAAGCTACTCTGGCAACTGGCCCTCGAAGCAAAAGCAGATGACGGGTCGAAATGTTTGAGGATGAGCTTATTCGCCCACGCCTGCCGGTGTCAGACTGGTGTCTGGGTGGGCATAGAGTGTCATGACAAGCTCGTCGCCTTTGACATAGTTAAAGCCTTCAACCGAGCCGAGTGCCACCACCCGCGCATCGCGCGACGTCAGCATATTTTGAAAGCGTTCTTCTTCTACCTGGCTCACAGCCAAAAGACCGCATTCAGTGTTCTGCTCCAGATGTGTCACGGCCTTTTCATCAGAAGCGAGCAAAGTCTGCGTGCCGAATGTAAAGACGACGCTCGGCTCGCGATACCCAAGCGTCGCAAAAGCAACATCATTACAACCTGCAAGACTGGCCACTTCACGCTCAAGCCCTCGGGTCAGCCAGAACTTGTCAAAGGCCGGGAAGGTAATCTGGTACATGGCGACAAAATAAATCACCGCACTGACTGCAAGCGGCAAAACCCGCTCATGGGAAGGCTTGAGGGCGAGATAAATACCTGCAGCCATAACGATCAGCGCGGCAACCACCACAAATATAGAAGATGAGGGCACAGTCTCTGCCCCAATCTCTGGGCCCAGATAATAGGGCAGCCAGGCGAGCAATCCGGTGGCCACGATAAACAGCGCTGTCAAAATCCAATGGGCAATCTTCACAGTCCGTCCCGCCAGCAGCTTTGCTGCATCACTGATCCCGAAGGCCGCCAGTATGGCAATGGCCGGATAAGTCGGCAGCACATAATGGGGCAATTTGGTCGCGACGACTTCAAAGACGATCCAGGTCGGCACAATCCAGGCAATCAGATACTGAACGAGCGGCTCCTGCCGGCGCTGCCAGGCAGCGGCAGCCGCAAGCGCAATCAAGAGTGTGCCCGGCCAGAACATCGCCAGCAGCCCAATCGTGTGGTAGCCCGGCGGTCCGCCATGGGAGTCATCCCCGGTGGCAACTTTTCCCATCAGGGCATGTCCGATGGACTCCTGTATAAAGCCCCCCTGGGTCTGGATGGTGATAATTACGACCCATGGCATGACCACGCCAAACATCACCAAAAAACCGAGAGGCAGATTCAAGCGCTTGAGAATCGAAAAGTCCCGTCGCCACAGGCAAAGTGCGACCAGCGTTGTGCCAGAAACAAGAGTGATGATTGGCCCTTTAATGATCAACCCGAGACCTTGCGCCAGCCAGAACACCAGCGGCCAGCCGACAAATTTTTCATCTTTCCCGGAGCGCGGATGAAAGATGTAATAAAGGGCAACCTGCGCCAACGTGATCGAGGCCAGAAGCATGGCGTCTGTCTTGGCCGTGCGCGCTTCTACCGACATCAACAGGCCCACCGCCATTAAGAGACCTGCGGTAAATCCTGCCCGGCTACCACCAAGTCGCGCGCCGAACCAAGCCGTCAGGGCAACTGCAATCAGACAACCGAAAAGAGACGGCAGACGGTGCGCCCATTGCGGGGCTTCCGTTCCACCGAATGGCGCGGTTGTCACCACTTGCATCCAGTAGATGCCAACCGGCTTTACATGCCGGGCCTGATCTTGAAAGCGGATATCTACATAGTCCCCGGTTTCCATCATCTGGCGCGACGCCTGAGAGTAGCGGGCCTCATCCCTGTCCATTGTCGGGATGTTGAAAAATCCCGGCAGCATGGCGGCAAGCGAAATAAACATCAGGGCCAACCACGCCGCAGGGCGCAGGGCTGTTGCATTGTCATCAAGACCAAGGCGGGAAATCACAGGCTGCATTACACTTAGAACCAACTTTATCGGGACTGATGTTCTGACATTATCTGGTCCGCAACAAAAGCCCGACCGGGCGTTTTCGTGCGCCGCATCAGCCAGATGACACCAGTAAGATCAAACAGACCTGCAGCGGCACGACCAAGATTAGTATATTTCGAGATACCTCCATCACGAGGCCGGTTCTCAACTGTTACATACCGGGTCTCAAAACCAAAGTGGCGCGTAAATGCCGGCAGGTAACGATGCAACGCATCAAAAAAAGGAAATGATAGGAAGAGGCGCTTGGGCAGCACTTTCAGACCACAGGCCGTATCCGGACAGTCATCTTTCAACAGGCTCTTGCGAAGGCCATTGGCCATGCGCGAGGCATATTTACGGGAGTCACCATCGGTGCGGGCCCGGCGCACACCGCCCACAAGCCCGACTTCATCAAGCGTCGTCAAATCAACTTCGCGGCTCATGGCCAGCAGATCGGCAGGGTCATCCTGCCCGTCACCATCCATTGTACCAATCCATATGGTCTGAGCAGCATTGGCAGCAGTCCGCAGCGCCGCACTTTTGCCGCACCTCTCAGGGTGGTGGATGACAGTCAAGCCGTTGAATTCTGTTGCAAGGCGATCAAGGATTGCGGGGGTATCATCATCACTGCCGTCATTAATGGCAATGACGGCAAGGTCGAGATCAGCAGACATTTTGTCAAAAATCTCACGCACCAGCTTTTCGATGGCCGCCTCTTCATTCAGGACAGGCAGCAAGACTGTGAATTCAGGTTTATCCACGTGCGGGGGGTCCTTCAAGGCGCTCTTCCGTCGCGCCTTCTAACGGGGAATGATCGCAAAGCGCAAACATAATTCCCAATAATGCGACCGGGACTTGAACCTGCTGACGCAGGAAAGATTTTGCATGCCAGCACTGCGACCTCAAAGCCACATATATAATGAAACATTATAGCGTGCGATTGTCCTGAGAACACTTCGCATATATAGAGACAGTATGGTGGTGAAGTTCAAACCGACATTGTTATTGACAATGTTACTGGCGGTTGCGCTGGTAACACTGCAATCCTTGTCAATCGTTCATGCCGGAGAGCATTGCGATGGACCCCTCGACCATGATCACACGCACAATGGCATACCCTGTGCGGTGTCTGTCCTCGCAGATCGTGATATAGACACGCTCCCACAGGATAACGCTTCACCTGAAGCACCATTTTGCTATGGCTTCGTTACTGTCGAAGCTGAAACTGCAATGCCAGAGGCAAGCCTTGTTGCTCTGCCTTCTGCGCGCGCGCCCCCTTCTGCCTGAACAGAACCCCAATCAGAAATCCTGAAAAAATCTACCTGCCTCCCCCGGGGGGAGGTTTATCGTAAATACAAGTGTTAGGAGAAATCCCATGTCTATCAAGTCACTGCGTCTGACAAGCGCAACATCCGCGCTCCTTTGCGCAACCCCACTACTTTTCTCTCCTGCTTTCGCGCAGGATAGCGAAGCTGAAGACGAGATCTTCGTCACCGGTTCACCAATCAACACATCTATAGATGAAAGCCTTGTTGGTGTTTCCGTGCTGGATGGCGAAGAACTTGCCAACCGCCTGAATGGCACAATCGGTGAAACCCTGAAATCAGAGCCAGGCGTTGTCTCTACATTCTTTGGTCCTGGTGCCAGCCGCCCGATCATTCGCGGCCAGGGCGGCAGCCGTATTCGCGTTCTGGATAATGGTGTTGGTACCATTGACGCCGCCTCAATTAGTCCTGACCATGCAGTTGCAGCAGAGCCTGCGTTAGCCGAACGTATTGAAGTCGTTCGCGGCTCCGGCATCCTGCGCTATGGCTCAGGCGCAACCGGCGGTGTCGTCAACATCATTGATGGCCGCATCCCAACAGAAGTGCCGGAAGACCGCATTGACGGTGTTCTGCGTGCCGCAACAACAACGGTTGATGACGGGACTGAGTTTGCTGGTGCAGCAGACATTCTGCTCGGTGAAACCGGCACCTCAAGCATCGTACTTCATATCGAAGGCACGTACCGCGACACGGATGATTATGACATTCCGGGTTTTGCTGAGTCAGCCTTCCAACGTGCTGCTGAAGAAGCAGAGGAAGACGGTGACGAAGAGGAGGAAGAAGAGGAAGCACGTGATGTCCTCGAAAATTCCTTCACGGAAACCGACACGTTAGCGGCCGGCCTGTCTTTCATCTCAGACCGTGGTTTCTTTGGTCTTGCGATCAAGCAGACGAACTCTGAGTATGGCGTCCCAGGCGGTCACCATCATCACCATGAAGAAGGTGAGGAAGAGGAAGAAGAAGAGGAAGAAGAAGAAAACGTCTTCATCGAGCTGGAGCAGACCCGTTACGACCTGAACGGTGAACTCGCGCTTGACGGTGCAGCATTCGAAAAAATCAATATCTTCGCTGGCTATGCTGATTACGAGCATATCGAGTTTGAAGGTCCTGGCGAACGCGGCACGGTTTTCTCGAACGAAGGCTTCGAGACACGTATCGAGCTAATCCAGCGCCAGCAGGGCGAGTGGAAAGGGGCTGTTGGCCTGCAGTATAATGACAATGAATTCTCCGCTATCGGCGAAGAAGCCTTTGTCCCACCAACAACTTCAGAGCAAATCGGCATCTATACGTTCCAGGAAACCAATGTTGGTGACTGGCACTTTGAAGGCGCGGCGCGCTTTGAAAACACATCCCACACAGATGATACCAACAACATTGAGCGTGAGTTTGATACGTTCAGCGTTTCTGGTGGGGCTGACTACCACATCAACGAAAACTGGCGCATTGGCGGCACAATCTTCCGCACGGAACGCGCACCGGCAACAGAAGAGCTGTTCTCTAACGGCCCACACCTTGCCACCAACCAGTTTGAGATTGGTGACAACACACTGGATACAGAAACGGCAACAGGCGTCGAGGCGGCAATCCGCTTTGGAAACGACGTAGCGTCCCTGTCCTTCAATGTGTTCCACACATCTTATGATGACTTTATTTTCCTTGCCCCAACTGGCGGTGAAGAAGATGAACTGCCAATTTACACATTCCAGGCAGCGGATACCGTTTTCCGAGGGTTTGAAATTGTTGGTGATGTCATCCTGAGTGACGACGGCAAAACAGTCTGGACAGCTGATGCTGTTCTCGAGAAGGTTGAAGCTGAGAAAGATGTCGTTAACAACGACAACCTTCCACAGATTCCACCACTCGGCCTGTTGGTTGGTCTGCAAGCTGAAAGCGACAGACTGACAGTGCGCGGTGAAGTTGATTATGCTGCTGAGCAAAATTCAGTCGCGCTATTCGAACTGCCAACTGACAGCTACACAGCGTTGAATGCATTCATCACCTTCGCACCACTGCCATCAGATCCAACGCTGAAGGTTCGTGTGGCTGGTATCAACCTGACAGATGAAGAAATCCGTCAGCATTCATCTCCGCTGAAAGCCATCGTACCTCAGCCTGGCCGGAACTTCCGCATCTCAGTGGAAAAAAGCTTCTAAGCAGCTGACAATAAGCTGAATGAAAAAAAGGCCCCGCTCGAAAGAGCGGGGCCAAGTTTATTAAGAGGGCTCATATCACGAGGGCAATCTAGTGATACTTACGCGAGGAGTTGCATAGCCCATAAGTGTGACACTTTTTTCTCAGAAAACTAACAATTGTCAGGCGTTTTCGTGACTGTGGAAAACCTGAAAATCCACCCGCGAGATTGACGATTTCAAGCAGAAACCGCTTTCAAGGAATTACCCACGAGTGTCGCTGTAGCCAGAGATTGATTGAGATCTGCCAGTAGGTCGCTTCCATGCTCCAACCCGACAGAGAAGCGCACAAGCCCTTTGCTGATACCTGCAGCTTTTTGTGCTGCTTCATCCATGCTTGCGTGAGTCATTGTGGCAGGTGTGCATACGAGGCTTTCAAAGCCACCAAGGGACTCCGCAATCGTGAAGACGCTTAATCCACGCAACAACTCTATCGTGTCGACAGTATCCGCAAATTCAACGCTCAACATTGCCCCAAAACCTTTTTGCTGTCGCTTGGCAATATCGTGACCAGGATGGGTCTCAAGACCAGGGTAATACACTCTACTCACGCGTTCATCTTCAGATAAGGCTTTAGCGATTGCATGCGCTGTTCGCTCCTGCTGCTTGAGGCGCACGAACAAGGTCCGTAATCCCCGTAATGTCAGATAACTGTCAAACGGCGCACCTGTAACACCCGTACAATTTGCCCACCATGCCAGCTCTTCACCGATAGCAGAGTCTCGGGCAAGCACGGCACCGCCAACGACATCGCTGTGTCCATTAATATACTTCGTTGTAGAATGAACAACGATGTCACACCCCAAATGCAGCGGGTTTTGTAAAGCCGGCGATAGAAACGTATTATCCGCGACGGTTATCGCACCGACCTCACGCGCAAGTGCAACAATACGCTCAATGTCAGTGACCCGTAGTAACGGGTTCGAAGGTGTCTCAATCAGCACAAGCTTCGGCTTCTGCGCAAAAGCCTGTGACAACGCTTCCTCGTCAGTCTGATCGACAAACTGCAGCCGGAAATGCCCCCGCTTTGCACGCGCTGAAAGCAGCCTGTGAGTTCCGCCGTAACAATCGTGCGGCGCGAGTACGAGATCGCCAGGATTGACGAGATTAAAGGGGAGGTCGACGGCCGCCATCCCTGTCGCTGTGACAACGCCTTTGCTGGCACCTTCCAGCTCAGCCAGTGCTTGCTCCAAATGTTGTCTGGTTGGATTACCTGAACGAGAATAGTCAAAGCCTGGCTTCTCGCAAGGGTCATTCCAGCCATAAGTTGCTGACAAATGCAGCGCCGGCGCAACAGAATGGTGCGCTGTGTCAGCAGCTACGCCAGCTGTTGTCGCAACAGTCTCTTGGTGAATTGAAGATCTTTGCTGAAGTTTGGTAACATTACTCATGATCAAATCTCCTTAAGAAAATTATGCAGATGCGGATTAATGGTCCCGGGCTCCTTAAGAAAAGCGTCATGACCGTAAACAGATGAAATCGCGACGAGTTCGGAAGGGCCCGCATAACGTCGCTGTAGCTCGGCGATATCTGCGAGGGGCACGAGCCTGTCTGATAAAGCTCCTATAAATAAAGCCGGTACGCTTATGTCTTCAGGGTTTTCCTGATGGCGATCTATGGCTTCTGACAATGTAAGATACCGTGCAGGGGTCACTTCATCCGCATATTGCGCGCCCCGGGCTTCGAGATAAGCGCCAACATTCTCCGGGCTTTCCAGACCAGGATCGAAGCGGTCAGTAAATTCTTCAGGGGCGCGATAGGTCGTCATGGCAAGCTGCCTCGCAAGTGCGACACCTTCTTCCTGACGCCCAGCAGAGCGAGCGAGAGCAATAATCCGTCGCTGCACCAGCCGCCAGGCCTGTGCCATTGGGTTCGCCTCGTGTGCAGCGCAAAGCACGGCAAGACGCCTAACCTTACCCGGAAAGAGCCGCGCATAACTCAACCCAATCATGCCACCGAAGGACGCTCCGACAAAAGCATACAGTTCCCGTACATCGGCATCCAGCAAAGCCGTATCAATAAGATTCGCAAAATCTTCAGGACACAAAGAAGTTTCTTCCGTCAGAAGATTCGGTGGATAATCTACGCCAATGACACAATACTGACCGAGGTCAATTCCCCCTCCACTGAACACAACATCACCCCACCAGGCTTTTGTGTCCCCGTCACTCGTACTGACAAAACGCGATGCAGAAATGCCGCCAAGAACAATGATCTTGGGTCCGGCCAGATTGCCCTCAAAACGAAGTCGGATAACTTCGCCCGGCAATGAGCCGCCATATTTCCCCTGCCAGTCCGCCGGGATGTCAAAAACATGCTCTACCGGCCCCCGCATGGACTGCAGCCTCAATGGAGATTGGCACGCAGATATGCGCCCTTCGCTAAGGTCACGTTGCTCAATATTAGCGGCAGCACAGGCCATGAAATATGCTCCTCAATATGCCGAAACATCTCGACGCATTGAGAACACGGAATAAATCAAGGGAATGGTGCTCATTTACAGGACACAACCTGTTTCACCGCACCTCTCCGCTTTAGCTACATTTATTCCGCGCCTGCAAGCTGAAGAGGTCAAATCGGCGCTTTTGATTGGTTAGCGTTGTAGATAACGCGTTGTCAACATTAAATATCGCTCAGCTCAGTCTGGCTGGAATTTCCATCCAAGATACCTAGCTAGCCCCCTTTCAAGAGAAAGGCCTCAATAGCTTGACAACATCACAATATGTAACTAATTAGTTACATATTGTGATGGAAGACGCTGACACAGACAAAGTATTCCAGGCTCTGGCAAACTCTGCCAGGCGACAGATGCTTGATATCATTCGTGTAGAACCTGGTATTTCTGTCGGAAAACTAGCCAAGTCTTTTGACTTCACACGTATCGCTGTCATGAAGCATCTCACCGTGCTCGAAGAGGCCAATCTGCTTATATCCGAGAAAGAGGGCAGGACGCGTAGCTTATATATAAATACAATACCTATACAGATAATATATGACAGATGGTCAGATGAATACAGCGGCTACTGGAGCAGTAAACTGACAGATATTAAATATATCACCGAAGCAAAAACGATGAGGGAGCAATCAAGTGACAAAAAGTAACAAACAAATTTACAAGATAATTATCAATGCACCAATTGAAAAAGTTTGGTCAGAGCTTGTCAACACAACCTCGCCCAGACCATTTTTCTACGGCGCAATATGCGATACACTTGGCCTTGATGTAGGGGCACCGTATCGTATGATTTCAAAAGACGGCAAAAACGTATTTGTCGTTGGCGAAGTAACCGAGTTTGATCCTCCACATCGATATGCGCATACTTTCAAGTTTACAACGACAGATGATGCGCCGTGTAAAGTAACCTACACCTTAAAGGAAATAG
Organism: Aquisalinus sp.; assembly: GCA_022763145.1. Taxonomy (GTDB): domain Bacteria; phylum Pseudomonadota; class Alphaproteobacteria; order Caulobacterales; family Parvularculaceae; genus Aquisalinus. The sequence continues at coordinate 3,434 of JALEGM010000245.1, read as the reverse complement.
AGAGCGGAGTTGAGTTCTGTCTCATCACCGAAAATGTTCCAGCCGGCACAAAAACTGAAAAATCCATGGCATCAGGCGGTAAGTGGATTACTGAAAACCTCAAGAAATATGTGGAAACTGGCAAACCAACTTTTGGGGCACAAATCATGCTGGGAATAATGTCGCTCATGTCTGGCATGGCGCCGAAGGCCACAAGGCAGGAAAACTGGCCACTTGGGAAAAATCAGTAACAGGAGGGAAAAATGCCAAAGTCACCTGAAGAAATGGCTGCCGCGATGATTTCCAATATGAAGGAGAAAACCGGCAAGACACTGGATGAATGGATCAGTATATCAAAGAAGGCCAGGCACGAGAAACATGGCGCGTTAGTGAAGTTCCTGAAAACAGATCATGGCATGACACATGGCTTTGCCAATCTGGTGGCACACAAGACACTTAAAAGTGATGCCGGTAGCGCTATAGAGAGCGGTGAAGACCTCGTGACAGCACAATACGCTGGAGCCAAAGCAGGCCTAAAACCAATATACGACAAGCTGAGCAGTGCGCTCATAGCATTTGGACCAGATGTTGAGCTTGCTCCAAAAAAGTCTTACGTCAGTGCCCGGCGGAAAAAACAGTTTGCTATCATTCAACCCTCAACAAAAACGAGATTGGACCTGGGCATAAACCTGAAAGGTCAGGACCCGACTGACAGGCTCGAACTTTCCGGCAGCTTCAACAGCATGGTCTCACATCGCATACGCCTGCCGGCAGAAAGTGATGTGGATGATGAGGTACTGAAATGGCTCGAGCAGGCCTATCAGGCTGCTGTATAATCAAGGCTCATCAGCACTAAGACGGGAAAAGGCTGATGCATATTCAGCAACTCCCCCGCTCTCGTCAGGCAATTTCCCCGCAAGTTCAAGTGCCATAAAATATGGTCCGGCATAAGGCGAAGAAAAGCCCGCTGCTGTTTCTGAGGCAAAGCCGAAACGATTATAGTAAGCAGGCTCACCAAGAAGAAAGATACGTTCCCAACCATTGTCCTGCGCCCACTTTATCCCTGCACGCATCAGCGCAGAGCCGACTCCCTGGCGCTGAAACACCGGCAAAACAGAGACCGGTGCGAGCCCCAGAGCTGTCTCGGGCGAGATCATACGCGATAATACAATATGCCCGACCACCTGTCGGTCCAGCTCGGCAACAAGAGCAATCTCAATATCACCATCTGTGCGCAGCATATCAACAAGCCGTGCTTCATCCGGCTGACCAAATGCGTCCGTTACCACGTACCTTATAGCCTCATGCTCACTCTGCTGCTCTTCCCGAATAATCATGACGCATACCCTTCATAAGAAAGTATTTTCTTCATACCGCTGTGACTGTTTTCAAAACCCAGACTTTCGTAAAAACGAATGGCGTCCGGGCGAGTATTATCGCTCGTAAGCTGTACCAGCCCACATTTCCGATCCTTGCATTGAGTTATTGCCCATTGCAAAAATTTCGTCCCCAGTTGGCTTCCACGGCTTGCTGACGCAATACGCACACTCTCAATCTGACCACGCCACATTCCCATACGCGAAAGGCCGGGAATGAAAGACAGCTGAAGGCAACCTTCGACGACACCTTCAAGGTCAGCGACAGCCAGCAACTGATTAGAATCAGACATTATTGCTTTGAAGGCTTGCTGATAAACCTCATCTGGCGGCATGGTAACGTTCTCACGAGCCGACCCAAGTTCATCATCTGCCAGCAGTGCAATTATGGCCGGCAAATCTTCAAAGATTGCCTGCCTGAAGATGTGCGACCTCATTCTTGTTCTCCAAAACCTGCAAACACTTCAATTCCGCTCACATTCATGTGTGGGATACTATCATTATACTGTGCCTGCTGTATGGCGAGCAAAAAAGGAGACCCCAGTTATGACCAATATGAATCTGAAAGTTTCACTCTTTGCCATACGCCTATCACTCGTTTTTTTCTTTGCCATCTGGGCCATTGAAAAATTCATCAAACCGGAAACGACTGTTGCAATCTGGAAGGCTTTTTATCTTGTCGAAAACTTACCGCTTGAAGCTTCCTACGCGATCGGTGCGGTTCAAAGTATTGCAGTGCTTTGCCTGCTGTTTGGCATTGTGAAATTCTGGTCTTATGGTTTTTTTCTTGTGATCCACGGTATTGGCACACTACTGACTTATGAACGTCTACTTGATCCATATACAGGTTCCAATCATCTTTTTGCCGCTGCAGTTCCGGTTTGTGGTGCGCTACTCGCCCTGTTTCTCCTGAGACAGGAAGACACACTCTTCACCCTAGGCAAGAGCAAGAGTGCATCCTAAGGGATCGAGCTGACAGCAGCAAAATACCAGACACGGCGGATCAGACTATCTTCCAGTTCGTATACAACCGTTGCCGACTGGCTTCGATTCTGTCCTGCCGCTGTCTGCCAGAATACAGTTTCAACACCACTGATGAAATTGCCATTGGCGGAAAGTTCCGTCATTTTACTTTGCCCATCGTAGCCATTTGCAAAATATGCCGTGATGCCTTCAGTCATGGCATCCTTCCCGGAATAGGATACGCTCTGGGTAGATCCGGAAATATCAATCCACTCTATATCCTCATGCATCATGGTGGACATCCGCTCAATATCTCTTTCATTGAAGGCCTGCACATACGCCGTAACGATGTGCGCCTGTGACGCTTGCACAGGCGTTGTCATGAATGCGGAAAACAACGGGGCGAGTGCAAAAATTACCGGTAAAAATACATTTCCATGAAGCATGTGACTGTTCCTTGATCTATCTCTCACGCCAAGACCAATCACCATATCGCCATGGCTGCCAACGGTGATCAGGCAATTTCTCCGGCACCGGATCAAATCCATGGCTACCGAGAGGGTGACAACGCATCAGGCGCGCGAGGGTTAGCCATGACCCTCGCCAGAACCCATGCCGACGATAGGCATCCATAGAATAATTGGAACATGAGGGTTCGTGGCGACATCTCGTTCCGAGTGTGTAGAAAACGACTGACAGCGTATGCTGATAAACCCAGAGCAGCAGCATCGCAAAACGTGCCAGAAGACCAGGTTGTTGTTTTTTCATCAACCTTTATCCTCTTTAATCTGATCAATGCAGGCGATGACTGCTTCAAACACCAACATCGTTGAAGCATGTCGTGCTGGATAGTCGCGAATGGGCTCCAGCTTTTCCAGTTCTGCCCATCGAGGAGAACTCGGGGGTGGACCGTCTTCTTTCAGCATTGAACGCATTTCATCACGAAGTATCCGTAATTCTTGCGCAGTTGCACCAATAATATGTCGTGCCACCAGCGAAGCGGCCGCCTGACCTAGCGCACACGCCTTCGCCTCAACCGCAAACTCCGTTACGCTGCCATTGTTCAGATTAAGATCGACAGTGACTACCGATCCGCAAACACGCGATATCTTTGTC
>JALEGM010000244.1 GCA_022763145.1 Aquisalinus sp. | reverse complement strand
TTGGGATCGCACCAGTCCTCATTGTGCCGATACTGATTACATTGACAATTATATCAGGACTTGCTCTTGCCAAACTGACATCGCAATCCCGCTCTTTTGGTGTGCTGACTGGCGGTGCAGTTGCGATCTGTGGTGCATCTGCAGCCTTGGCAATAGCCTCCATTCTGCCACGTACAGATCAAGTCAAACACGATACTCTATTCACGGTTGTCTCTGTTACAACACTGTCAACAATTGCAATGGTTATTTATCCCGTCCTGTTTCTGGCTTTGGGCTTTGATGAGCAACAAGCAGGGTTTCTGATTGGAGCGACCATACACGACGTCGCTCAGGTGATTGGTGCGGGGTACGCTGTTTCAGATGAAACAGGTCATATTGCCACATATGTCAAATTACTACGGGTATGTTGTCTACCATTTGTACTTCTTGCCATCGTGTTAGTTTTGCGCGGAAAGAACACAGATAATGCCCAAGCCGTCTTTCCCTGGTTTGCCGTTATATTTGCAGCTATTCTGGCCATAAATAGTGTTGGCCTAATCCCTGAAGCAATCCGCAGCATTATGGCAACGACTTCACAATGGTTACTGGTTGCCGCTATTGCTGCTTTAGGGATCAAGACCTCTCTTAAAACACTAACAGCTTTGGGGCCGGTCTATCTGGGTGTTATTGTCGCTGAAACGGTATTCTTATTTGTCGCTGCTGTACTTGTTGTCAATTTCATCAGCTGACAGACCAAAATTTTCTAAAGCGTTACGGCGCGAGATAAATCCTGACTTCAAATCCACTAACGTTGCTTCTTGAGATCTTGATTGAGGAGAGCCTTTACCCCCTCCCCCAGGAGTCTGGATGATAATGCGCTGTCCTTCAGGTATGATGTCCCTGCCCATTCCTTTTAATTCAATACCGCCTGACAAAGTGACCGATCCCTTGCCCCCTGCCATACCGCCTGACTGTCCTCTGGCCGCATTTTGCACGCGTTCAAACATTTTTGAAATAACCATCGGTTGGTGACCAGCATGTGAAAATTCCAATACCTGACCCATTCCACCAGTGTACTGTCCTGCCCCGCCACTGTCTTTTACGTATTCCTTCCGCCACATAATTACAGGCGCTGTAACTTCATTGATTTCAACGGGAGTGTTTTTAACACCAGATGGAAATGCCGTACACGACAGGCCATCTTTCTCAGGCCTCGCACCGGTCCCACCCGTATAGAACGGGTTTATAATGAAGGGCTGGCCGCTCGCTCCGTCACATACACCTTCCCCCCCCATCAGTACAGGTAAGTACAAACATGAAGCTCCCTCAACCGGCGTGCGATCAGGAATGGCGTTGGACAAAGCTCCAAGAACCACATCCGGTAACATCTGCCCAACTGTATGACGCGCAGACACAGCTGCCGGTCGAGGTGCATTGAGCACGCACCCTTCAGGCGCACTAACCTCAATCGCACTCAATGAGCCATAGTTATTTGGAATGTCTCCTCCAATGACACACCGCACCCCAAAGGATGCGTACGCTTGTGTGTATGTTAACGGAACATTGATCCCGAAAGGTTGAACAGGTGAAGAGCCGGCGAAGTCAACTTTGATATGATCGGGCGAGATCGTAACTTCAACGGTTAGATCAAGCGGTGAGTTATACCCATCAATTCGCATGGTATTTGCGTAGACACCTGCTGGCAGCTCGGAGATTTCCGCCTTCATGGCCCGGGCGGATGTCTCAATTATCTGATCCCCAACAGTTTCGAGTGTCTCAAAACCCAGCTCATCCATCATCACCTTCAAGCGTTTTGCACCAGTGGCGTTGCAGGATGACAATGAGTATAAGTCTCCCTCAGCAGCTACAGGGTCACGTACATTAGCTTTAAGTATACCGATGAGGCTATCATTGAGCTGTCCTCTCCGAAATAGGTAATCAATCGGTATCAGTACTCCTTCCTCGAAAACCTGTCTGGCATCTGGACCAAATCCGAGTCCACCCACATCAGCTATGTGGGATGTGGCAGCAAAAAGTGCTATACACTGATTATGTCGAAATGCTGGTGTGACAACTGTGAAGTCATTCAAATGTCCTGTTCCGTCCCAAGGGTCGTTAGTCAACAGGACATCACCTTCTTCAAGAGTGTTTAAGGGATATTTCTGCAGGAATTTACCCACAGACGCAGCCATGGCATTTACATGCCCGGGCGTTCCTGTGACAGCTTGCGCCAGCATTCTTCCGCTTGTGTCAAATATCCCAGCCGAGAGGTCTCCCGCCTCCCGTACAGTTGTCGAGAAGGCGGTCCGTATAAGTGTTTGCGCCTGTTCCTCAACGATTGCGAGCAACCGATTCCAGGCTAGCTGAAAACTCAGATTATCATGCGTCATTCTTATCTGACACCTTGCGCTCAAGCCTGATATGATCACCGTTTAGTACGCTGACATTAAAGGAATTCGTTACAACAATGGTGGTTTGCGCTTCAACTATCAGCGCAGGGCCTGTGAAGGTAGCTCCGGGATTGAGGTTGGTTCTGTCATATACTGCATACTCTATCATGGACTTGGTGGCCGGCTCATAGACAAGCGTCTTATCTTTTGACGATATAGTAACTGGTTTTACTTCTTTGACCTTGGTGAGGTCGTGCTCATAGCGGGGGCCTTGCAAAACAAGTGACCATGTCAGGGCTTCTATCGGCATGTTTGGAATAACCCTGCCAAACAGACGCTCATACTCTCTCTCGAATGCCTCTTGCAGATAAGATGCAAATCTATTCTTTGGGAAATCCTCTTCTATAGGGACTGCTATTTCATGACCCTGACCAGAGTAACGCATATAGGAAAGACGCTTCTCTATTGCCGCATGTCCTTCCAGGGCCGGTGATATGATTTCAGATGCCTCGTGATGCATCTCAAGGAAAAGCTTTTCCACTTCCTCCGTATCAAGTTTTTCCAATTGCATATAGCGACTACGAACGACCTCATAAGAGGCCGGAGTTAGCAGAAAACCAATAGCTGAACCGACACCTGCATTCGCGGGTACAATAACTGTGTTGATACCGAGTTTTTCCGCTAGTCTGCAGGCATGAAGTGGAGCAGCCCCGCCAAAAGCAATCATGCTTCTGTTTGAGGTATCTGCACCCTGCTCAACAGCATGCGCACGCGCTGCATTCGACATGTTTTCATCGACGACTTCACTCACAGCGAATGCAGCTTCAATGGCGGTAACACCGAGTGACTGTGCAATGTGAGTTTCAAGGGCATACTTTGCTGCGTGCTGATCCAGATGCATATTGCCACCCGCAAAACGCTTCGGCATGATCTTACCCTGCACTATATCAGCGTCAGTAATCGCTGGATGGAGACCGCCAAGACCATAGGCTGCCGGTCCAGGATTTGAACCGGCGCTTTCAGGTCCGGTTTGCACACGTCCGAGTTTGTCGATGCTGGCGATAGAGCCGCCGCCGGCGCCAATCTCAACCATTTCAATAACAGGGATACGCACTGGCAAGCCTGACCCTTTTTTGAACCGGTAAGACCGGTCCACTTCAAATGTGCGAGACGTTTTAGGCTCGTACTGATCGATCAGACAAAGTTTTGCTGTAGTGCCGCCCATATCAAATGAAATAACAGAAGGTGCGTTGCATTCGCGTGCAATATTGCTGGCAAGAACGGCACCTCCAGCAGGACCGGACTCGACGAGACGGATCGGAAATTTTGAAGCTGCTTCAACCGTTAGCAATCCGGCACCTGAGGAAATCAGGTAGAAAGGACAAGTAAAACCATTCTCCAGCAGGCTTGATGAAAGGTCGTGCAGATACCGTTCCATCAATGGCCGTACATAGGCATTAGCTACGGCTGTAGATAACCTCTCATACTCGCGAATTTCAGGGGCTACTTCACTTGCGAGTGTCAGCGATAAATCAGGTCGCTCCTTGGAAAGGAGTTCTGCAACCTGCTCCTCATGACTGCGGTTGGCATATGCATGGAGGAAACCAATAGCCACGCTTTCAACATTTTCCCGTTCCAGAATCGGCAAAGTGTCGAGAACGCTCTGTCGATCCAGCGGAACCAGCACATTCCCGTCTCTGTTCATCCGTTCACGCACGGGTAGCCTAAGCCATCTCGGCACTAATGGCTTAGGCCTATCTATATTGATATCATATTGCTCGAAACGGTTTTCATAAGCCATTTCAAGTGAATCCCGGTGACCCTCTGTCGTGAGCAAAGCTGTCGTGGCACCGCGCCGCTCTATCAGCGAATTGGTGGCAAGGGTTGTACCGTGAATAATCATGCCAATGCTGTTCGGCGGTGTTGCCGTTTCGGCTATTACTTCCTGAATGCCTGCCATAACACCTTCTGCTGGTGCATGATGAGTCGTCAGAACCTTGGTGGTGTGCTTACTGCCATCAGCCAGTTCAAGGGCTACATCAGTAAAAGTGCCACCAATATCTACAGCAAGGCGGATTTTACGCATTGACAGGTACTATATAATTCAGGGCAGAGCGCCCCCCATCCGGGAAGATTGTTTGTCCGGTGATATAAGACGCCATATCACTGGCCAGAAAGAGGGCAACGGACGCGACCTCGGCAGCGTCGCCTACGCGTCCAAGTGGCGTTCGGGAAAGGATTTTTTGGCGCGCAGCTTCATCATCCATCACAACCTTCAGAATGTCAGTCATGACGGAGCCAGGGCCAATGGCATTCACGCGGATACCATGCTCGGCCAATCCTAACGCAGATGCTTTGGTAAGTTGTTGCAACCCGCCTTTGGAAGTGACGTAAGCAACCTGATCAGGGATCGCGAGTACCGAGTTTAGCGAGGACATGTTGATGATCGAACCACAGATTTTTTTTGCGACCATCTGACGGGCAACGAGTTGGGTCAGCACAAAACAGGAGCGCAGATTGATACCAAGAATATGGTCGAAATCGCTGACATCGAGATCCAGTATGTTACCGGTGCGGATAGTGCCGGCGTTGTTTATCAGGACATCAACCTGACCGAATTTTTTTTCGGCTTCTTCTACGAGCGTTGTGCAAGAAGTATCGCTGGCGACGTCGCAAGTCAGAGGCAGAGTTTCAACATTATTTTTACTGGCGACGTCGGTGGCCGTTGCAAGATTTTTTTTCTCGTTGATGTCTGCCAAAACAATATTGGCGCCCTGTTTGGCGAAAGCCTCGGCACATGCTGCGCCTATGCCCATGGCAGCGCCAGTGACCAGCACTGTTTTTCCTGAAAAGTCGAGCAACCGTACCTCCCTGAATTAGAGGGCATTATAGCCTTTATTTCAGGGATGCTTGCAAGGTCTGGGCTCGGTTACGCGGGGCAGATTTTTTAGCGGCAAGGGACCAGTTTGGCTGTAAAGCCGTTATCGCCACTCAAATCAGTAACATCAGCATGAAGCTGGACGCCGACACGGTAATAGCGAATTTTTTGGGGAAAATCGTGATTCGGGTTCTCGAACGTGGCCTCAGCATTATCTGTTCTGGTAGTGTCCGCGTTCGTCAATGGAAAGGTGACCGGTACACCATTAGCACGTGTCAGAGCGGTGAATGCCCACCCCTGCTCTACTTCGTGAATGACCATTTGCTCATAAAATCCGGCCTTGTCTTCTTCATTGAGCGTGACGGCATAGCCAAAACGCACACCACCAAACTCTTCCGACCAGACTTCTTTGGTACGCCCCTCATCTGCCTGCCAGCATCCTTTCATCCAGGAAAAATCAGGACTTGGTCCGGACGAGCTGGCGACCAGTACCGAGGCGAGGGAAACAGTAAGCAAAACAAACACTTTTATTCCCCCCCGTCTGTGATTGTCCAAACAGCCAGTTCATTCCCGCTGGGGTCCCGAAAATGAAAACGACGACCGCCCGGGAAGGAAAATATATCCTGCACAATCTTGCCTTTCGCTGCTTTGACTTTCCCGAGGGCGGCTTCAAGGTCTTCTGCGTACAGGACAGCGAGGGTCCCGGTGGGCTGAACCCCGGTTTGGGTTGTAAAACCGCCGTCCACACCTGCGCTGGCCTTGTCGAAAGAGGCGTAATCCGGCCCGTAATCGGTGAATTGCCAGCCAAATGCCTCAGCGTAAAAGGCTTTTGTCGCCATCATGTCCGTGGTGGGGAATTCAATATAGTCGATGCCGAGATTATTGCGGCTGGTCATAGGAGCCTCTTCGAGTTGTTTCTGCTCGGCGGCCAGGCAAGCTGGAAGGGAAAAGGCAAATGCGAGAGCAAAAAGTTTTCTTACAATTGCCTTCATGGACCCTGCTCTGCGCTCTATTGCGCTTGCTCAAGGTGCTGTCCTCTTGCAACAGCTAAAAGAACGCAGCATCAGAACGGGATTTCATCGTCCAGTTCAAAGCTCTGACCGCCTTGTGGCGGGCCGTCATTCATGCCGCCCGGGCCACCGGAAATCTGCTGGCCATAGCCACCACCGCCCATGCTGGCACCACCGCCTTCACCGCGCCCATCCAGCATAGTAAGATTAGAATTATAGCCGCGCAGAACGACTTCTGTCGTGTAGCGGTCCTGCCCGTTCTGGTCCTGCCATTTGCGGGTTTCCAGCTGGCCTTCCAGGTAAACTTTCGAGCCTTTTTTCAGATACTGGGAAGCCACACGCACAAGCCCCTCGGAAAAAATGGAAACGCGATGCCATTCGGTTTTTTCACGGCGCTCACCTGTATTCTTGTCTTTCCAGTTTTCAGATGTTGCGACGGACAGCGAACAAACCGAACCACCATTCTGAAACTGGCGCACTTCCGGGTCCGCGCCCAGATTGCCCACCAGAATTACCTTGTTTACACTACCCGCCATCACATACCTCCAAATTTCCG
>JALEGM010000243.1 GCA_022763145.1 Aquisalinus sp. | reverse complement strand
GTTATGAAAACTCAGGGAAGTGGTAAGAAGATAGCCATTTTCACATCTGGCGGCACTATAGCGACGATTGTCTCTCAAGTCTTGGGGCTATCAGGCGAACACGCCTACAAGTTTTACGAGCCCGTTATAAACTGTTCAGTAACGCAACTATTTTATAGTCGATCCAGAATTTCTCTATCCTACTTTAATGATCATTCATTTCTTGATGTCATGGGCCGCAGCACTGGCGAAAATCTGATAACCTACAGATAAGACTGTATTTCAGTTTTTGCCATCACAAGAGGCTGGTCTTTTGCCTTGGTAACTTGGTATAGTGCGGCAAGATGCTTGATGATATAGTCGATAATTCTCAACTCATTGACGGATTTGGACGTCAGGTAAATTACCTGCGTCTTTCGGTAACGGATCGCTGTGACCTCCGCTGCACATATTGCATGTCTGAAAAGATGACTTTTCTGCCGAAAACAGAATTGTTGAGCTTTGAAGAACTAGAACGCCTCTGCAGTGTTTTCATCTCGCGAGGAGTGAAGCATCTTCGTATATCGGGCGGCGAACCATTAACACGCAAAGATATTCTCTCACTATTTCAAAAAATGAAAACCCATCTGGAAAGTGGTGCATTACAGGAACTCACCCTTACCACGAACGCAACACAACTAGAGAAGTATGCAGAAGAGTTATTTGAATGCGGTGTGCGGCGTATAAATGTGTCTCTCGATACACTTGATCAAGAAAATTTCCAGAAGATTACCCGTCGTGACAAGCTTTCGGCTGTTCTTCGCGGCATCGAGATTGCGCTACGCGCAGGTCTTAAAATCAAAATCAACACCGTAGCGTTACGTCATAAAAATATCTCAGAGTTAGACAAGATGGTTCTTTGGGCGCATTCGCAAGGGATGGATATGTCGCTTATTGAAGCTATGCCTATGGGAGCGATAGATGAAGACAGGGTGGATCAATACATTCCTCTCTTTGAAGTCAAAGAGATGCTTACCAAAACGATGACCTTTGAAGACTGTACATACAGGACCTCCGGTCCCTCGCGATATGTGACGGTTAAAGAAACAGGGGGCAGGCTCGGTTTTATCTCTCCCCTTTCCCATAATTTTTGTGAGAGTTGTAATCGTGTACGAATTACTTGCACCGGGCAGTTATACACATGCCTTGGCAATGATGGGATGATTGATCTGCGGTCTCCGCTGCGAGAGGACCCATCAAATAAAAAACTAATTTGCGCAATCGATCAGGCGTTACTCAAGAAACCAAGAGGACACGATTTTGATATCAGCCGACGAGGTCAGGCCCCATCCGTAAATCGCCACATGTCTGTTACGGGGGGATAAGAATGCAAATCAGCTATTTCGGTAAATTGCGAGAGCAGTTGAAAGTTGCCTCAGAAGAAGTCGCTCTTAATGATGACCTTATCACAGCAGGCGACTTGCGAGACTGGCTTGCCGCTAGTCACATCAACGGTGAGTGCCTGCTGGCAAACTCAGTGCGAGTCATTATTGATGATGAGGTTTCAACCTGGGAGCAAAATATTCGCAATGCCGTAACGGTAGCTTTCATCCCCCCAGTAAGTGGGGGGTGAAAATGATTTCAATACGGTCAACCAGTTTTAATGGCGCAAGAGAGCTCTCAGATTTTTTAAACGCTCCTGATAATAGAGGTGCCACAGCCAGTTTCATCGGTACGGTCAGACCAGGGAACGACACTCAAGAAGTCGTCTCTCTTTTTCTTGAACACCACCCGACTCTTAGCGAGAAAAGCGTTGAGCAGATCGCGCAGGATGCTGGTATGAAGTGGAATCTAATACGATATCTGATCATACACCGGATCGGCTTGGTGGACGCAGGCGAAGATATTGTATTGGTTGCAGCAACCGCGTTGCATAGGCGGGATGCGTTTGATGCTGTTGATTTTATGATGGACCATCTGAAATCCGAAGCTCTGTTCTGGAAAAAGCAAATTATGACGGACAGGGAAGAGTGGATTGAACCCACCCAACAGGACTATCAGTATAAACAAAGGTGGAGCAACCATGCCGGGGATAGATGAGAGCCTGGAATTCAAGCCCGTAAACATTGCTATCTTGACTGTATCTGACACCAGGACGTTAGAAGATGATACATCTGGCGATATACTGATCGAACGTGTCGAGAAAGCTGGCCATAACGCTCACATCAGAAAAATCGTTCCTGATGATATCTCGGCTATTCGTGAAACGGTTACAGGGTGGATTGATAACCCAGAAATCGATGTGATCATATCAACCGGTGGAACCGGTTTGACAGGCCGCGATGTTACGCCGCAAGCACTTGAACCTTTATTTGACAAGAAAATTGACGGATTCTCGATCATCTTTCACCAGGTGAGCTTTCAGAGCGTAGGGGTTTCGACCTTACAATCACGAGCTACAGCAGGCCTTGCATCAGGCACGTTCATCTTTGCTCTGCCAGGGTCTAATGGCGCGGTAAAAGATGGCTGGGATAAAGTGATCGCCATGCAGCTCGATTCAAGACATAAACCCTGCAACATGGTTGAGCTCATCCCTCGCCTGCTGGAAAAATAAGCTAATGCCTAATCAACTCACTCATTTTGATGATGACGGGCGACCCCAGATGGTTGACGTTAGTCAAAAGCAGGATGCGGCGCGAAAAGCCATTGCCCGTGGGCAGGTTCGATTTTCTGCAACAGCCTATGACATGATCTCGAGCACCGGCAGCAGCAAAGGTGATATCAAGACAATTTCCGAACTTGCCGGTATCATGGGAGGTAAAAAGACAAGCGACCTTATTCCCCTCTGCCACCCCCTGCCGTTGACAGGAGTCAATGTGGCGGTCAGCGCTGACAACCAGACACATAGCTTTATCGTCACAGCTGAAGTCAAAACAACAGGCAAGACTGGCGTTGAGATGGAGGCACTAACTGCTGTTTCCGTCGCATGCCTCACAATATACGATATGGCTAAGGCTGTAGATAAAGCAATCACGATTGAGAATATTCAATTGCTTGAAAAAACGGGCGGCAAATCTGGCGATTTCAAACGCCCCATTCAGAATTCATGATCAGCGTTCAACAAGCGCTGGATATTCTGTTAGAGGATGAGCCAAGACCATTGATAGAAACGGTCGCCCTGACCGACATTCAGGGCCGGGTATGCGCCGAGACTGTTTTTTCCCAAATTAATCAGCCACCTTTCGCATCCTCAGCCATGGACGGCTACGCCGTAAAGTCATCAGATATTATGCTCGGTGCTGAGTTGAAGATCATCGGCGAAGCACCTGCAGGAAAGCCATTCTCAGACCAAATTCAGTCAGGAGAAGCAGTACGCGTTTTCACGGGCTCTGTGGTGCCAGCAGGGGCTGACCATATAATAATACAAGAGGACGTTAGTAGACGGACTGACACGATCATTGTTACCATCCCGCAATCTGCAAAGCATAACATACGAGCCGCAGGGATCGACTTGAAAAAAGGGGATCCTCTTGCTTTTGCTGGTACCAGAATGTATGAACTCCATGGGTCTGCCTTTGCCGCTGCCAACGTGAACAGTGTCCAGGTATTTCGCAAACCGCATGTTGCGATATTTACCAATGGCGATGAGTTGGTCGAACCCGGTACCTCCCTCTCCCCCGGTCAGATCATCAACTCCAATAAGTTCTCTTTAATGCCGCTTATCGAAAGCTGGGGCGGCACCTGTCGTTATCTGGGGCGTGCAGACGACACTGAAGAATCGGTTGAACTTTTTCTCAAGAAAGGTTTGGATGCAGATATTCTGGTACCAGTTGGTGGTGCTTCGGTAGGTGATTATGATCACACCAAAACTGGTTTCAGCAATCTGGGAGGGGAAATTCTCTTTTCCAAAGTTGCAGTTAAACCAGGCAAGCCAACATGGTATGGAAATCTGAATGACACAAAAGTCTTAGGGCTACCGGGCAATCCCGCCTCAGCTATTGTGACCGCGACGTTATTCCTCCGGCCCTTAATCAAATCATTGAGCGGGGAAAAAAACACAACACCTACCATCAATCAGGGAAGGTTGTTATCTCCACTACCTGCTAACGGTGATCGTGAAAATTACCTGCGCGCCAAGGTCGAATATGATACGTCTGGAGTCATCACCTTAAATCCTGCTGCGGCTCAAGATAGTTCCTTATTGAAGCCTTTTTTGACCTGTGACGCTCTTATCAGACGCAAACCAAACGCAATCAAACTGGAGGCCGGCGCTATTGTTGAATTTATAAGGGTGAGAGGAAGTACATAATGGGCTCCGGAGAAACAGCTTCTGAAGATCAACATATACGCAAGCTGATACCAGGGTTAACTGCGGCTTTCATTATCGCAGCAGTAGCGCAGTTCATCGCCGGTCATTATGGTGCGCCAGCAATGCTATTTGCACTGCTGATAGGTATGGCATTTCATTTTCTCTCGGAAAAAGAGAAATACACACCGGGTATTGCATTCACATCACACAGATTACTGAAAGCCGGTGTTGCACTGTTGGGAGCCAGAGTCACTTTTGATG
>JALEGM010000242.1 GCA_022763145.1 Aquisalinus sp. | reverse complement strand
CGAAATCAAGCTGCGTCATATTGAAAAAGAGGGCGAACGGCTGACGGAAGAAGAAAAATACTTCATTGAAAAGCAGGTGGAAGAGGCTGCTGCAGACATGTCTGAAGCACGCATCGAGATAGAGATTGCGCGCGAGGAACTCCGTGAAGCGCGAGAGGACATTAGAGAGCAACGTCGTCAACTGGCCGAAGAAGAGAGAGAAGCCTCAGAGTAACACGCCCGTTCTACTTGAGGATAACCCCGAAGGCCGGTGCTGCTCAGCATCGGCCTTTCTGGTATGCGTCGCAGCTCTGTATGAAACCGCATCTGCCGGTTGCAAGGCATAATGGCAATGTTATAAGCGCCCGAAAGTCAACCGGCGCAAATTATCTCCTCCCGCGCTTTTGAGAGAGCCCTTCTTATGAATATCCACGAATATCAGGCCAAGCAGTTGCTGAAAAAGTATGGCGCGCCCGTCGCCAATGGCGTCGTTGTGATGAACGCCGATGAAGCGGAGGCAAAAGCAGCCTCCATGGATGCTGGCCTTTATGTCGTTAAGGCCCAGATTCATGCCGGTGGCCGCGGCAAGGGTAAATTCAAGGAACCTGAGGCCGGCGAAAAGGGCGGTGTGCGTCTCGCAAAGACTGCTGCAGAAGCAGCCGAAGAAGCACGCAAGATGCTTGGCTCAACACTCGTCACCAAACAAACCGGTGAGGCTGGCAAGGTCGTTAATCGCGTCTACATTGAGGACGGGGCAGACATCGAAACCGAACTTTATCTGTCGGTTCTGGTGGATCGTGCCTCGTCCCGCGTGGCATTCATCGCCTCGACAGAAGGCGGCATGGATATTGAGGAAGTTGCCGAGGAAACACCGGAGAAAATCCTCACCCTGAGTATTGATCCTGATGCTGGCGTCACAGACGCTGACAAGGACCAACTCGTCAAGGCACTCGGCCTTTCCGGCGATGCAGTGCAGCAGGGGCGTGACCTGATGGGCATCCTCTATCAGGCCTTCACCGAGAAGGACATGGACATGCTGGAGATCAACCCGCTGATCGTGATGACAGACGGGAATGTCCGTGTCCTGGATGCCAAGGTCAGTTTCGACTCCAACGCAGAGTTCCGCCAACCTGATCTCGAAGAGCTTCGTGATCCCACGGAAGAAGACCCGCTGGAAGCACGCGCTGCCGAGTTCGACCTGTCTTACGTCAACCTTGACGGCAATATTGGCTGCATGGTCAACGGCGCGGGGCTCGCCATGTCTACCATGGACATCATCAAGCATTACGGCGCTGAGCCTGCAAACTTCCTTGATGTGGGTGGTGGTGCCTCCAAGGAAAATATCACTGAGGCATTCAAGATCATCACTTCTGATGATGGCGTTAAGGGCATACTGATCAATATTTTCGGTGGCATCATGAAGTGTGATGTAATTGCCGAAGGCACGCTTGCCGCTGTGAAGGAAGTCGGCCTTTCCGTGCCTTTGGTAGTTCGTCTGGAAGGTACCAACGTCGAACTCGGTAAGAAAATCATCAATGAGAGCGACCTTGATGTGATCGCTGCTGATGATCTTGATGATGCCGCCCGTAAAATTGTCGCCGCTGTGCAAGGCTAAGGAACTTCAAACATGTCCATTCTCGTCAACAAAGACACAAAAGTTATCTGTCAGGGCCTGACCGGCAAAACAGGTACATTCCACACGGAACAAGCTATCGCCTATGGCACCAACATGGTCGGTGGCGTTGTCCCTGGTAAGGGCGGTCAGACTTGGGAAGGTGGCGGCGTTGCTGACGGCAAGAGCCTGCCGGTTTACAACACGGTCTCTGAGGCGCGAGACGCAACTGGCGCAGATGCCTCTGTCATTTACGTGCCGCCAAAATTTGCGGCTGCGTCCATCATCGAGGCAATCGAAGCGGAAATCCCGCTCGTGTGCGTCATCACTGAGGGCATTCCGGTTCTGGACATGGTGAAAGTGAAACGACGCCTGCAGGATTCCAATACGAAACTTATTGGCCCGAACTGTCCGGGCGTCATCACGCCGGACGAGTGCAAAATCGGCATCATGCCAGGGCACATTCACCGTCGCGGCAATGTCGGTATCATCTCGCGCTCAGGCACGCTCACTTATGAAGCCGTGCATCAGACAACACAGGCGGGTCTTGGCCAGTCAACTTGCGTCGGCATCGGCGGTGACCCTGTTAAGGGCATGGACTTCATCGAGGTTTTGGAGATGTTCCTTGCTGATGATGAAACGCATTCCATCATCATGATTGGTGAAATCGGTGGCTCTGCTGAAGCCGATGCTGCCAAGTTCCTTGCTAGCAACAGCGTGAAAAAACCAACCGTCGGCTTTATTGCTGGTGTAACAGCGCCACCAGGGCGCCGTATGGGCCATGCCGGTGCGATTGTCTCAGGGGGTGATGACACCGCCGAAGCCAAGATTGATGCCATGAAAACAGCTGGTATTGCGGTGTCGCCAACACCGGCAGCCCTGGGCTCGACACTCGTTGAGTTGCTCAACGGATAATTGTTTACGTTCTGTTGTATGATTTGAGACAACAAAACGGTTGCGATCGTGGACAGTCGTTTTAAGTAAAGTCTACTGTTGCATATCAACAACTTACAAAGAGGCGGCACTTCAGCCGCTTCAGATAACGGTAACGACACATGGCCCATGACGGCTCACAAGGGGGGGCAGGCAGCCTCTCACGAAACGCAGCCCTTCTGGAAACAACTTTTCTCTCAGGCGCTAATGCGCTCTATCTTGAGCAACAACATGCAAAATATGCCCGCAATCCGGCATCAGTTGATCCGGAATTGCGCGATTACTTTGATGCGCTCGATGATGACGCCGATCTCATAAACCTCAAGTCTGAGGGGCCAAGCTGGCAACGCTCAGATTGGCCGCGCCGTTCTGGCGATGAGCTGACGGCCGCATTGGACGGCAACTGGGCCGCGATTGAAGGTGAACTCGGCAAGAAGATCGCCAAGGCGAAACCGGAAGCCTCACCAGAGCAGGTTCGCGCAGCGACGCAAGAGTCCATCAAGGCGTTGATGCTGATCCGTGCCTATCGTGTGCGCGGGCATTTGAAAGCTGATCTCGACCCCCTTGGTCTTTCGGCGCAAAAATCGCACCCGGAACTTGAAATCGAAAGTTATGGCTTCACCGAAGCCGATCTCGACCGGGAAATTTTCATCGACCATGTACTGGGCCTTGAAACCGCGACTTTACGTCAGATCATGGAGATTCTTCTCCGCACATATTGCGGTACCTTTGCGGTGGAGTTCATGCACATCACGGACCCGGCCCAGAAAGGCTGGATTCAGGAGCGTATTGAAGGTCCGGACAAAGACATTTCCTTTACCAATAATGGCAAGGAAGCCATCCTCAAGAAACTGATTGAAACAGAGGGTTTCGAGAAATTCCTCGGTGTCAAGTATACCGGTACGAAGCGCTTTGGCCTTGATGGTGGCGAAGCGATGGTCCCTGCGTTAGAGCAGGTGATCAAGCGCGGCGGTGCACTTGGCGTCAAGGAAATCAATTTTGGGATGCCGCACAGAGGCCGCCTCAATGTGCTGGCCGCCGTGATGGGCAAGCCATACCATCATATCTTCCATGAGTTTCAGGGTGGCTCAGTGACACCGGACGTGGTCGAAGGCTCAGGCGATGTGAAGTATCACCTTGGCGCTTCCTCTGATCGTACGTTTGATGATAACTCCGTACACTTGTCATTGGCGGCCAACCCGTCTCACCTTGAGGCTGTGAACCCTGTGGTGCTTGGCAAATGTCGCGCCAAGCAGGATTTGATTGACGCGCCGGAACTGAATGAGAAGCGCACGCATGTGATGCCGCTTCTATTGCACGGCGATGCTGCTTTTGCCGGGCAGGGCATTGTTGCTGAAGGCTTTGGTCTTACAGGCCTGCATGGCTATCGCACCGGTGGGACGCTCCATTTCATCGTCAACAATCAGATTGGCTTTACGACGAGTCCGCAATTTTCCCGATCTTCTCCGTACCCATCAGATGTCGCGAAGATGGTTGAGGCGCCGATTTTCCATGTCAATGGTGATGATCCTGAAGCAGTGGTTTATGCTGCGAAAGTCGCGACAGAATTCCGGATGGAATTTGGCATGGATGTGGTCATCGACATGATCTGTTACCGCCGCTTTGGTCATAATGAAGGTGATGAACCCTCTTTCACACAGCCATTGATGTACAAGAAGATCGCAGGTCATCCGACGACGTGTGAGCTTTATTCAAAGCGTCTGATCGATGAAGGTGTTGTTACTTCTGAATGGGTCGAGAAAGAGCAGTCCGGGTTCCGCAAATTTCTGGAAGACGAGTTTTCCGCTGGCGAGGAATTCAAACCCAACAAGGCTGACTGGCTGGATGGCAAGTGGACTGGTTTTCAATCTCCTGAAGGAGATGATCGTCGTGGGGATACGGCTGTTGAGGCAGGCCGCCTGACTGAAATCGGCAAGGTGCTGACAAAGGTACCTGAGAAGTTCGCTGCCCATAAAACCCTGCAACGTATTCTCAAGGCGAAAGCCAAAATGTTCGAGCAGGGAGAGAATTTTGACTGGGCCACGGCCGAGGCATTGGCCTTTGGTTCCCTCTTGATGGAGGGCTACCGCGTCCGCCTATCCGGGCAGGATTCGCGTCGGGGTACATTTTCTCAGCGTCATGCAAGCTTCGTTGATCAGAAAACAGAAGATCGATATGTCCCGCTGAATCATCTGTCAGAAGAGCAGGCCTTCTTTGAAGCTATTGACTCTAACCTATCTGAATTCGCTGTCCTCGGGTTTGAGTATGGTTATTCCACGGCCGACCCGAACTGCCTTGTCATGTGGGAGGCGCAATTCGGAGACTTTGCTAACGGTGCGCAGGTAACTTTCGACCAGTTCATTTCATCCGGAGAGCGCAAATGGTTGCGGATGTCCGGTCTCGTTCAGCTTTTGCCGCATGGCTATGAAGGGCAGGGCCCGGAGCACTCCTCGGCGCGTCTTGAGCGTTATTTGCAGGCGTGTGCGCAGGATAACCTTCAGGTCGCCAACTGCACAACACCGGCAAACTATTTCCATATTCTCCGCCGTCAGATTAAGCGAAATTTTCGCAAGCCGCTTGTGTTGATGACGCCCAAGTCGCTGTTACGGCATAAAAAGGCTGTATCGACACTTGAAGAAATGAGCGATGGCTCGTCCTTCCACCGTGTATTGTGGGATGATGCAGAGTATAGACCAGGCTCCACCGTCAAGCTCTGCAAGGACAAGGATATCAAGCGTGTGGTGCTTTGCTCGGGTAAAGTCTATTATGACTTGCTGGAAGAGCGTGAGAAGCGCGGCATCGATAATATCTATTTGATGCGTGTCGAACAGTTTTATCCGTTCCCTGCCCATTCACTGATCGCAGAGTTGAAGCGCTTTAAAAATGCCGACATGGTCTGGTGTCAGGAAGAGCCGAAAAATATGGGTGCCTGGACATTCATGGACCCAAATCTGGAGTGGACCCTGGAACAGATTGGCGCGAAACATACCCGCGCCCGCTATGTTGGCCGCTCAGCTGCGGCAGCACCGGCCACCGGTTTGATGCGCCGTCATATCGTTGAACTTGAAGCGTTTCTGGATGAAGCGCTGACCCTTGGAGATTAGAGAGAGATGACTGAAATCCGTGTGCCTACGCTGGGTGAGTCCGTAACTGAAGCGACTATCGGACAGTGGTTGAAAAAGCCGGGTGAGGCCGTGAAGGCCGACGAGCCGGTTGTTGAATTGGAAACAGATAAAGTGTCTGTGGAAGTGCCTGCGCCAGTTTCTGGTGTGCTGAGTATCATCACAGCGGAAGAAGGCGATACTGTAGAGCTTGATGCTCTCCTGGGTGAGATTGATGAAGCAGGCGCAGCTGCTGCTCCAGCCCAGCCGACCAATTCCAAGTCTGAGTCATCTCCCAAGGCCGCAAATGGTACTGGTGCAGATGTTGAAGTGGTTGCTCCATCCTCTGGTGAATCTGTGACAGAGGCGGATATTGGTGAGTGGCTCGTTAAGGTTGGCGATCAAGTGAATGTGGATGATCCGCTCGTGTCGCTCGAGACAGACAAGGCCAGCATGGATGTACCATCACCAGTCGCGGGCATGGTCAAGGAAATCCGAGCACAGGAAGGCGATACAATTGCGGTTGGTGATGTGCTCGCCATCGTGACAGAAGGAGCCGGTGCAAGTTCTGCTGCTGTACCTGCAGCAAAGCCCGCTGCAGCTCCTGCGCCAGCAAGCACTTCGACCGATGCAGGTAAACTATCACCAGCGCCGCGTCGTGTGATCGTCGAGAATAATCTTGATGCGAATCGTATCGCCGGCACAGGCCGCGGCGGACGCATAACCAAAGCGGATGCACTGGCCGCAATCGGTACCGCTTCTGCCAAGTCCGATGCCAAGGCGCCTGTGGTGCAACGTGATCTGGAGCCAACAGAAGAGCGCGTGAAAATGACGCGCCTGCGCCAGACAATCGCACGTCGCCTGAAAGAAAGTCAGGATACAGCCGCAATGCTGACCACGTTCAACGACGTGGATATGACGGCTGTGATGGAAGCCCGCAAGCAGTATAAGGAATTGTTCCTGCAGAAGCACGGCGTCAAGCTCGGCTTCATGTCCTTCTTTGTGAAAGCCTGTGTCGCCGCGTTGAAAGAGATTCCGGATGTGAACGCCGAAATTGAAGGTACGGACATCATCTACAAGAACCACTACGATATTGGTATCGCGGTGGGGACCGAAAAAGGCCTTGTCGTACCTGTTCTGCGCAACGCCGATCAGATGTCACTGGCCGATATCGAGAAACAGATCGTCGATTATGGCACCAGAGCGCGCTCTGGTGACCTGAAGCTCGAAGAGATGCAGGGCGGTACCTTTACGATCACCAATGGCGGCATCTATGGCTCGCTTCTCTCAACGCCAATCCTCAATATGCCGCAATCCGGTATCCTTGGTATGCACCGTATTGAAGAGCGCCCGGTGGTGGTGAACGGACAAGTTGTTGTGCGCCCGATGATGTATCTGGCCTTGTCCTACGATCACCGCATCGTGGATGGTAAAGGCGCCGTGACTTTCCTCGTCCGTGCGAAGGAAAATCTGGAAGATCCACAAAGGCTGCTTCTTGATCTGTAGGCTAATGCGCCTGTCACTCCTTCTTGTGTGTGCGCTATCTTGGCCATGGGCCGCGATAGCGGGGCAGGTATATGAGGCTTATCCTGATAAAGTTGATCCAGACGGGACATACCTTTTCTATGTACACGGGTTCATCTTGGAAGGCGCTAATCCGCGACCTGTTCATTCCGAGTTTGGCGTTTATGATTTTCCAGCCATCAAACAGGCATTGGCCGTTGGGGACATAAACATCATCGCTTATCATCGCGAAGCGGGTACAGACCCTGTCGCCCATGCCCTGATGCTCGTTGAAAAGGTACAAAACTTACGGGCAGCAGGCGTCCCTGCGTCAAACATCACCCTGGCGGGTTTCTCCCGTGGTGGATTTATCGCAGCCTACGTATCATATCTGCTCAAAGATGCACCAGTTAACACTGTCATTATGGCAGGCTGCGCAGGATGGGTACAGGAGCGCCCTGATATAGAACTGAATGGCGCCGTGCTCTCAATATACGAAGTAACTGATTTTGTCGGCTCCTGTAATGATTTGGCTACCCGAAGTCAAAACCTCTACTCTTACAATGAAATCAAGATAGAAACGGGAAGGTCCCATGGGGCATTTTATCAGCCTGACCCGGCATGGGTCTCGCCGCTGAAAGATTGGGTGACGACCAGAACCGAGGCTGACTGACTCATTGTTGTTCTTCCCCATGCACTTTCTTGGGCAGGAAGAACAGCGGCAGTGTCAGGGCGGCCATAACGATAAGTCCAGGAATACCTACGATACCCCGCATGAAGACATCGTCCGTTACCAGAACAAACAATGTCATCGGCGCTGCCCCGTTCAGAACACCATGAAAGATCGAACCGGCAAAAACCGAGCCTGAGCGATCCCGCAGATAGCCCATCCAGGGCGTAAGAATCAGGCAGAAGCCAACCATCATAATGGGTCCGAGAACAGGCTCCCCGGGGTAGTTATGTCCGTGCACAA
Source organism: Aquisalinus sp. (assembly GCA_022763145.1). Classification (GTDB taxonomy): domain Bacteria; phylum Pseudomonadota; class Alphaproteobacteria; order Caulobacterales; family Parvularculaceae; genus Aquisalinus. The sequence goes on along the minus strand of JALEGM010000242.1, from coordinate 1,286 downwards.
TTATGGGCGCATGCCACAAGCCCCAGGCGATGCCGCTGATGAGGCAGGCTGACCAGAACCCGCCAGGCCGCAGTACGGACCAGAAATATCCGCGCCAGCCCAGCTCTTCCGTCAAAGTGGCCACCCCGTTGATAATACCGCCTGTGACCGCAGCGAGCAGAAATACGACAATAAATGGCGGCATGGCTTCAAGCGCTTCTCCTGCCTGCTGTTCGCCTAGCTGGCTCTCCAGAATAGGCTTCATGCCTTGCGAGAAACTTTGCGTGCCAACCCCGTCAAAAAATGGAGACAGCCATGTTGCGATAAGGATGGCTACGGCGGGGACTATTGCTGCCAGGAGCCACCAGAGAGATGGCATGAAGCGCAAACCCAGCATGGGTTTCAGCTTGCCGCGGTCGAATAGTAAGGCCGTGATGATCGCGCCAATCGCCGGACCAAACATATAGGCGAAAAGATAAATCGTATCACCAGCCTTGAACGCCTCACCAATCGCCCCGCTGGCGCGCAAGGCGTAAAACAGGCCCCAGCTGTAGCCACAGCTGATAACGAAAAAAACGATTGAACGCATAAGCATAAACCACCTCCACGAAAGCATATTATTTGTTAATTCGCAAAAAAGCAAAATATAAATACTGCTCTTGCGATCAGCGGTTTGGTTGACCTTGCCGGGGCAAGGGGGCTATGGCCTGCCAATCTTTCTAACCCCGGTCAGATCAAGGATTTTTCGACATGGCTTCTTCTTTCGATATTGTTGTCATTGGTGGTGGCCCCGGCGGCTACAACGCAGCGATCAGGGCTGGCCAGCTGGGCTTGTCTGTCGCCTGCGTTGAAATGCGCGAAACGAAGAAATTTGGCGGCACCTGTCTGAACGTTGGCTGCATCCCGTCAAAGGCGTTGCTTCATGCGTCTGAGCTCTATGAAGAAGCTGAGAAGAATTTCGATGGCTTGGGCATAAAATTCAGTGGCCTGAAACTGGACCTGCCGCAGATGCTGAAACAGAAAGACGATGCCGTCGAAGGGCTGACCTCCGGCATCGAATATCTGTTCAAGAAGAATAAGGTCACCGGCTTCCTCGGGCGCGGCGAGATCACCGGCAAGGGCAAGGTCACCGTCCACAAGGAAGATGGCAGCACAGAAGAATTGACGGCAAAAGATATCATCATCGCGACAGGCTCCGAGGTTATGCCGTTGCCGGGGGTGGACATTGATGAAGAGCGCATTGTCTCCTCCACAGGGGCGCTCTCCCTTCCTTCCGTACCAAAACATATGATTGTTGTTGGCGGCGG
>JALEGM010000241.1 GCA_022763145.1 Aquisalinus sp. | reverse complement strand
CGCCCGTTACGATGGGATAGCGTTCTTTCTGATGCACCTGTCTAATGATGCGTGCAGCCTGGCGCGCCCAAATGCCAGCCGAGCACTTCTCCGCGCCATCCATCGTGCCATAGAGGTGATGCGGAATCAGTAATGTCTCTTCTTCGGAAGGACGAGCCGTCAGTACACGCAAATCCCGATAAACCTGCATGGCATCGGCGTTGATTATTTCACCGCCGATAATCTCCGCCAGTTCCAATGCTGCGGCAGACTTGCCGCTGGCCGTGGGCCCTGCAATAAGGATGACCGGAATCTGATGACTAATCTCCATTCGAAAGCGCTTAGCATAAATGTCTTTCATACTCACGCTTGTCTGCCATCCCTCCACCCCCGCCCTATTGCCATCGTTGCTGCAGGAGGTTTCCGGCATCACAAACAGCCATGCGCGAATCCTTGCAGAAGGTGTTGCTGCTGAACTTGCAATAGAAACATCACTGAGTGAAAGCGCCATGTCATCTATTCGCGGGCTGATTGATACTCTGCCCGTGGATTTGGCCATACAACCGGCAGAAGGTCGGGAGAAGAAGCTACTGATTGCAGATATGGATTCCACGATTATCCAGCAGGAGTGTCTTGATGAGCTAGCTGCTTTTGCTGGCAAGCAAGTCGAAATTTCTACCATTACCGAGCGGGCAATGCGCGGGGAACTGGACTTTGAAGCTGCATTACGCGAACGTGTTGCGATGCTTGAAGGGTTACCGGTCAGCACCCTGAATGACACACTGGAGCAACGCATACAGCTCACAAGCGGGGCCAATGAACTGGTAAGAACCATGAATGCTCGCGGCGCCATGACCGCTCTTGTCTCAGGGGGCTTTACACTTTTCACCCACCGGATAGCTCAGGCTGTTGGTTTCCTTGAAAATCAGGGGAATGTCCTGGAGGTCAAAGATGGTATGCTGACAGGTGGCCTGATCGATCCTATTTTCGGGCGTGCAGCAAAGCGTGAAGCACTTGAAAATATCTGTTCCTTTGAAGGCTTAACCCCCGACCAGGTTATTGCTGTGGGGGATGGCGCTAATGACCTTGATATGCTGCAGGCCGCAGGCACTGGTGTCGCCTTTCACGCCAAGCCCATTGTTGCGGAAGCTGCCCAAATCCGCATCGATCACGCTGATCTCACTGCCCTGCTTTATTTGCAGGGCATTCCGAAAGAAGAGTTTGTTACGGCCTGATCAGCTCGTAGAACATCATGTCGCCGCGCTGAACGAAGATCTGTAGCGGTCCAGAGTTCAGGTTGCGCAGTTTCTCCATACGCTCAACCAAATCGTCCGGATTTTCTACTGGCTGATAGCCGAGCTCAATGATCACGTCACCAGGGCGCAGGACACTCGCAGCCGGACTGTCAGGATCAACAGCTGTGACAACAACGCCTTCAACATTACTATCAAGACCGAAGGCATCTCGTATCGCCATTGTCGGCTGTTGCAGGATCAATCCTGATGTTGCCGCAGCCCCGCTTGGCAAATCGCTTTGCATCAACTCGAATGAGCCAAGAGCGGCAAAGTTTGTCTCGCGACGATCTATTGTCACCCGCAAGTTCACCGGCCTCCCTTCACGCAGGACACGAATGGTGACCGTCTTGCCAACGGGTGTATCCGCAACAGCGCGGGTAAGGTCCCGCACTTCCGTGATCTCTTTACCGTCATAACGGATGACAAAATCCTGGGACTGCATCCCTCCGCGCAAGGCTGGGCTGTTGCTGCGGACGGTCATCACCATGGCGCCCTTATTGTCAGACAGGCCATAATCTCTGGCTTCTTCCGGTGACAGATCTGCCAGATTGACGCCAAGCCAGCCACGCATCGTTTCACCAAACTCGCGCAACTGACGAATGATTCCTTCCGCCAGTTCTGAGGGCACCGCAAAACCAACGCCTACAGATCCGCCGGTCTGGGAAAAGATGGCTGTATTAATCCCGACAACTTCACCATCCGTGTTGAAGAGCGGGCCACCGGAGTTACCGCGGTTAATCGCCGCGTCTGTCTGAATGTAATCATCATAAAGGCCGCTCCGAATATCGCGGTTCTGAGCTGAGACGATTCCGGCAGATACAGAGCCACCGAGACCAAACGGTCCGCCAATAGCCAAAACCCAATCACCTACCCGCAGGCGGCGTGAATCCCCAAACTCCACGGAAGGTAATCTCGGAGCATTACGAATTTGCAGAACTGCAAGATCTGTTTCCTGATCAATACCGATAGGATCAGCATCATACTCCGTACCGTCTTCCATGGTAACTTTGATTTCATCAGCGCCTTCAATGACGTGGTTGTTGGTAACAACGATCCCACTGGGGTCAATGATAAAACCTGAGCCGAGCGAAACGGCTGGATTGTTCAACTTATCTTCAAAGCGTCGCAGTTGTTCATTTTCACCAAAATTGGAACCAACATTCTGAGAAGACGAAATACTCACTACGGCTGGGGCAAGATCCTCGACGAGATCAGCAAAGCCGTTCGGCGTGCCCCGCGCTGTGGCCGGGGCCAGCAATAGGGCCGTCATTGCCAACAATGAAAGTATAAGTGTGTAAGGTGACAGCTGAGCGCGCATACCCGAGTACCTTTCGTGATCTATCTTCGCCCGATGCCGGGCATCTCTATTAACTATAAATAGCGTAGCCTAACCGAAAAGTCGGGCAAGCGAAAACCTGATGGTTTTCGCTGTTGTAACATGAGCTTGATAGAGGGGGCTTGAGCGAGGCTAGTTTCCGTTCAAGTCATTGAAGTATTTGAAGAAATCAGAATCTGGCGAGAGAATGATTGTCGTTTCATCGTCCTTTAGCGCTGTCTCATAAGACAAAAGAGAACGATAAAAAGCGAAAAACTCAGGATCTCTGCTGTAAGCTTCTGCGAAAATAGCGTTCCGCGCAGCATCGGCGCGACCGCGAGTCTTCTGCGCTTCTTCCTCGGCTGTCGCCAGAATAGTAATGACTTCCTTGTCAGCTTCCGACGTGATGATCTTTGCTTCCTCGTCCCCCTCAGCGCGCAAGCGATCTGCTTCCTGCACATATTCTGACTTCATCCGATCATAAACGCGCGCCGCGTTTTCATCAGGAAAATCTGCACGCCTGATACGCAGATCGATGATATCCACGCCAAAACGGCTGGCTTGCTGTGCAGTTCGGGTTTGAATTTCACGCATCAGCTCAGTTCGGCGAGTTGTGATAATCTCATTGATCCGCACACCACCCAGCACATTCCGCATATTCGTGGTCAGCAGCTGCGAAAGACGCTGATTACTGATACGACGAATATTTTCAAAATTAGCAGATCCCTGTCTGAAGCTTTGATAATAGAGCAAGGGGTCAGTGATCTCATAGCGGATGAATGCGTCCACATTGAGCCGCTCCTCGTTCGAGGCAATAATAGGTACGGCCTGCGGCATATCAAATTCGAGGTTTCGCTTATCTACATAAACCACGTCATTGATGAACGGGAATTTCATTTTCAGTCCCGGTTCGGTCACGGTGAAAACCGGATCACCAAGCTGGAGAACGATAGCTTGCTGTTTTTCGTTGACGGTAAAGAAAGTCTGGCTCCCAACAACAACGACGACAGCCAGAATGATTACAGCAGCACCACGCAAAATATTTGGCATTGTTCTACTCCTAGTTCGATGTTGTTGCGCGATTACGCGTCAATTCGTTCAAAGACAGATATGGCACTGTCCCACCGGCTTGATCGTCAATCACAATCTTGTTCATGTCCCCAAGGACACTTTCAACTGTCTCAAGGTACATACGCTGACGCGTCACTTCAGGTGCTTTGGCGTACTCTGAATAAATGTCATTGAAGCGGGAAGCCGCACCGCGCGCTTCAGCAACCACACGCGCTTCATACGCCTCAGCCTGGAAGATTTTCTCCTGCGCTTCACCACGAGCCCGCGGGACTTCCCGGTTGGCATAGGCCTGAGCCACGTTGATTTTCTGCGCTTTTTCCGAACGCGCGTTAATCACGTCAAGCTGGGTATCAATCACTTCTGCCGGTGGTTCGGCCTTGTCAAAGTTGACTGACAGAATTTCGATGCCCGACTCATAGTTGTCGAGTGCTTCCTGCATAATGACTTGCATCTGCTCCGGCACAATCGCTCGTCCATTTGTCACCAGCGGATCAAATTCACTGCTGCCGACAACCTCACGTACGGCCGCCTCCGCAATGGCTTTTACCAGCTGCTGCTGGTTCTCGACATTGAATACATATTTGGCCGCACCCGGCATTTCACCAGGCTCTGTGACACCTTCCTGGATTTTCCAGTTCACAGAAAGTGTTACGTTGGCAATGTTGAGGTCACTGGTCAGCATGGAACTCTCGTCAACAGTGCGGCTGTTGACGCCCACATCGATCGACCGGTCCTGTGCGACCTGCACGATTTCCTTCGACTGGATTGGCGGGAAGTGAACGCGCAAGCCACTGGTTTCAACGCCGGAGTATTTGCCGAAAGTTGTGACCACGGAAACTTCGCCCGGCTCAACCCGGTAGGCAGCATTCAGTGCGTATAAAATTGCAAAAGCACCGATAATCAGGAATACCGCTGGGCCTTTGGGCAAACCCTCAAGTCCTTTGCCGCCAGTACCGCCGCCCTGGCCACCACCCATTGAGCGACGGAATCGCTCTCTTCCAGACTTTAGCAGGTCTTCCAGATCAGGCTGCTGGCCACCACCGCTGCCATTACTGTTGTTGCCACCACCTCTCGGCGGCTGGCCCCATGGGCCTCGATTTCCATTACCCGAGCCGTTATTATTTGATCCGTTCCCGCCAGGCTTGTCTGTCCAAGGCATATAAGTTCCCTGTGTCTTTTGCGTTGAATAAGGGCTAGCCGTTAGCCCACTTCGGCTATATATGTCACTGAAATTCGGAATCGCAATGCTGCGACTGGTTTT
>JALEGM010000240.1 GCA_022763145.1 Aquisalinus sp. | reverse complement strand
CATTATAGCCAAAGCTAGCTCCGCGTTCTGTAATCAGGACTTTTGAGTTCCCCGCACCAGTCACTTTTGCGACGACATTTTTCATATCCCAGGGTGCCAGAAATTGGCCTTTTTTGATTTTGATGACGCGGCCAGTATTGGCGGCAGCAACAAGAAGATCTGTTTGGCGGCAAAGAAAAGCAGGAATCTGAAGTACATCGACGACCTCACTGACCGGCCCACATTGCTCACGTTCGTGGATATCGGTTAAAACCGGCACCCCAAGAGTTTCTCTGATTTCAGCAAAAACAGGCAAGGCATCGTGAAGCCCCACGCCCCGCGCACTTCCCAGACTGGTCCGGTTCGCTTTATCAAACGAAGTTTTATAAACAAAGCCAATACCAAGATCAGACGTAATCTCTTTGATAGCCGCAGCAACCTCGAGCGCGTGATCGCGACTTTCCATGGCGCATGGGCCAGCAAAAAGCATGAACGGCAAGTGATTACCGATTTCCACATGTGTCTTTGCACTATCAATCGTGACGGTGGTGTTGGCAGCTGTCATTTAGATATTCCTGTACATAGCCTGCTGGACGATACTGTCGTTTCGTCCTAGATGGCGGCTCATCGTATTTACCGCAAGCTGTTTTAAGTAACTATCAGTCTGGCTGAACCTATGACAACACACCTTTCGACTGCTCAGGAAGTTCTGACGATTGAAATCGAGGGACTGCAAGCAGTTCTGGACCAACTCATCGATAGCGACTCAGCTTTTTCCGGCGCGTTTCACCGCGCGCTTGATCTGATCGAGAATGCACCAGGCCGCGTGATTGTTACTGGCATGGGAAAATCAGGTCATATAGCCAAGAAGATAGCAGCTACTTTTGCCTCAACGGGTGAACCTGCCAGCTTCGTGCATCCGGGTGAAGCCAGTCATGGTGATCTCGGTATGATCAGTCAGAACGATATTGTTCTGGCTCTCTCTAATTCGGGAGAAACACCGGAACTTCGCGATGTGATTGCTTATTGTGGTCGTTTCGACATTCCGCTCATTGCGATCACCTCTGGCGCTCGATCCGATCTCGCAGATGCAGCTGATTCCGTTCTGCTTTTACCGCCAGTTCGCGAGGCCTGTGAGGAAACCCGTGCACCAACTACGTCGACCACTATGTCGCTTGCTATAGGTGATGCGCTAGCAGTGGCACTGCTTCGGTCAAAGGGATTCACGGCAACAGATTTCAGGAATTTTCATCCTGGCGGCAAACTCGGGGCCGCCTTGCGTAAGGTGAGACACCTTATGCATGGCAAAGATGTACTGCCTTTATGTACTAACTACACACCTATCGACGAAGCTGTGCGGCTGGTTAGCGCCGGTGGATTTGGCTGTGTCGGGGTGATCAATGATACGGGCGATCTTTTGGGTATCATCACGGATGGGGATTTACGACGCCACTTTAATGAACCTCTGCGAGACAAGGTTGCGTCTGACATAATGACTGTGAATCCCAAAACTGTATCGCCTGAAACGCTTGCAGCAGAAGCCTTGGCCATATTGAGCCAAAAGCGCATTACAGCTCTTTTCGTAACAGAGGGCAAAAAACCTGTAGGTCTGCTGCATATTCATGATTGTCTTTCAATCGGTGTCATCTAATTCATTTTGATGAATAAGACTTCTGACAAGAAGCCCAGCATTGTCTGGTTCCGACAGGACCTGCGCACAATAGATAATCCTGCGCTTCGGGCTGCTGCTGATTCAGGCAAACCCGTCATCTGCATTTATATCCTGGATGATGAAAACCCGGGAAATTGGAAGATCGGAGGCGCTTCGCGTTGGTGGCTTCATCATTCCCTTGCTGATCTTTCTCAGAGGTTAAACAAAGCTGGTAACCAACTGGTCTTGCGTCGGGGGCATGCAAAAGAAGTTATCCTCGATCTAATCGAAGCAACCGGTGCAGATACGATATACTGGAACCGACGATATGCGCCCTATGATATTGAACTTGATAAATCTCTTAAAGAAACTCTGAGCGACCAGAATATCCAAGTGAAAACCAGTAATGGTCGTCTCCTTTTTGAGCCGTGGGAAATAGAAACTCAATCTGGCGGTCCTTATCGTGTCTTCACGCCTTTCTGGAAAGCTATGCAGGCTAAAGGAGTAAGTAGAGAGCCACTGCCCGAGGTCACCCAGCTTGAAGATGGGTCTTCGGATTTAGTTCTTTCAGATGATCTCAACGATTGGGGATTGCTACCAACCAAGCCTGACTGGGCAAAAGGATTCACTGATTGGTGGTCCCCGGGACAAGCCGGTGCGTTAGGCCGCTTGGGTGATTTCCTTGATAATGCTATTCGTTCCTATAGTGATGAACGCAACCGTCCTGACAAAAAGGGGACTTCCGGATTATCGCCGCACCTCCATTATGGAGAGATCAGCCCGTTGCAGATCTGGTCAGTCACGCAGAACAGATTGGCCCAGGAAAAAATTCCCGGAGATCATGCAAAAGTTTTCCTCTCGGAAATCGCATGGCGCGAATTTTCTTATTCTCTACTTTATCATAATCCGAACATGCTCGATGAAGAGCTGAATCCGAAGTTCGGCAAATTTCCGTGGAAGTCAGATAAAGATAAGCTAAAAGCCTGGCAGCAGGGAAAAACAGGATACCCTATTGTAGATGCTGGTATGCGCCAACTCTGGCAAACTGGCTGGATGCATAATCGTGTGCGGATGATTGTTGGAAGCTTTCTTGTAAAACATCTACTCATAGATTGGCGCGAAGGCATGAAGTGGTTCTGGGATACGCTCGTTGATGCCGATATCGCCAGCAACACGGCAAGTTGGCAATGGATAGCTGGTTGTGGCGCTGATGCGGCCCCCTATTTCAGGATATTCAATCCTATGACTCAGGGCGAAAAATTCGATCCATCCGGCGACTATGTGCGACAGTTCGTTCCAGAATTGCAAAAAATGCCGAAAAAACATATACATACGCCTTGGGAAGCCGACGTCTCAGTTCTTGAGGCGGCAGATGTTCGGTTAGGAGAAAATTATCCCTACCCTATTGTCGAGCATAAGCCTGCACGTCAGGCCGCGCTTGATGCGTATGAAACGATAAAATAGGATCACCAAGGGGGTCGGAAAGTCATGAAGCAAGAAGCTAGTTCAATACATTCAGCCACATTAGTGACATCTGAAAACCGTGAAGCTCTTATTCGAAATAAACCTTTGTTTTTTCGCCTTTTGGTCAACATCCTTGATCGGCTAACATATGGTACGCTCGTTCTAATTTTACCGAATGGGCAAGCGCTCAAGTTTGCATCTGAGCAAGGGCAAGATCAGCATGCCAGTATCTTTATAAAGGACTATACAGTAGCACGTCGTGTACTGATGGGCGGGATTATCGGCTTCTACAAAAGCTATCAGGCCGATGAATGGGATTCTCCTGATCTGGCGCAAGCACTGTATGTCCTAGCCAGAAACGCGGATGATATTCAGAGCACGTTGCTGGCTCACCCTGCCATCAGATGGGCCAATAAACTAGCTCACGCCATGAACAGGAATACAAAGTCCGGTTCCAAGAAAAATATCATGGCTCATTACGATCTTGGCAATAGCTTTTATGAAAAATGGCTTGACCCGAGCATGACCTATTCTTCCGCATTTTTTGATGGCAGTGATGGCTCGCTAACGGATGCGCAACATAAAAAATATGCTTCATTGGCAGGTCGTATAAGCCTTCAGGAGTCTGACAGCGTGTTGGAAATCGGATCTGGCTGGGGTGGTTTTGCAGAGTACGCGGCAAAAGAAGTTGGGGCGAGTGTCACAGGTCTGACTATTTCCCCGGCGCAATATGATTACGCGCGCGAACGTATGTATCGTCTTGGGCTGAACGAAAAAGTACAAATTCGTCTTCAGGATTACAGAGATGTTGAAGATACCTATGACAAGGTAGCTTCGATAGAAATGTTTGAGGCTGTCGGACAGGAATACTGGCCGGCTTATTTCAGCAAAATAAATGATTGCCTCGTGTCTGGTGGCAAGGCCGGGTTGCAAATTATTACCATTGCAGACAGGTTCTTTGATAATTACGTTCGTAGTACTGATTTTATCCAACGCTATGTCTTTCCAGGTGGAATGTTACCTAGCCCTTCTGTCTTCGGTAAACATGTGGAGGAAGCGGGGCTGACACTTTCCAGCACTCTTTCATTTGGACAGGATTACGCCCGAACACTTTCCAGTTGGCACGATAGTTTCTTAAACGCTTGGCAAGACCTTCAGCCGATGGGTTTTGATCAGCATTTCAAGAAGCTCTGGCAATTTTATCTTGCTTATTGTGAAGCAGGCTTTCGTGCAGAGACGACAGACGTAAAGCAAGTGACGTTAGTCAAAGCTTGATCCTAAGAGATTGTGTCCAGAAATTTACGAGCAGATTTCTTGATCATTCTTCGTTCTTCATCAGATTTTTTGTCAAGATTTTTGAATACAAGTCCCATCCTGCCATTGCCTTCAAGCTTGTCGCGGTTGTTCTCAATGAAGTTCCAGTATAGATAATTGAACGGACATGCATCGTCACCCGTCTTTCTACTGACATTATAAGTGCAACTCTTGCAATAATTCGACATGCGGTTGATATAAGAACCGGACGCCGCATATGGCTTCGATGCCATCACACCACCGTCTGCATAGATCGCCATACCATGGGTGTTCGGCAATTCCACCCATTCATAAGCATCTGCATAAACGACT
>JALEGM010000239.1 GCA_022763145.1 Aquisalinus sp. | reverse complement strand
TACGCACTATGATGGGTGCGCGGGTAAGCTTGGCAGTGGGGCTTATCGCGACCATGGTTTCGCTTGTTATCGGTGTTTTGTGGGGCGCAACAGCAGGTTTTTTTGGCGGCACCATCGACAATGTCATGATGCGTATTGTCGACATTCTTTATTCACTGCCATTTATTTTCTTTGTTATTATCCTGACGGTGATTTTCGGCACATCACTCTGGATTATGTTTATCGCCATTGGTGCGATAGAGTGGTTGACCATGGCAAGGATTGTGCGTGGCCAGACGCTTTCTCTCAAAGAGAAAGAATTTGTTGAGGCGGCTCGCGCCATAGGCGTTACACCAATGACTATTGTCCGCCGACATATTGTACCGAACCTGATCGGGCCTGTCGTAATCTATGTGACCCTGACGATTCCCTATGCAATTCTGGCTGAGAGTTTCCTGAGTTTCCTTGGGCTCGGTGTTCAGGAGCCGCTGACCAGCTGGGGCGTTTTGATAGCTGATGGTGCCAATGGTGTTGAAGCAGCGCCGTGGGCCCTGTTATTTCCAGCAGGTGTAATGGCGCTGACATTATTCTGCTTCAATTTCATCGGCGACGGCTTGCGAGATGCCCTAGATCCAAAAGATCGATGAGCATTCTGCGATTTTGGAGTAAATGCGGACTCTTCTTGGCGAAATTATTCTGGTGTATTTTGATAATCAGAGCATTTATTTTATTATCATTAGTCCAACTTCGTGCTGATTAAAATATAATTTTGATTGATCAAGAATACCCAAAAAAGGGTACTGATTTCTGTTAAGCGAAATATTAGGGATCATGAATAAGTATCTTCTTGTGCTGAAGAACTGATTCCACTATTATTTTACTTTATGCGACGCACGCGAATTATCTGTCCCATGGGTTCAATTTTCATTCTATAGCTACCCAAGGCTGCACGTTCTATGATTGCGGTATATTGAACGCCGTCGCGTAGTTTGCGAAGATATCGTCTATCACCATCTACTTGTTGCCAAACCTGCCCATTGTCCAGGGTAATACTACTGGCTATTTTGTCACGAGTTGGATTAGCCTTAGAAAATGTAACATTTAATACGCTTGCTGTGATAGTTGAAACCTCTTTAAGTGCAGGCTGAGAAGGCTGACGAAGGCCGTAATTCTCCTCAGTTTGCGGGCGTTGAGGCATGCGCAAGCCAAATAATCGACGCTCTTTTTGTGCTGGTGTTTCAGCCCTTTCGGGTGTGATGGTTGAAGAGAGCGTGGGATTTGAGTTTGGTTCCCTCGCCAGTTCATCAAAACAGGCCAAGCGATCATCATTATCTGCGATTTCAACACAATCAGATATGGTTTTAGGCGCCTCTGCAGCAAGGACATTCCCACCTAGAGCTAAAAAACCAGCAGAAGCAAGGCTGGACAGGATAATACGCATCTGAAACCTCATATTTTTCAGCACCCTACAATGAAGGAAAAGAGCCCGTCAAACAGCATTTTCTATAGCGTTAAATCATATTGCGATCACAACGAATGATTGCTTTTGGCTGCTCCAACTCTGGTCTATAAAGGCGTTGAAATTGATGGAGATAGAATATGATCCTGACAGATTTAGTCAGAAAAACAGGCGCTTGCGCCGCGTTAGCGGCAACAGTCTTTCTGGCGTCTTGTGGCGGCAGTAATGAAGATGTGGCTGATCCAGTGAACGCCCCGGACGATGGTGTCGTGATGAACCGTGGTAACGGGTATGAGCCAAATACACTTGACCCACATCAAGCAAATGGCACATGGGAAAATAACATCATTGGCGACATGATGGTTGGGCTTTATACAGAAGATGCTGATGCCAAGCCGATCTTCGGTGCTGCCGTTTCTCACGATATAAGTGAAGATGGGCTAACGCATACCTTCAGAATTCGTGATGACATGGTTTGGTCCGATGGCGTTCCGGTAACGGCGGAGGTCTTTGTAAAATCTTGGCAGCGTATTCTGGATCCGACCACAGCTGCGCCTTACGCGTCATTGCTTTATCCTTTCAAGAATGCGCGTGCCATCAGTAATGGTGAACTGCCACCTTCTGAACTCGGTGCACGTGCGATTGATGAAAAAACATTGGAGCTCCAGGTCGAGCAGCCCACCCCCTTTCTGGCGACGCTTCTGACCCACTACACGGCTTTCCCGGTACCGATCCATAAGATTGAGGAGCTGGGTAACGCGTGGGTACGACCTGGTAGTTATGTGTCCAATGGTCCATATGTTGTGGAAGAGTGGCGCCCCAATAGTCAAATCAAACTCGTCAAGAACGAGCGTTTTTACGACGCAGATAACGTAGCAATTGATACTGTTTATTATAAACCTATTGGAGATGTCTCAGCTGCTTTTCGTGCATTCCGTGCCGGTGAAATCGACTCTAACTCATGCTCGCAATGTTATCCTATTCAACAGGTGAATCTGATTGATGAGATTATGCCGGGTGTTAAGCGTAATGAGGTCATTCTGTCTACGACATATCTGACCTTCAACTCGAATGTGCCACCGTTTGACGATGCGAGGGTGCGCCGCGCTTTGGGTTTGGCGATTGATCGGGATATCCTGACTGAGCAGGTCTTGCGTGCTGGTGAAGTACCAGCTTACGGCCTTACACCTCCAGGTATTGATAATTATATTGCAAGCCCGCCTCAAATGGCTGAGGCTGGCCTCACTCAGGAAGAACGACTGACGATAGCGAGAAATCTCCTGGCTGAAGCAGGCTTTGACGAAAACAACCCATTGACCATAAACGTCAAATATCGACTCGCTGGCGACCGTCGCCAGATTATGGTTGCCATGCAGGATATGTGGAAGCGGATCGGTGTTACAGCCAAACTTGAGGGCAAGGAGCCAAAAGTTGCTTACGCTGATTATCGTGCGCGTAACTTTGATGTTGCCGATGCAGGCTGGGTTGCAGATTACAATGATCCCGATAATTTCCTCTTTCTTGCCAAGGGTGACACAGGACCGATCAATTACGCAGATTATGCAAACCCGGAGTTTGATCGGCTGATGGATGAAGCAAATAACACACAGGATCTTGATGCGCGCGCTGAGCTAATGGCGTTAGCTGAGGCGATCATACTGGAAGATATGCCAATTGCGCCGATTTACTTCAGTGTGAACCGCAATCTGGTAGGTCTGCATGTCAAAGGATGGAATAATAACGTACTTGGTATTCAACGCACGCGCTGGCTTTCAATTGATGAGAGTGCACGTAAAAAGTACTGAATGAGCCTGGAAAACTGCTAATATCAGAGGCCTCCCATGTGGAGGCCTTTGTTTTGTGACGGGTCCAGTTTAACATTAGTGTATGACACCTCTACCTACATTGAGACAGCTGCAGTTTTTTGTTGCACTTGCGCAGCATCAATCTTTTTCAAAGGCTGCAGAAGCCAGTCTTGTTTCACAGTCCACTCTATCCG
>JALEGM010000238.1 GCA_022763145.1 Aquisalinus sp. | reverse complement strand
GCAGCAAATTTAGCGATACGGCCGCCAGATTTGGCCAAATTGGAAACAGCAAAAGTCACAGGATGAGTCCCCCTCCCTGTCAATGAGTACCACACTTGTTTGTGAGTGTAGGATACTAAGTGAAATAAGAGCAAGCCCTCAAATACCGTGCCAGAGATGTTTTTCCTTAGTGTTTTCCACCATAAGCTGCCTACCCGTTGTTTTCGTGCAATCAGTTGCTGGACGTATGGCCCAAGTCCGGGTTAAAGGTTAACAAAACGGGCATTGTTGAGGGGGTTCTAGTGGCTGATAATGCACAGAGAATTAGGCTTCTTGTCGGGCGCAGCAAAAAGCTGATCCCGCTGTTTCTGGGCCTTGCCAGTGTAGTCATGTCTTTGTTTTCATACTGGTATTCTCCAGATGCTCTCAAAGACGTTGGTAACATCCTTTTTGACGAATATCAGCGCCAGAAGCCACGAGAGTACCTTGAAACACCGGTGAAGGTTATCGACATTGACGATGAGTCCCTTGAGGTGTTGGGGCAGTGGCCTTGGCCACGCACTGACTTCGCCGATATGAGTATGAAACTCGGCCAGATTGGCGCTGCAGCGGTCGTATACGACGTCGTGTTTTCCGAGCCTGATAGAACTTCGCCGGGCAACATTGCCGGGATACTCCTGCAAAATGGGCTTTCCTTTGATGCGTTTGATGCAATTACGGCACTACCGGATCATGATGAATATCTGGGCCAGAGTTTTGCGCAAGCTGATACAAATATTGTGACGGGCTACTTCCTCACACAGTTTTTGGAAGAGGGCAAAGAACAAGAATTACCGCCAGTTCGGTACGGCTTCGTAGAAATTGGCGCCAGCGCCAAGGATGTAATGCCGACCTATGAGACTTCCACGCGTACTTTACCGGTTATCGACGAAGGAGCACAAGGTTCAGGTTTTGTGAGTGTGGCCAGTATTGATGGCGGCGTTATCCGCAAGGCGCCTTTGCTTGCCCGTATTGATGAGCAGATTTTCCCGTCCCTGTCTCTGGAGGCACTGCGTGTGGCAATCGGTGCTGGTACAATACAAATCAAAAGCTCTTCAGGCAGTGGTCAGTTAGGCAGTGGTAGCGAAGGCCCAGCTTTCGTTTCGTTAGTGCGAATAGTGTCCGACATTGGTGATTATCAAATCCCAACCACAGAGACAGGTGATTTTCTAGTTCATTATAGCGAGGAACGGTCTGAACGCCGTGTGTCTGCTTGGAAAGTGATTAAGGCTGGAACTGGCACGCCCGGCGCCTACAGCATGCAGGAGTTACAGGAATTGTTGGGTGGTCATATAATCCTAATTGGCCCGTCCGCCCCTGGTTTGCTTGACCTGCGCTCTACCCCCATGAACGGATCCTATCCCGGGGTACTGATTCACGCTCAGATGGTTGAACAGATGCTAAATAAGCAATTTCTTACAAATCCATATTGGGGGCAAACAGTTGTTGGGGTTATAATTATGGTAGGTGGAACCATATTGGCCTTCATGCTGTCCTTCCTTGGTGCTGTCCGTGGGGGGCTTATTACGGTTATCTCTCTGGTTGCCCTCTTCTATGTATCATGGTGGTTGTATGCAGAGCGCCAAATCCTCTTCGACCCTACATTTGCGGCGGCGGCCCTGGTCTTCATTTCCATGGTCACCATCATTTCCAGCTTCTATCTGACAGAATCCGAGAAAGCAGAAATCCGCGGTGCGTTTGACCATTATCTGTCACCAGACATGGTTGACCAAATTGCTGATGACCCAACCCTATTGCAACTCGGCGGTGTGGAGAAAGACATCACAATCCTGTTCTGCGACGTACGAAGCTTCTCCAAAATTTCTGAAAAACTGACGCCGCAGGAGTTGATTACATTCCTGAACAACTTCCTCACCCCAATGACAGAGATTCTCATGGATTCAAAATCCACCATCGATAAATATATCGGTGATGCGATCATGAGTTTCTGGAACGCGCCACTCGATGATCCGGATCATGCGCGCAATGCCTGTCGCGGATCGCTGCTGATGATCGATACGCTCCGTGAGATGAACAAACTCTATGATGCTGATCCGGATAATGCGCCTCTGCCGGTAGAAACCAATATCGGTATTGGTCTCAACTCCGGTCCGTGTAGTGTGGGCAACATGGGGTCAACCCAGCGTTTTGCATATTCAGTGCTCGGCGATGCCGTGAACCTGTCATCCCGCCTGGAAGGGCTGACCAAGCAATACAAACTCCACATCATCATCGGTAGCGCGACAGCAGAAGGTGCGCCGGACTTTGCCCGTGTTGAGGTCGATCAGCTGCGCGTGGTCGGCCGTCAGGCGCCTGAGACGATCTACACGCTTGTCGGTGACGAGAAGGAAGCCCAGACTGCCACCTACAAGCAGTGGCATGAGCTGCAAATGGCATATCTCAATGCCTATCGCTCCCAACAATGGGATGAGGCAGAGCGCATTGCAGCCGAGGCGCGCCCACTGGCGGCCACCTGGTTCGTGGACGGATATTATGATATCATGCAGACCCGCATTGACGAATACCGCCAGAACCCACCAGGCGAAGACTGGGATGGTGTCTATCAGGCGACATCGAAGTAGAGCTTAATTTAATGCTTCAGGTCGATCAAAGACCGGCCTGAACTTTTTCTTTATCTACAGCCTCTTGCACAGCTTTGAAGAAAGCTGCGCGTTGATCGTTTTCCCCATCTTTATAGCCGACAGCGCTTGACCAGCTGCTGTTTGTCGCAATCACCAGATTGCGCGATGGGTCGATATAAATGCTTTGGCCAAATATACCGTATGCCGCAAATGGACCATCATCTTCGGCCCACCACTGGAAACCATATCCTTCGCCTTCAGCGCCGAAATCAGCCTGTTTTGTGGTTGCGCTATTGATCCAGCCGGCAGGGAGTACGGGCACACCATTGACTTGTCCGCCTTCCAGGATGAATTGTCCGAAACGCGCGAAGTCCCTTGTGGCAGCCTGAATACAACAGCCGCTCAACTCGAGTCCGTCTTCGCCCAGTAACCAGGTTGCATCCTGCTGCATCCCGTATGGACCCCATATTTTCTCTGACAGGTAGCTTGCAACAGATTGTCCGGTTGCCTCTGCCACCAGAATACCGATCAGATTTGTTTCACCTGTTGAATAGTTCCAGACAGCACCTGGCGGGTGTGCCCTTGGCAATTTCTTCATATAGCTGACGATATTCGGCAGCCCATCGTCTGCAAGGTGCTTGTTGAACAAGGCAACATCAGAAGCCGGATCTTCATAGTCTTCATTCCACTGCACGCCAGAGGTCATTGTCAGCAACTGTCGGATGCTCACATCTTCATAGGCCGAACCAGTGAGGCCTGTAATATACGTTGAAACCTTGTCCTCAAGACTGGCGATGTACCCGTCCTGAATGGCGGCGCCGACAAGTGTAGAGGTGAGAGACTTGGCAACAGAAAAGCTGGTCCAGCGCTCTTCTGCTGAAAATCCAAGTCGATACTTTTCAAGCCGAACAGCCCCATCCTGCAAGATCAAAAGCCCCGCAATTTTCTGCTCATCAACATATTGATCTAGAT
Organism: Aquisalinus sp.; assembly: GCA_022763145.1. Classification (GTDB taxonomy): domain Bacteria; phylum Pseudomonadota; class Alphaproteobacteria; order Caulobacterales; family Parvularculaceae; genus Aquisalinus. The sequence continues at coordinate 46 of JALEGM010000238.1, read as the reverse complement.
CGAGTGATAGATTGATCGGCGCACCGGTCTCCAGCGCTCGAACACT
>JALEGM010000237.1 GCA_022763145.1 Aquisalinus sp. | reverse complement strand
AGCAATACTTCCTGCGGCCTTGCGCCTTGTGAGCAGGCCATTTGACTTCGACCAAAAAGGTGAGATTAATGAATCCTGACCCTAGAGGTGTACCCATGAAAAAATTTCTGTTTGCCACAGCCTGCCTGATAATCAGCGCAACCGCCCAAGCGCAGGAAACGGCGCCGCCGGGCGAAGTCATGAAACTTTATGACATCGCAACTGCGACTTCCGCCGAGCGCATTCTCGCTGACACACAAACACTCGTGGACTTCGGCACACGGCACACACTGTCAGAAACAGAAAGCGACACCCGTGGCATCGGGGCCGCCCGGCGCTGGATATATGATGAGTTCAAGAAAATTTCTGCAGATTGTGGTGGCTGTCTGGAGGTTATCTATGTCTCTGATGAAGTCTTCGGTGCCGACCGCATTCCAAACAAGACAGATATTGTCAATGTACTGGCAATTCAACGCGGCACGCTGGACCCAAACCGCTATGTGCTGATGTCCGGCGATATTGATAGTCGCGTCACAGATCCGCTAAATGGTACAGACGACAGTCCAGGCGCGAATGACAACGCTTCAGGCATGGCTGGCACGATTGAAGCAGCGCGCATTTTGTCACAGTACGAATTTGCAGGCTCCATCATCTATGCCGGCTTGTCCGGCGAGGAACAGGGCCTCTTTGGCGGCAGAATTGTCGCAGATCATGCCCTTGAAGAAGGCTGGAAAGTCAAGGCCGTTCTTAACAATGACATGATCTCCAACATCGCCGGCATTGACGGCGTGATCGACAATTCCACTGCCCGCGTCTTTTCCGAAGGCACCCGCGCGACCGAAACCGAAGGCGAGGCTCGCCTACGTCGTTTCACCGGCGGTGAGGTAGATTCTCCCTCACGCAACCTCGCTCGTTATATTGATCGCATGGCGGATCAATACCTTACCAATCTTGACGTCATGATGGTCTACCGCCTCGACCGCTATCGCCGTGGCGGTCACCACCGCCCGTTCAATGAAGTTGGTATTCCGGGTGTACGGATCATGGAAACGCACGAACATTACGACCGTCAGCATCAGGACTTGCGCACTGTGAACGGGCGCGCCTTTGGGGACACGATGGATGGTGTGGATGGCGATTACGCAGCCAAACTCACCGCCCTCAATATGGTCGCTCTGGCAGGCATGGCTGACGCCCCACCCTTCCCGGCCAATGTGGAGGCCGAAGGCGCTGTCTCCCCCTCTGCCAAACTGAAATGGGAGCAACCGACCGGCAAGGCTGCGCGTAATCTCGCAGGTTACCGTGTCTACTGGCGCCTGACGACAGAGCCGCAATGGACCCATTCACGCTATGTTGGTGATGTCAGCGAATACACTTTCGAGAACCTTGTCATCGACAACTATTATTTTGGCGTCGCCGCTGTCGCCAAAGATGGATCAGAAACCCCGGTCGTCTTCCCCGGTCCGGCAGGACGGTTCTAACTAGCTCAGACGAATAAACCGGCTATCAGATACATCACACCGGCAATCAACGCCGCGACAACAGCGTAAGGCATCTGGGTGCGGACATGAGACAAATGATCCGTGCCCGCTGCGACGCTGGCAATCAGTGTCGTATCCGAGATTGGCGAGCAATGGTCACCAAAGACCCCTCCTCCCAGCACAGCCGCCAGCGCGAGGGAGGGCGGGATGCCGAGCGCCTGCGCTAATGGCATCGCGATCGGCACCAGAATGCCATACGTCCCCCAGCTGGTACCAGTCATGAAACTGGTCAAGCCCGCCGCCAGAAACAGGATGGCCGGCACGGCCATCGGCGGCAGTGTCCCGGCCGCCAGTGCGGCGATATAGTCCCCCGTCCCCAACGCTCTCAGCGAGGCCCCGAGGGCGATAGAGAGCAGCAAGACAGTCACCAATGGCACCATTTCGCCAATGCCCTTGAATGCCTTGTCCTGCAATTCGCTCGCGGTAAAGACCTTGTCTTTCAGCAGCAACAAGCCAGCCACAACAACCGCCAGCGCGATCGACCACAGGATAGACTGGGAGCCGGAACCGTTGATCGGGTTACCACCACCTGTCCAGGTCATGAAGGCAAGCGCCCCGCCCACCATCACCACAAGTGGTAGCCACATATAGGAAGCCTTGGTTGGCTCAGGCGCATTGTCATCCGCCTGCTGCTCAAGGCGCGCATCTGCACTGCGCATGGGACCAAACACCTTGCCGGAAAAGGCGGTAAGATAAACCCCGACAAGGGTCAGCAAGGCGTAGAAATTCCACGGCACAGAACCCGCCACCACAGCGACAGCATTATCAAAGTCATACTGCTCTATCAGGCCCAGCGCATAAGCCCCCCAACCGTTAATCAGCAGAATGACACTTATCGGCGCACTGGTGGAATCGATAATATAGGCCAGTCGCTCCCGGCTCAGTCCGTGCGCATCATAAAGAGGTCGGCCCAGAACACCTGAACTCAGTAGACTGACATTAGTCTCAACAAAAATGGCTGAGCCGGTACCTGCAACTGCCAGCTCTGCCCGCCGGCGCGTGCGGGCAAAGCCGCTATTGATCATCGCCTTCGCCGTTGCTGCGACACCACCACTATCCCGCATGAAAGCAATCAGCGCCCCGATCAGCAGGCAGAATAACAGGATACGTGTATTACCGGTGCCCTCAAAAACAGCGACCGTCCGATCAATCGCCTCCAGCACGCCAACGCCGGGATTAAACCCGGCAATCAACGTCTCCGACAGGACCAGCGCCACAATCAGCGCGGCGTAGACATTGCGCCAGATGATGGCGATGGCAATGGCCATCACCGGCGGCAGGATGGTCAGCAAGTCCATAAGGCTCTTCCTTATTGATCAACGACTATGAGGCGCAATCACCCCTGTGCGGGTGGCACCATGCAGAACGCATTGAGCTTATTGCCGTCAGGATCACGAAAATAACCGCAGTAGAAGCCGGTCTCCCCACGCGGCCCCGGCGCGCCTTCATCCTTGCCACCAAGAGCCAGTGCCTTTGCATGAACTTTCTGTACCTGCTCCGGCTCCTGCAGGGCGAGCGCAATCATAGTCCCGTTGCCGACACTGGCCGCCTGCCCGTCATGCGGCTTGCAGATACCCAGCATCGGCTTGTCCATGGCAAGGCCGTAACCGACAAACCCTTCAGTGGACCACATCTGGCCAATGCCGGCTTCGCCCAGAATGGCGTCATAAAACTCGGTGGCCTTCGGCAGGTCATTACTGCCAAGCGTTGCATAGGCGATCATTTGTGCGCTCCCATCTCAATCACGTCGCACCCAGCTTAGGATCAGCCTGCAGGGCCGGGCTATAAAAAACTGCACTTGGGACTAAATCTTCTCTTGACGGCCTTATCGAAAAACAATAAATTAATGTCAGGGCGTTGATGATCGAGAGAGGGACGAGATGACTCGAATCCAACGCAATACGCAGTCCGGAAACGGCACCACACTCACAGTTTTACTAGTTTTATTCATTGCCCTTGTCGCTGCTGGCACTTGGGCCGCCTATACCTATGGCGACGGTCATATCATCATGAATGGCCAGACCATCGACGAATTACAGCCCTGGGAGGTCGTCCTCGGTGTCGTGATCGGCGTTCTTGGCGCCATCATTGGTATACTGGCGGGCTTTGTCGGCATTATTATTGGCCTTCTGGCAGCCGCCTTCTCGATTGCCCTGGCCTTTGTTGGCGTTGCCGCGAGCCTGTTCGTGGTTGCAGGTGTTCTGGCTGGCCCGGTCCTGTTGCTGGCACTGGTGATCTATCTTTTCACCCGAAATAGCGGCAAATCGGCGAACAATTCTGATGACAATGCCACGCTGATTGAGAGTACGCCGGAGCCTGCAGAAGCCTGATTTTCTCAAGCTCGAGAAGACTGGAAAACCCGGCCTGAGCGCCGGGTTTTTTAGCGAATTTACTGAATAATTTTAACCAGTTAACACAATTTTCAGGCTCAATGGCCTATGCCCTGCTCCGCTTAGGAGATGTAAGTGTGGCTGATTCGCAACAAGCCTTGGCAATGAGTCAAAGCCACTAGCGTTATCCTTGCAATAGTATAACAATTATGTGTGAAAGAAATTCCACATTCTTTAAGCGCGGCTTAGTCCGCGCGAGACATGTCTAGTTAAACAGTAAACCGCACCGGGAGGGTCGCAATGCTTAAGAAATCTGTTTTATTGGGTACTTCTGTACTGGTTGCCGCGTCATTT
>JALEGM010000236.1 GCA_022763145.1 Aquisalinus sp. | reverse complement strand
GACTTGACTTGCGCAGCTGTCAGGCGCAAGGCGACTTTCTCTTGAAATCTGAAGGAATAGTCATGGCGTATAATATCGCGATTGTCGGCGCGACCGGTGTTGTCGGACAGGAAATGCTGAGCATTCTGGCAGAGCGCATGTTCCCGGTGAACGACGTGTTCCCACTTGCCTCACGCGCGAGTGTGGGCCGCGAAGTCTCTTTTGGCGAAAAAGACCTGAAATGTCAGGACCTCGCGCAGTTTGATTTCAGCCAGGTGGATATCGCTCTTTTCTCTGCTGGCGGCGACGTATCGAAGGAATGGGGGCCAAAAGCTGCAAAAGCTGGCGCCATTGTCATCGACAATTCCTCACATTTCCGCATGGACCCTGACGTGCCCCTCGTAGTGCCGGAAGTAAATCCAGAGGCCGTTGCAGGTTTTTCCAAGAAAAACATCATAGCCAACCCGAATTGTTCTACGGCACAGCTGGTTGTTGCCCTGAAACCTCTGCATGACCGTGCACGGATCAAGCGCGTTGTTGTCTCCACCTATCAGTCAGCCTCTGGCGCTGGCAAAGATGCCATGGACGAACTGTGGAATCAAACCAAAGGCATTTATGTGGGCGACGAACCAACACCTGAGCAATTCACACGCCAGATTGCTTTCAACGTCATTCCGCATATTGATGTTTTCATGGAAGATGGCTCCACCAAGGAAGAGTGGAAAATGGTCTCTGAGACCAAAAAAATGCTCGACCCAAAAATCAAACTGACCGCTACATGCGTGCGAGTTCCGGTTTTTGTAGGCCACTCTGAAGCGGTAAACATCGAATTTGAGGAAGAGCTGAGTGCTGAGGAAGCGCGTAGCATCTTGCGTGAATCACCCGGTCTTCTGGTGATCGATAATCCGGAAGAGGAACAATACGTAACACCAGTTGAATGTGTGGGGGATTTCGCCACCTTCGTCAGCCGCGTACGGGAAGATGCAACCGTCGAAAATGGTCTCGCCATGTGGGTTGTCTCTGACAATCTGCGTAAAGGGGCCGCCCTTAACGCAGTTCAGATTGCAGAGCTGTTACTGAACCGTGGTCTGCTACCAGCACGCGACGTCTGAATTTGATGCGAGCAAGCGGGAAGCCCTGCCAAAGGCACGCACGCTAATCCGGGGTGAAACGCCGGAGGAGGCCGCCCATGAGCGAAGAAGAACGCAATATCCGAACAGGCGTGTTCGCTGCCATGGCAGCCTACACGATGTGGGGCTTCTTCCCTATTTATTTCAAAGTCGCGGACGGTGTCAGCGCGACAGAAATGCTTTCACAGCGGATCATCTGGGCGGTGCCCTTCGGCGCGCTTATCCTGACCTTACGCAAGCAATGGCCGGACGTTCGCAAGATATTCCCGGACACACGAAAATTAAGGGCGCTTTTCCTTGCCGCCGTCGCTATCGCAACAAACTGGGGCGTCTATATCTGGGCCGTGCAAACCGAGAAAATCTTTCAGGCGAGCCTTGGCTACTACATCAATCCGCTGATCTTCGTGCTGGTCGGGGTAGTTGTGACCGGCGAGAAGTTGAGTCGCCTGCAAATGACAGCAGTTGCTCTCGCCACTATCGGCGTTTCCATACTGACCATCTATGGCGGCGTGTTCCCATGGGTTTCCCTGTTTCTGGGTATCAGTTTCACCGTCTATGGGTATATCCGCAAAACCGTGGACGTCGGGGCCATGCCTGGCTTGTTCATCGAAACCTTGCTCCTGTTGCCATTCGCTCTTCTTTATTGGGGTTGGCTCGCCAGCACCGGCAACTCAGCCTTCCTCAATGACGGTTTGCAAATGCAGTTCCTGCTATTGCTGGCAGGGCCGTTCACCGTGCTACCCCTGCTCTGCTTTGCCATTGGCGCGCGCCGACTGAAACTTTCGACAATCGGCTTCCTGCAATATATCGGGCCAACCTTACAATTCTGTGTGGGTCTTTATTACGGTGAAGAGTTCACGTTTGCTCACGCCCTGTGCTTCGGCGCAATCTGGGTTGCTGTCGCTGTCTATTCACTGGACGCCTGGCAGAAGAGCCATAAGGCCTCAGCTTTCGCGCGGTCTGAACCGCTTGATGACGCCGTTAAAGGTAATGAGCTCCTCACTACCAGCCAGCAACGAGCCCTCGACAAAGATAATGCTGGAACCTTCACGGACGATACGCCCCTCGGCGTGGATGAACTGGCCAAGCCGCCCCGGCCTTAGGTAATTCATGTTCAGAGACAACGTGGCCCCGTTCATCGCTGTGTTGCCGCCTGTCGCCAGAACAAAGAGGCTGATATCCGCAAGGGTTGCCAGCGCACCGCCATGCACCACGCCGTTGAGATTACTGTGCGATTCATTGGCCAGAAATGCGAGGCCCGGCGGGTCCCGCCGCACATACATCGGCGCGATTGACTGGGAATAGTGAGACTTCACCTCAAACGGTGACCATCCTTCGGGAATATCATCTTGTTTTTGTTCTGTCATGCTATCCGCTTAACCGGTGAGCGGACGGATTGCAAAGAAACGCTGCAGATCAGGCTTGCACGGGCTGTATGGTGTGGCCTTGCTCTTCCACATGCCCGGCAAACCCGGCTCCGGCCTCTGAATAGACATTGAATACGGTATCAGCACCTGCCGCCTCAAGAGCTTCAACCTCATCCTGAAACTTGGCTGTCGCTGCCACACGGCCAGCAAACCCGGCAAACTCCAACTGTTCGAGTACGGCAAGATTAGTCTGCAATTTTGGCAGTGCAAGCATAATAAGTTCAAGCGAACTGGTCGCCTTCATCCGATCCCAGAAATCAGCATCACTCGGATCGCCATGCAGGACATTCTGTCCTGCTGCCCGATGGTTCGTCACAGTATTGGGGTCAATATCCACACCGATCACAGCATCGCCATACAGTTCATACATTTTCTCATAGGCACCTGTGCCAATTCCGCCCATGCCAATCACGGCGACTTTGGCACCTCTTGTATCAAGAGATTGGTCATCCGTAATGAGATCATCTCTTTGCAGCCGTTTCCAGAAGGCGCGCCTTCGCGCATAAAGCTGGTGGGCATTTGTGTTTAGTGTTGCCGCAACCATGAAAGAGAGCGATAGAGCAATCGCGATAACAATGAGCCAGTCAGTAGTAATCCATCCATTTGCCACGCCCACTGCTGCCACAATCAACCCGAACTCACTGAAATTTGTAAGATTGAGTGATGCCAGCAATGACGTGCGCGCCCGCAGTTTGAACCGTGTCATCAGGACAAAGAACAGCGCAGATTTCAGGAAAATCAATGGTGTCAACGCCGCTGCAATGATGAGCGTCTCTACAGTCGGTGTCCCGGAAAGGCCAATCGACAGAAAAAAGCCGAGCAGGAACACATCCTTGAAGCCCAGCATGGTTTTGGCAAGTTCATCGGCTTTAGGATGGCTCGCCACCAGAACACCCAGAACCAGCGCCCCGAGGTCTCCTTTTAGCTCCATGGACTCAAAAAACTCCGCACCGCCAAGGGCCAGAATGAACCCGAAGAGAACCAGCAGCTCCCCATGCCCGACCCTTGCAAGCACAAGATGCAAAAAAGGCCTGAGCGGTATCAGCAACAGAACCGATAATACCCATGGAGATGGCGTTAAACCGGTCGAGAAAGCGAGGAATACCACTGCGGCAATATCCTGCATAATCAAGACACCAATCGCGATGCGACCATGCAGGGAAGCCATGTCGCCGCGCTCTTCCAGAGACTTCACCACAAATACAGTGCTGGAAAAACTCAGCGCAAAAGCCACAAGAAAAGCTGTTCCCAAGTCCATCCCCGACAGGAAGGGCACACCTGCCAGCGCCAGCCCGTAAAACGCAAACCCAAAACCGAGCACCACAACAGCCGTGTGCAGACCGGTGACCGCCCAGACTTGCGGCTTAGCAAGTGTCCTCAGATTTAACTTCAGACCAACCGTAAAGAGGAGCAAAGTGATACCGAGGTCAGACAGTTTCTCCAGCACTTCACCACTGGTGAAGCCGAACGCATTGAGCACAAATCCAGCCGCCAGATATCCGACAAGTGTTGGCAGCCCGGCCATTCGCGATAACAGGCCCAGCGCAAAAGCGACGGAAATCCAGGCCACGTCGCCGAACGCTATCGCCACCCATTCAAAATCCATTATCGTCCCCGGTCGGTTGCCGAATAATGACAATCTCGATGATTGCGTTTCATCCGGTGAGTGTGGTGCTTACTGTATCGTGCTTCGCCTGAATGCAATCACCTGACTGCGACAGATCTGGCAGGAATAAGACGCAGTACGCGCAAGGGGTTTGATTCTCATCAAATTAGCATTCTTGTAAATTTATAATTTGACTTTGTTTTGTTTTTGTTCTATAAATAAGATGTTGGCGGTTTTGCTGTCAGCGGCTCTTTGACATTTTGGCGTGCATTTTCGTATTCGGCCTGAATCAGGCTGGCGATAAATGATCTTGAAGTTGGTTGGCATACCACGTGCTGGCTGGAAACAGTGTATGCCTTCGGCGATTAGCGAAGGAGGGGGCGAGAACTTTTTCTGAAACTGTGGCAGATTATGCTACGTATTACTATTCTCAGCTTCATGTTGAACTTTGCGGCAACAGGCGCACACGTCCTGGCACTGACCTCCTCACCCCCCTGACAGATACTCGGCTATTGCCTCAAGAAATGTCTCGGCATAGGCGTCTACTTTCTTGTCGCCCACCCCAAACAGGTGGCGGAACGCCTCAATATCAGCCGGTTTTTTATCTGCCATATCAATCAGAGTACGATCAGAAAAAATGACGTAGGCCGGACATTGCTTTTCACGAGCAAGCTCGAGACGCTTCTGCTTCAGGAAGGTCAGCAGTTTTGCATCTACCTGACCTTCGGCAAGTTTCTTTGCGGGGGATTTCTCTTTCTTGTCCTGCCCCAGGGCATCCTGCCGGAAAGAAACCTCCAAACCACCGGCAAGCACTTGCTGGCCACGGGCCGTCAATACCAGCGATCCAAACTCGCCAGCAGGAGCAAGAATGTTCTGCGCCAGCATCTGGCGGAACATGCGCCGCCATTGCTTGTCTGTGTACTGGCGCCCTTGGCCGTGAGTTTCAAGCTTGTCATGACCTGCCGTACAGACTTTTTCTGACTGGCTACCGCGCAGAATACTGATGATATGGCTCTGCCCATAGACCTCACCTGTTGCCATGATCGCTTCCAGCGCAGTCCTGGCAGCGGCGGTGCCATCGACCATAAGTGGCGGCACATCACAGATATCGCAATTGCCACAAGGTGTGTCCGACAGCTCTCCGAAATAGGACAACAGCATATTGCGCCGACAGGTCACAGCCTCACAATAAGTGGCAAGCGTATCAAGGCGCCGACGCTCCACACGCTTCACTTCATCAGGCGCGCCTGACTCATCAATCATGGTACGGCGCAACCGCAGGTCATTATAACCATAAAAAAGAATCGCTTCCGCCGGATTGCCATCACGACCGGCCCGGCCAATTTCCTGATAATATGTCTCCAGCGATGCTGGCAGATTCATATGGATGACATAGCGAATATCCGGCTTGTCAATCCCCATCCCGAAAGCAATCGTTGCACACACAACCAGATCATCCTCGGTGAGAAACCTGTTAAGCCGGATCGTGCGTTCCTCATCCGACATGCCCGCGTGATAGGCAATGGCGTTATGCCCTTCGCGCGCCAGCATGTCTGCGGCCATCTCTGTGCCCTTGCGAGAAAGGCAATAGATAATACCTTGTTGGCCAGTACGGGCACGCACGAGCGCTGAGAGGCGTTTGTCAGCCTGCTTCTTTTCTTCAACCTTAATAGCAATATTGGGCCGGTCAAACCCTTGAACAAATACTTTCGCAGTCCCCTGGAAAATTCGGGTCACCATATCCTGCCGGGTTGCCTCGTCAGCTGTAGCTGTAAAAGCAGCAACCTGTGCAGATGGAAACAGCGCTTTCAGCTCGGTAAGGCGAATATACTCTTTGCGGAAATCATGACCCCACTGACTGATGCAGTGTGCCTCATCAATTACGATCATCGATAGAGGCAAAGCCTGTAATGCTTCAATCATGCGCGGCGTCACCAGACGCTCCGGCGACATGTAAACGAGATTGATCTCCCCCGCCGCCACAGCACGCCAATCAGCCACATTATCAACTCTCGGCCTACCGGAATGGATCATGCCTGCGCGCACCCCAAAAGACTCAAGCAACGCAACCTGGTTTTCCATCAAGGCAATCAGTGGCGAAACGACAACTGTCAGCCCGCCACGCATCAGGGCCGGTAATTGAAAACACAGGGATTTCCCAGCGCCGGTTGGCATAACTGCCAGCACATCCTCGCCGCTCAGCAGCGTGTCGATGACCGGTTCCTGCCCCGGTCGGAAACAGTCAAAGCCAAAGATATGGGACAGCACTTCATGCTTATCCGCCAACGGCGCCGCAGCGTTTATATCTGGCTGTATCACTGTCATGTTTGACCATGACTATGACTTGCGTCGCGCTCCGCAACAATCAGCGGCGCTGTTACCCCGACTTTACGTTTTCCACAGTGAATGGCACACCAGAGCCATGATAGATTTTCCTGCCCCCCGTATGATCGAAGCCGGCGATGTAACTTTCGCCACGTATGAATTAGGCCCGGAAGATGGCCGCCCGATCTTGCTGCTGCATGGCTGGCCGGAACTTGCCTATTCCTGGAGCCAGATTATGCCAACCCTTGCAGATGCTGGCTACCGCGCCATCGCGATTGATCAGAAAGGGTTCGGCCAGTCTTCCAAGCCCGATGATACCAGCCAATATGGCATGGATGTGCTGACCGAAGACTTCACCCGGCTTATTAAGGCTCTGGGCTACGATAAAGTCCTAATTTGCGGGCATGACTGGGGTGGCGCGATGGTCTGGCCGATGGCTTACACCTATCCCGAGATGATTGAGGGGGTAGTCGGCATCTGCACCCCCCATCGCAAGCGCGCCCCTGCGCCGCCTATTGAAATATACCGAACCAAGTTCCACCCTGATCATTACATCGTCACCTTTCAGGACCTGGATGCCCCGGACAAAGTGTTTGGCGGCAGGGAAGAAATGATGTTCCGCTTCATGTTCAGGGGCTCACCCCCGCGCAGCGTCTGGCCGAAGCTGTTTCCGGCCCTATACGATCAAACAGGACGTTTTGAAGAGTTTTCTGGCTGCGACGACAGCCAGCTGATTATCTCGCCTCAAGTTCTGAAACTCTTTGCAGAAACTTATGCTGCCTCAGGGCATCGTACTCCAACGCATATCTATCGCAATGTGGATCATAACTGGCGTCTCACAGAAGGTGTTGATCTGACCGTGCACCAACCGGTGCTTATGTTCCCGGCAGAACTTGATGTGATGCTACCACCTGAGTCCGCCGATCAAATGCCTGATCTGTGTCCTGATCTGACGCTGCATCTCCTGCGCGATTGCGGGCACTGGGCCATGTGGGAAAAGCCGAACGAGATCAATGAAGTCATGATCAACTGGCTAAAAGAACGCTTCCCCGCCTAAAGTGATTGGTATACAGCGTCGATGAGTCGGACTGGGCGTGGATCACCCACTAGGTGATGAGACATCTTGTTCATCACATAAGCGAAACTCAAACCATTTTCCCGATCTGCAAAAACACACGACCCGCCAAAACCTGAATGGCCAAGCGTTGTCTCCACGGGCCCATAGACCTTGTTGATATTGCGCATCATACCAGATGCCCAGGATAAGTAGTAAGGTAAAACCAGATCATGCCCGCGAATTTGCTCCTTGGCCAGAAGGTCAACGGAAGCCGAAGATGTGAACTGACGGTCATCAATCATACCATCCAGCGCAATGATGGACATGGCTCGAGCAAGACCACTTGCATCCGCATGAATATTGGATGCTGGAATTTCTGCTCTTGCCCATTCCTGTCGACTTACGCCAGCAGGCGCCGCCCATTTTGTCAGGAACGCTGCTTTAGTTGGTTCATTGATTTCACCCATATCTGCAATCTGGGTAGGTTTCGTCATATGAGTGGCCCGTGTAGCTACCTCATCTGTTAATCCACAATAGATCTGTAGCCCAAATGGTTTGCGCAGCTGTTCTGTTATCAGTTCACCAACCGTTTTGCCGGTCACACGCCGCAGAACTTCACCAGCAAGATAACCAAAGGTTTGCGGATGATACCCGCTGACCGTTCCTACCGTCCACATAGGGGCCATTGCCGCCAGTTTTGTGCAAATAGCATCCCAATCCAGCCACAGTGACGGATCCATTTCATCAGGAAAACCAGTCAGCCCTGCCTGATGAGACATCAGCTGCGCGACCGTAATTTCCCCTTTGCCGTTCGCCGTAAATTCCGGCCAATAGTCAGCAACCGGCGCTTCATAAGATAAAAGGCCATCAGCCGCAGCCTTTGCCACAAGCAAGCTGACCACAGCCTTGCCAGAGGAATAAACACCCACGATTGTCTCGCGCTCCCAAGGCTTCTCTTTCTTGCGATCCTGAAAGCCGCCATACAGGTCAAGAACCAATTCCCCATTCAGGCAAACGGCGCAAGCAGCTCCAAGGTCAACCCCAGTGTCGAGGTTCTCCGCAAAGACCTGTCTGACTTTTTCAAAAGTATTAGAATTTGTACCGTGCACAGCCATTATTTAGCGACTGGGCGAGAAGCCGCAGGAGATGCCGGACTTGAGTACTGCACCGACAATACCCGGATTTTCAATATCAAGCAGCACATCGACGCCTTCACCGGTAGAGTTAGCATCTGTGAGGCTGGATAAAAAATCTGCCAACTCATTTAGCTGGTTGCTATCGAGACGCTCACGCAATTGGCCAGCCATACAGTCGGCGCGCTGCGGGGCAATTCCGATATCGCGCAAACTGTCTTCTATTCTGTACTCCGCCACGGTCGCGCAACCTGCAAGCGTCGCAAAAGCAATCAGCAATCCAATTTTTCGCATGATCCGGTCTCCTCTAATTCTGCAGTGTCTCAATACGCCAGCGCAATGCAGGGATCCTGTCCTGGCCGAAGAAACCTTCCCCGTTCAGTACCATGGTAGGTACGCCCCAGTGATACTTTTGTTGCTCGGCCTCATTTTCCTCAATCAACTGTTGCAACGCAGCATTGTCTGCACTGACAACTTTCTCCATCTCAGCGAGATTAAAGCCGGCACGCGCTGCTGCCTCAGATAGATGATCGCCTTCATGCCAGTTATCAGTCTGGCCATTCCAGATGATGGCGGAAACTTCCTCAAAAAAGCTGAAAGCTTCTGCTCCTTTTTCACGTTGAGCAAGTGCTCCCAGAACCATAAGCCGATCAATGCGTGGTTGCTCTTTCGCAACCGCTAATGTGTCAGCATCCTGGACGATTGGGTCAGGATTGGGCCAGCGAAACGGAATGTCATGACGCGATGCCTCTCGCACCATGTCCATCAGCAAATACGGCAAAGTTTGCGGACGACGGTTCGTGAAAAACGTCACGTCCCGGACGGCAAGCGGATAAACGGGACGCACCGTCACGCTGATCCCGAAATCGTTTATCAGCTGCTTCAGCTGGGGAATCACCAGATAGGAGTAAGGACTTCTGAAAGACCAGTAAACATCAACATTATGTTGCACAGCGCGCCTCGTTTTTTATTAGCGGAAGGGGGGCTCGT
>JALEGM010000019.1 GCA_022763145.1 Aquisalinus sp. | reverse complement strand
GGTTGCCTGCCTGTTGACCGATCAGCCCCTTCGCCTGACGAATGTTCCTGACCTTGCAGATATTCGGCAACTTTCTGCGCTGTTACAACAACATGGTGTAGATTTGCGGCGCGATGGCGACGACATGACGCTCCATGCGGATACCATTTCCTCAACTTTGGCGCCATATGACCTGGTGCGGAAAATGCGTGCCAGTTTCAATGTGTTAGGGCCTCTTCTTGCGAGGGAAGGTGAGGCCAAGGTGTCGTTGCCCGGGGGCTGTGCGATAGGCGCTAGGCCGGTTGATCTGCATCTGAAGGCACTGGAAGCCATGGGGGCAGACATCGAACTGGATGAAGGATACGTTATCGCCAAGGCCAGGAATTGCCTCAGTGGTGCGCGCATTACCTTTCCGTTCGTATCAGTTGGCGCAACAGAACACGCGATGATGGCTGCCACGCTGGCTGATGGTGAAACAGTTCTTGATAATGCTGCCCGCGAGCCAGAGATTATCGACTTGGCGGATTGCCTGATCGCAATGGGCGCGGATATTTCAGGCGCCGGCACGCCAACGATAACAATTCGTGGCGTTGAAAGGCTCGACGGTGCCGAACATGCGGTGCTGCCGGACAGAATCGAAACCGGGTCATACGCTATGGCAGTCGGTGTCACGGCTGGCGAATTGACTCTGGAAAACGCCCGTGCGGATTTGCTTGGTGCAGCAATCACCACACTGATTGAAAGCGGGATTGAGATAACCGAGGTTGAAAACGGTTTGCGGGTCAAAAAAAATGGCGGTCGGATAAAGGGTGTAGATGTCGTCACTCAGCCATTCCCTGGCTTTCCGACGGATTTGCAGGCTCAGTTCATGGCTTTGATGGCTACTGCAGAGGGCCCCAGCACGATCAAGGAAACGATCTTCGAGAACCGCTTCATGCATGTGCCGGAACTTGGTCGTATGGGCGCCGATATTCATGTCGATGGTCAGGTTGCATCTGTTCGGGGCAAGCCGAAGCTGAAAGGCGCGCAAGTAATGGCGACAGATTTACGTGCATCCATGTCGCTCGTCCTGGCTGGTCTTGGCGCAGAAGGGCAAACAATGATTTCACGGCTTTACCATTTGGATCGAGGCTTTGAGCGTCTTGATGAAAAGCTGCAAAATGTTGGCGCGCTGGTTGAGCGCGTGCGCGATGACGCTTAAGTAGCGCTGCATGAACATCAAAAACTTTAAACCGCTACGCCTTATGGCCGCAGACAGCGAAGACATCGAAGTCCTGTCTGCCTGCCTGCAAGATGCCGTCATGAAAGTGGGAGACATGGCATATCTGCCGAAAGAGCGCCGTTTCGCTTTTGTTGCTAACCGCTTTGTCTGGGAAGAGGGGGCTAACAGAAAGCGTGGTCCTTTCATCCGGGTGCGTACTGGTATACACTTCGATGACGTGACCAGTGTTAGAGCAAGAAACATTCGTCAGGATGCCAAGGCTGCAGTGGTTTCCTTGCTGGCTGTAAGGTTTGAGCCGAAAGAAGAAGGTGCAGGGCAGCTACTACTGGAATTTGCTGGCGGTGGGGAAATCGCTCTTGAGGTACAGGCGATCAACATTGCTTTGAGTGATATATCCGATCCCTGGCGCACTCAGAACAAGCCGGAGCATGATCGTTAACCTGCCAGTCTTATTGGTTTCTCTCCCTGTTTTCGATGCTGGCGGTGCGCCGCAGGCCCTGATAGAAGGCACTCAAGAAGAGAGAGCCTGACAATTATATGAGCACAGACACATGTTCCCCTTCCTACAGGCTGGTCAGGGTCGAGCTTGATGAGCGTTCGCTGGCTCCCGCGAATGCGGACATTGAGCATGAGCGCAAAGTGGCGGTGTATGACCTGCTGCAGGAGAATACATTTCAGCCGCTCGGCGATTCGGACGTGATCGGCGAGGGGCCGTTTGTGCTGTACCTTTCAAGTTCGGAAGGTCGCCTCGTTATGGATGTGCGCAAAGAGGATGAGACACCAGTTGGTCAGCTTCATTTATCGATGGCGCCGCTGCGCAAGATCATCAAGGACTACTTCCTGCTTTGTGAAAGCTATTATGACGCGATCCGTAACGCGGCGCCGCAGCAGATCGAGACCATCGATATGGCGCGCAGGGGGATGCATAATGAGGGATCGGAAATCCTTGAGGAACGTTTGAAAGACAAGATCGCGCTTGATTTTGACACATCCCGTCGATTGTTCACCCTGATCTGCAGTTTCTACATGAAGTGAGCCACAAATGAGTGAAGCAGCGACACAGGCAAAGAATAGCAATATTCCAAAAGGCATCCTCTTCGCCTGTAATATGAATTCGGTGCGCTCGCCGATGGCCGAGGCGCTGGCGCGTAAGCTGCTTGGCCCTGCAGTGCATGTCGCATCCGCTGGGGTATATGAGGGCGGGCTCGACCCTTTCGTGGAGTCGATCATGCAAGAGATCGACAATTCAGTGGATGGTCACGAACCACAGGAGTTTGCGGCTGTTGACCCTCTGGATTATGAGCTTGTGGTCGCTCTGACGCCGGAAGCGGCTGAAGAAGCGCTAAAGTTTTTCGATCAGAAGCAGATTGAACTGTGGGAAACGCCAAACCCTACCGATACGCGCGGAAGTCGTGACCAGATCATGGCGGCCTATCGGGAAGCGCGCGATAGCCTACTGGCACGCATTGAGACGCGTTTTTCTTTGAAGGAAGCGTCTTAAATCCTTGCTTTTTGGTACAGTCGCCCCCATTTTCCCGTCTCACGAAACCAGCCAGCCCCGAGGAGGATTATGGCGAAGGAAGAATTATTAGAGTTTTCCGGCACGGTGGAAGAGCTTCTACCCAACGCGACCTTTCGCGTGAAACTGGAAAATGATCACGAAATCATTGCGCATACTGCCGGCAAGATGCGCAAGAACCGCATCCGCGTGCTTGCGGGAGACAAGGTTCTGGTAGAGATGTCCCCTTATGACCTCACCAAAGGCCGGATCACTTACCGCTTCAAATAAATTGAGTGCGCCGCGATTTGTTCTGGCCAGCGCCTCGCCTCGACGGCGGGATCTTTTGGGTCAGATAGGCTTTAAGCCGGACGATATTTCACCAGCTGATATTGATGAAACGCCTTGTGCACAGGAACTGCCACGCCTGTACGCGGCGCGTTTAGCAAAGGAAAAGGCGTGTCATATAGCTAAGACTATACCGGATTCTGTTGTATTAGGGTCCGATACAGTCGTTGCCTGTGGGCGGCGCATACTGCCAAAGGCTGAAACTGATGAGCAGGCACGACAGTGCCTGAAACTCCTCAGTGGGCGGTCACACCGTGTTTATACCGGCGTCTGTCTCGCAGGACCGAGCGACGTCTTGCGTGAGCGGCTGGTAGAGACACGCGTGAAGGTAAAGCGACTGTCAGCCATTGAGGAAGAAGCCTACATCGCCAGTGGCGAGTGGCAAGGCAAGGCGGGTGGTTATGCTATTCAGGGGCTTTTTTCTGCTTACATCATTTCCATTATAGGCTCTTATTCATCCGTTGTCGGACTGCCGCTTTATGAAACTGCTAATCTGCTCAAGGGTGCAGGTGTCAGGCCAGCACAATGACAGTGAAACTACTGATTGAAGACTCCCCAGCGGAAACGCGCGCTGCCCTGATAAAGAATGGACAGGTATGGTCCTTGTGGTTTTCTGCAGATGCAGGAGCGGGTGGTCTCTATCTTGGCAAGGTGAAAGCTATTGATCGTAAACTACGGGCCGCTTTTGTCGACATTGGCTTTGGTGAGGCAGGTTTTTTACCTATGACGGATGCGCATAAGTTGTGCGAAGGTGAGTCAATACCAGTACGGATCAAGAGACCTGCTGCACCTGGTAAGGGGCCGCTTCTGACTACTCAGTTAGGCATCGAGAGCGCCAGTCTTGCTGTATTGCTTGAGCGAGTGGGCAATGCTCCCGCGAAACTTGACGCCGAACAGCCTGATGCAGTCCACGCTCTCAGGTATTTTGCCAAGTCCGTACCGTCGGAAATTATTGTTTCTGGCTCATCTGCATTCCTCTCCCTACAGGCTTTCATGCATGGTGAGACAATGGAGGCGAACCCAGGCCTGACGTCGCATACCAGCAGCAGCTTATTCGAATTGGAGGGCGTCGAGGAATCTATCGAGCAGGCTCTCGCGCGCATAGTCACGTTGCCAGGCGGTGGCCGTTTGATCTTCGATGAGGCAGAGGCACTCACAGCAGTAGATGTGGATGTTGCTGCGACGCAGGGCCAGTCAAAGCGTGGCTCCATCATCAAAGCCTGCCTTGAAGCTATCCCGGAAATTTTCCGACAGCTCTCCTTGCGCCGTATCGGCGGACAAGTCGTGATTGATTTTCCCTCACTGGCCGTTAAGGGGGGCGGTCAGATCCGCGCTGCGTTGAAGGAAGCCACAAGGACGCTGCCGGGTGCACGCCTTATCCGTCTTGATGACACTGGTCTTGCCATTTTTATCATACCTAAGAGGAAATTGAGCTTGCTTGATCTGCTGACGGAGCATCACGGACCAGGGCCGGTACAGGGGCGGCGACTTTCTGCACATGCACTTGCAGCAGAAGTTTTGCGCAAGGCGGAAGCGCAGCTGCAGCGAAACCCCTCTGGTAGGTTCGAGATTCTGGCAGGCGAAGAAGTGATTGTACATATTGCCTCAAAACCAGACTGGCAGCAAAAGCTGACTACCCAGTATGGGGTACGTTTCTCATTATCGGTAAGCAATAATAGGGAAAGGGAGTGGTCTGATGTCCGGGAAGTCAGCTAGCGGCAAATGCCCGATTTGCGAAAGCGATACTGTTGAAGGGTATCGCCCGTTCTGTTCCAAACGGTGTGCCGATGTTGATCTTCATCGTTGGCTGAACGGTTCGTATGCTATTCCCGGTGAAGAAGATGAAAGTGGTGCCGAGTTTGAAACGCCTGAAGCACCCGTGCGTCTCCACTAATACTTTCTTGACGTGAAATATGGTGCAGAAAATTCCTGATTGGACTTGAATCGCACAATTTGTTCATTATTTGTTCTATGTGGTTGATTTGGTTTTGGGCACTTTACCAAAGTCGTTATGCACAAGTTTGAGAATTTCAAGGTCTTGCGATGCGAGGATTTGATCACAAATAAAGTGACGAAGGGCAGGGGAAATCCGATCTAAAAACGGGTATAGCTGCTGTCAGGAGACAAGGCGGTAAAGTAGCATCTGCGGAACCGCCGCAATGAGAGAGGGGTAATATTAAATGTCAGATCCGGCAGATATTTCATCGAAATTCGCAACAGTGCGCGCCCGGCTGCAGGAAGCACGAGAAGAGAAAGCTGGCCTGCGCGAGCGCAATCGTTTTTCGAAGTTGGCGACCCGGCAGGAAGCCGAAGAGACTCAGGCAACAGACCTTGAGAATACTGCCGCGTTTAAAATCCTGACGGATGCTTCCCTCGACCCGGAAGAGAAGATCAAGAAGCTCGTCGCACTGCTCACCTTTGACAAGGAGCAGCTTGAGCAGAATGTTGAATACGTCAACGAGAACCGTGCCATCGTCGCGCAGTTACTGGCTGACTTCACCGAGCATAACAAGAAGAGCATTGAGCTTGTGCGCGATAATCCGCTCGGCCATCTACGCACTGGCATCAAGGATGTTTTCGAAGAGTATCATTCTCTTGTCGGTGGCCGGACAGACCTGAAAGAAAAACTCGAACTGATTGATGATCTCATCGAGCAGAAAGGCGGACCACAAGGCCTTATAGACGCCATGCTCGCTGCTCGTGACAAAGAGGTCGAAAAGAATGGCCTGGAAAAAGCGCTGAACGACGCCACGAAAATTGTGCAGGGCCTCACAAATGAGAACGCGCAGCTTACGAATGAAGTGAAAGTATTGACTCGCTCCATCGGTGAAGCCGAACGTGACATCCTTCTTTTCTTCAAGGGGGAAAAGAAGAAGCTACTCACCCGCCGGCGCGAGAACAAGGCAGATAAAGAGGTAAAGATCGAGAGCAATAATCAGGTGCTTGAGGAAGCGTCTGTGGACCTTGCAGAGAAAACAAAGGCATATGAGGAGTTTACGTCAACCGAAGACTGGCTCATTAATCAACGCATTCTGGAAATCCTCGACATCGGCAATAAGGAATTCATTGAGCGTGTTAAGGCCCTGTCAGATGTGACGCTCAGCTATATCGACAATACGGAAGAAACGCTGACAGGCGTACGCGATCAGCTAGAGAGTTTGCTGCAACGGGTAACCGGCGTGCATACACTTACTCATAATACGAAGGAAAATGTAGCGATCATTCTTGAGGCGCAGCAAAAGGCGCAGAAGAAAAATGCCAAGTTCCTGAAGGAATATGAAGGTGAAGCAGAAGGAACCGGCCTTGATGCCTTGACGCGCGAGAAACAATCCCGGGCGCTCAATCAGCATATTTCTGCGATTGATAAGACCATTCAATCCACGGCAGCAGTTGCCGGGGAACTCGGCAAAATCGAATCTAGCCTCACTAATTTCAAGGACCAGATGGAAGAAGGTCTTGCCGATGCTATCGAGCAGCAAATGCTGGCTGTATCGACCGCTGCCGTCAGTGGCAATAATACACTGATGCGGATTGAAGGCCTCGCGACTTTTGTTCAGTCAATTATCACCAAAGGTCAGTATGCCAAGGAGTCAGAGGAAGCGCTGGGTGAACTCGCCAAGGAAATGGAGCG
>JALEGM010000235.1 GCA_022763145.1 Aquisalinus sp. | reverse complement strand
CCAGCCGTTTGGCCGCCTCTTTCATGGGAAAGTCTTCATGAATTATCGCCGGTGATTTCCCGCCAAGCTCAAGGGTTACTGGAGTCAAGTTTTCTGCTGCCGCATGCATGACACTTTTTCCAACCTGCGTGGAACCAGTGTATACTAAGTGATCATAAGGCTGCTTTGTAAATTCAACCGCCGCCTCTACCTCGCCCGTAAATACTTTGACTTCGGTCGGGTCGAAAGCATTGTTTATGATCGCCTCAACAGTAGAGGCCGTAATTGGTGCTAACTCGGACATTTTGATCATTGCTCTGTTGCCCGCAGCAAGTGCTCCTACCAACGGTGACAACGCGAGAAATACCGGAAAGTTCCACGGGGCGACAATGCCTATCACACCCAATGGTTGGTAGAACACCTTCACCCCTGCGGGAGCCGCTGTAATTGGCACATGCCTTCGCTGCGCTTTCATCCATGAGCGGAGGTTTTTCTTATAGTATTTGATACCATCGAGCAGCGGCACAAATTCCCCTAGAATTGTTTCGGCTTCACTTCTGTTGCCAAAATCGTCACTGATAGCATCCAGCAAAACTTGTTTGTTACTCACAATCGCATTGTAAAGTTTGTCTAGTCGTGCTTTGCGGGTTTGATAATCAGGCATGGGATCATCTAAGAATGCCTGCTTTTGTTGTAAAAGATGGGTTGAAAAATCAGGGATTACCTCTTCCACAGGTTTTACAAGTGCGACTGACATCTCTCAATTACTCCCTATAGCTTCCACCATCATGCGTTAAGCTGCTCTTCGATTTGCGCTAAACGCTCTTTGCCAAAAAACATTTCACTACCCACATAAAATGTAGGGATACCGAAACATCCGCGTTCGACGGCAGCAGATGTGTTTGCCGCTAGCTTGGCTTTGACTTCTGGGTCTTGCGTCCGCTCCAAGATTGCTCTTCCATCAAATCCCGCCTTGGGTATCGCTTCAACAAAAACCTCCGGGTCATCCATTTTCAGGCCATCTTCCCACATATACTTGAGCCCAGCTGCTACGTACTCCATGAGCCGGCCGTCGCCTTCAGCCACGATTGCACCGCGCATTAACATGAGGGTATTGACTGGGAAGTTCGGGTTAAACTGGAATGCACTTAGATCATGTTTCTGGATGAAGCGTGCAATTTCAAGCTGGTCGTACGCAATCTTACCTTTGACGTTCGCAAACGCCATCATAGGCGCCTGATTCCCTGTTGCCTTGAATATTCCCCCGAGCAAACAAGGTATGATGTTCAAGCTCGCTTGCGTTCTTTCCAGCAAGGGCGGGAGGGCCTTGTATACAAGGTAGGCATTGGGACTGCCAAAATCAAAAATAACATCCAGTGTCTTTGTCATTAAGCGAACCTTTTATCCATTAATGCACTTACGGAGCATGATTCCACCATGCGAGGTCTGAGAAAGCACGTAAATCAAGCTCATGCGTCCAGGCAGATCGGTGTTGTTGCGCTACATGAAAGTAAGTTTCCGCCATTTTTTCCGGCAGAAGCAGACCATCCTTTTCACGCCCTTTTGCGTCCCGCAGCTTCTCAAATAGCTCAGGGCCAATCATTTTACCAAGCGTGTCCGGAGCATCGACTGCCCCATCGATCAAAATATGCGCAATGTGAATTCCCTTAGACGCGTACTCAGCGTTGAGAGTTTGACACAGCATACGACGCCCACCCATGGAAGCTGCGTGGGAATGTTGCCCTGCATTACCTCGCACTGAAGCAGTCGCAGATGTCACGAGAACAGTTCCACCACCCCTTTCCTCCATCAGCGGGAAAAGCGCCTTAGCAAGGCGAAACAAACCAAACGTCGCCATGCGCCAGCCGAGCTCGAATATTTTCAATGTCGTATCTTCGAGGGAGCGATTTCCAATTTGCGATCCGACATTATACAGAACAACTTCGATCTGTCCGATGTCTGCTTCGACCTTTGCAACAAGCTGTTCTATTGCATCTTCTTTTGCAGCATTAAGAAGTATGCCCGTTGCCTCGCCGCCGCTCTCTTTTATATCGACAACGAGTCTATCGAGCCCTTCTTGGTCACTGCGACGGCAGAGCACAGTGTGATACCCCTCAAGGGCAAACTTTTTTCCAACGTTCCCGCCAATACCAGCACCTGCCCCGATCACTAAACATACCTTTGTCATACTTTTCTCCGGTTCTAGGTGTTGCAGCTTAGTCTAATGCAATAACGGTTTGATCATCGATGAGTGTGTCTTGAGCACTCTGATCATATCCAAGATCTGCAAGGATTTTTCTCGTGTGTTCGCCTAGTTTCGGCGCTGGTGCCCGTACTTCGGCAGGCGTCTTATCAAACCTCGCTGCAGGTCGTGCTTGGCGCACTTCTCCGAAGCCTGGAAAATTTATCCTTAGGACAGATTCATTCGAAGTAATTTGATCATGTGTAAGAATCTCATCGCGATTCAGTAACAACGCACACGGTACGTCTTCGGCCTCCAGACGCTTAAGAATATCGGCGCTTTTCCATTTCTTGATCTCTTCTGCGGTAATACGTTTGCGCTCATCAGCATTGAAAAAACGAGCAGCCGAAGTTTTGAAACGCTCATCATCAATTAGTTCTTCACGACCAATAGCACGGCACATCCCCTTCCATTCTTTGTCAGAGACAGCACCAGCGGTGATGTGTCGGTCTTCCGTTTCATAAATCAAATCCATAACACCTTGGATTTTTCGGGCATCGAACTCTTGTTCGGCGTAGGTTAGGCCTGCCATACCCTCAGGCCAGAAGAACGCCAGCATCGCTTCAAGCATCGAAAGCCGAATATGCTGGCCTTCACCTGTCTTTTCACGATGAAACAGCGCTGATGAAATTGCTTGCGCAGCCGTCAATGACATAACCTTGTCTGCAATAATGATCCGGAACATCTGAGGGCGCCCCGTTTGCCTGTCCGCCTGAATATCCGTAGCGCCAGACAGCGCCTGAATCACCGGATCATAAACTCGAGCGGCGGAATACGGTCCTTCTTCGCCAAAACCGCTGATGGAAACGAAAATCAGTTTTTCATTGATCTTCCGCAGCTTCTCTTCTGCGAAACCCATTCGATCGATAGCACCGGGCCTGAAGTTTTGCACGAAAACATCTGCTTCCGTGGCAAGCTTCATCAAAATTGCTTGCCCCTCTTCGGACTTCAAATCCAGGGCGAGGGATTGCTTTCCACGATTACAGGAGAAGTATGCCGAATTGACCCCATTATGCGGCGGGCCAATATGTCGCATTTGCTCGCCTTGTAGAGCCTCGACCTTGATTACCTCTGCACCTTGATCAGCCAGCATCATTGTCGCAACCGGACCTGACACCATTGTCGTCAGATCAACGACTTTAATTCCCGTTAACGGCCCCATTGATCTCTCCCATGAGCTCTTTATAGTTTGTGTACATTGATTTTTGATAGGCAGGTCGTTGCGCAATTCGCGCCTTATAAGCTTGCAGCGGCGCCGGAACGTTCAGTCCATAGAATGTCGCCCAATCAAGGCAAGTAACAAGCAGTAAGTCTGGTAAGCTAAACCCATCACCCATCAGATATTCTCTATCATTGAGATGCTCGGCCATCACACCAAGATGGCGTTCAGCATAAGCACCAGCGGCTTTCACGACCTCTTCTGATGCACCGTAAATCTCACTGAGATCTCTATGCCGCCTCATCACATAAAGACTGGTTTCATCAAGCTCGCCATAGATATAGCAGCACCATTCATCTTCCTTGACCTTATCCTTTGGAGCAGTTGGTGCTTTCAGGTTATCAGTAGGATACTGATCTATAAGGTACCGGCAGATCGCAACGCTTTCTGAAAGGTGGATATCTCCATCTTGCAAAAATGGAATCTTCTGTTTCCGATTTAGAGCAGTATATTCCGGTGTTTTAGTTTCGCCAGTTCTCGGTCCTATTGGAGCGTGTTCATACTCAAGGCCGAGTTCTTCTGCCACCCAGATTGGACGCAGACTCCTTGCTGTCCCTGCTCCCCAGAGTTTCATGATAAAAACCTTTCACTTGTTGCCATTTAACTGACGACACATATTGCTGAATTAAAATCGGGTATCGGCAACAGTTGTCCTGTGCAGAAGCCTGTCATAGCCGTCATATCCACCAGTTGCCGAGTGTAATACTGACCGATTATCCCAGATAACAACCATGTCCTCTTCCCATGGGTGCGAATACACCAGCTCTTCTTTCGTTTGCTGTGCATAGTATTCCATAATTGTGGGGCCATATTCTTCATCAGACATACCAACAAAACCCTGAATATAAGCAATCGAGCTGAATAATGCCTTTTCACCTGTTTCAGGGTGTATACGCACGAACGGGTGCTCTTTTTTTTCTCGCGCGCGCTCACTAGGAATGATGTTCATACTGCGGTCTGTTTTCTTGTCAGCTTCACCATAAACACCGTCCGGTGCATAGCCTCTCTCGGCAGAATGTATCGCAATGAGTTTGTCCGCTTTATCTCTCAGGTCATCTGGCAATAGCTCATAGGCTTTGACCTGGTCTGCAAAAAGGGTGTTACCGCCTTTTGGTGGAATAGTTATTCCGTACAGCACTGTGCCTGCTGGCGGTATATCGAGAAAACTCCAGTCCGAATGAAAAAACTCGGCAAATACAGGTGCTTTTTCATCTGCTTTTCGCTGGATCGCCGCAATATTTTCATGTCCCTCAATATGACCAAAGAACGGATCTTCTCCAAACTCTCCAAAATATAACGTAAACTGTTCAAGCTGTTCGTTCGTTAGATGCTGTTTTGGAAACACCAAAACTTTATGCTCAAGCCAGTGTGCCCGTAGCTCTGCCACACTATCGCTCGACAATTTCTCCGTAAGGTCGATGCCTGTAACCACTGCTCCACATGCAGAGCCGGTAGATTCGACTTGCAAGCCCATACACTCCTCCAAGATATCTGGCACCAGATTGTTCCAGCACCTTTTATGAACGCATATGTACCCCAATTTACGCTGGCCAAATAATGAATAGATTTTGCAACAGTTGACAAATTTATGAATAGTCTGATTTGGTGAGGAATGGACATTTCTGAT
>JALEGM010000234.1 GCA_022763145.1 Aquisalinus sp. | reverse complement strand
CACGACTCAGCCGAGTGTGACAGAGATAAGAGGCAGACATGGCAAATAATCTACGGGTAGTTGAAGGCGGCAACATGGACAGGAAAAAAGCGCTCGATGCAGCGTTGTCACAGATAGACAAGGCCTTCGGCAAAGGCTCGGTCATGAAACTGGGCGACAAGGAAGTTGTTGAGATTGAAGCCGTATCCACCGGCTCTCTGGGGCTTGATATCGCGCTTGGTATCGGCGGTCTGCCCAAGGGTCGCATCGTTGAAATTTATGGGCCTGAGAGTTCTGGCAAGACGACGCTGGCACTTCATTGCGCCGCAGAGGCACAGAAAAGCGGTGGTGTTGCTGCCTTTATTGATGCTGAACATGCGCTTGATCCTGTTTACGCTCAGAAACTGGGCGTGGATCTTGAGGAATTGCTCATCTCTCAGCCTGATACGGGTGAACAGGCGCTGGAAATTGCCGACACGCTGGTGCGTTCCGGTGCAGTGGATATTCTGGTCATTGATTCTGTTGCTGCGCTTACACCGCGCGCTGAACTTGAAGGCGAGATGGGGGACAGCCTGCCGGGCCTGCAGGCGCGTTTGATGAGCCAAGCCTTGCGCAAATTGACCGGTTCGATCTCCAAATCGAACTGCCTTGTTATCTTCATCAACCAGATTCGTATGAAGATTGGTGTGATGTTCGGCTCGCCTGAGACAACAACCGGTGGTAATGCGCTGAAATTCTATTCCTCTGTCCGGCTCGATATTCGTCGCATTGGTGCGATCAAGCAGCGTGATGAGGTTGTAGGCAACCAGACCCGGGTCAAGGTGGTCAAGAACAAGGTGGCGCCGCCGTTCAAGCAGGTTGAGTTCGATATCATGTATGGCGAGGGCGTCAGCAAGATGGGTGAATTGATTGACCTTGGCGTGCTGGGCAATGTGGTGGAGAAGTCGGGCTCCTGGTACTCCTATAATTCCGAACGCATCGGGCAGGGGCGTGAGAACGCCAAGCAGTTCTTGCGCGATCATCCTGAAATGGCCGCCGAGATAGAAAACGCTATTCGCCGTAATGCAGGTCTTATCGCGGATGACCTTCTGGTCAGTCCAGGGCCGCAGAGCGAGGATGACGACGAGGCGATGGAGGCCTGAGCTTTCCTTCCGGCCCTTTAACGCCACGAGAAATCAGCTTTTGCACGAGGACTAGCCTGCCTCAAAAACTGACCGGCAAGGGCAGTATGCCTGCTCGCGCCGGTCTTTTTTGTTTTTGCGGTGGTGTCAGCACTTGCCCATTGCGCGCGAGGGCACAGCAACCTAAATCCTCATTCCCATGCAGAGTGTAAACGATATCCGATCTACTTTTCTCGACTTCTATGCTGGTCGCGGCCACGAAGTCGTGCCATCCGCCCCGCTGGTACCGCAGAATGACCCGACGCTGTTGTTCGTCAATGCGGGCATGGTGCCATTCAAAAATGTTTTCACCGGGGCCGAGAAAAAAAATTATGTCCGGGCGACGTCATCCCAGAAGTGTGTTCGCGCAGGCGGTAAGCATAATGATCTCGATAATGTCGGTTACACAGCGCGCCACCACACATTTTTCGAGATGCTGGGCAACTTCTCCTTTGGTGATTACTTCAAAGAAGAAGCAATCGAGTCTGCCTGGAAACTGGTAACCGGCGAGTACGGTTTGCCTGCCGATAAGCTGACCGTCACAGTCTATCATACTGACGATGAAGCCTTTGACTTATGGAAAAAAATTGCCGGGTTACCTGATGAGCGGATCATCCGTATCGCCACATCTGACAATTTCTGGTCCATGGGAGATGTTGGCCCTTGCGGTCCTTGCTCCGAAATATTCTATGATCACGGGCCGGAAATTCCTGGTGGGCCTCCGGGATCCCCGGATGAAGATGGCGACCGCTTCATCGAGATTTGGAACCTCGTCTTCATGCAGTTTGAGCGTCATGCAGATGGTAGCGAGACGGACTTGCCGAAGCCTTCCATCGATACCGGGATGGGACTGGAGCGCATTGCCACGGTTTTGCAGGGCAAACACGATAATTATGACATTGACCTGTTCCAGAAGATCATCTCTGCCTCAGCAGACCTGACAGGTCAGGCACCTGACAGAGACATGGCTGTGGCTCATCGTGTCGTTGCGGATCATTTGCGATCCTGTGCTTTCCTGATCGCAGATGGCGTAACACCTTCCAATGAAGGACGGGGTTATGTCTTGCGACGTATCATGCGCCGCGGGATGAGATACGCCTATAATCTTGGCGCGAAAGACCCGTTGATGGCGCAACTGGTGCCTGTGCTGACAGCGGAAATGGCACAGGCCTTTCCTGAGCTCGATCGCGCGAAAAACCTCATCACGCAGACACTTAATTCGGAAGAGAAAAAATTCCGTGGGCTTCTGGAGCGCGGTTTGAGAATTCTTGGGGATGAACTGGAAAATCTCGGCGACGGTGAAAAACTTTCTGGGGAAGCGGCTTTCCGCCTTTACGACACATATGGCTTCCCACTGGACCTCACGCAGGATGCCTTGCGCCGGGAAGGGCTTGAGGTTGATACGGATGGTTTTGATGCTGCCATGGAAGCGCAAAAGGCTGCGGCCCGCGCCAACTGGGCCGGAAGCGGCGATGCTGCCTCCGAGGCTCTTTATTTCGATATCCGTGAAGAGCACGGCGCAAGCGAGTTTATTGGTTATGTCCATGAGATTGCTGAAGGTGTTACGCAGGCAATCATCAAGGATGATGAGATTGCCGATGAGGCGACGGCAGGTGACCGTGTAGAAATCATTGTCAACCAGACACCATTCTATGCAGAGTCAGGCGGACAGGTCGGCGATACAGGGCAGATCAGAACTGAGAGCGGGGCCCTGATCGAGATTGAGGACACAAAAAAGAGGGTAGGTGCGCTGCACGGTCATATTGGCACTGTGAAGTCTGGTACGCTGAACGCCTCTGACACGGTTATTCTGGAAATTGACAGTGCGCGGCGCAATCGCATACGCGCTAACCATTCTGTCACGCACCTTGCGCACAAGGCCTTGCGTAATGTGCTTGGCGATCATGTGACACAGAAGGGATCACAGGTTGCTGATGACCGAATGCGTTTTGACTTCTCCCATAATGAAGCTCTGACAAAAGATGAGATTGGCCGCATCGAGCATGAGGTCAATGCGATTATCCGCCAGAACGGTGCGACGCAAACGCAGATCATGTCCTATGATGCAGCAGTTGAGTCAGGTGCCATGGCGCTTTTCGGTGAAAAATACGAAGAGGATGTGCGTGTACTGAGCATGGGTCATGAATCTGAAAACGCTGAAAGATATTACTCCGTTGAATTATGCGGCGGGACTCATGTTGAGCGCATGGGTGACATCGGTCTGTTCACAATTATATCTGAAGGTGCTGTAGCCTCTGGCATCCGTCGCATTGAAGTGATGACTGGTGAAGCGGCCCGTCAGCATCTTATCGCAGAAGCGGATCGTACGCGGATGGCAGCTGAGACATTAAAGGTACCCCCTGCAGAATTGCCCTCTCGGGTGAGTGCGCTTATTGATGAACGTAAAAAGCTGGAGCGTGAATTGACAAACCTGCGCAAGCAGGTCGCGCTTGGGGGCGGAGCTGATGGAAGTCCAGCCTCGAATGCCCCGGAAAATATCAACGGCATCTCTTTCATCGGCAGGGTGCTGGAAGGGGTTCCTGCAAAAGAACTGCGGGGCATGGTTGATGATGCCAAAGGCAAACTTGAAAAAGGTGTTGCCGTTTTTGTTGCTGTAAATGATGGTAAGGCATCGCTCACTGTCGGGGTGACGGATGATCTGGTAGCTGATGTCAGCGCGGTTGACCTTGTCCGTCTGGGGGCTGAAGCCATTGGCGGCAAGGGCGGCGGCGGGCGACCGGACATGGCACAGGCTGGTGGCCCCAACGGTCAGGATGCTGACAAGGCGCTGAAGGCTATTGCTGACAAGCTCGCAGGGTAACCTTCAGAGGCTTTACCTCAATCTGCGACACCCTGCCAAGAGAAGACGGAGTTTAATCAAGGGTTACCCGGTCTGCCGCATGTCGCGGTCGAGTTTCTTCATAGCGCGTTGCAGTTTTTCAAAGGCGCGTACTTCGATCTGACGGATGCGTTCGCGTGATACACCATACTCCGTAGACAGCTCTTCAAGTGTCTTTGGCTGATCAGCAAGGCGACGTTCCGTGATGATGTGTTGTTCGCGTTCATTCAGTTCGCCCAGTGCGGTCTGCAACAATTCCATGCGCGTCTCAAACTCATCGTCCTTGACCAGTTGAGCTTCCGGATTGACAGCGTTCTCATCTACCAGCCAGTCCTGCCATTCGCCCGATCCCTCGGTATCATTACGCATCGGGGCATTCAGTGAATTATCGCCACCTGACATGCGGCGATTCATGGAGACAACTTCGTCTTCGTTCACCCCCAGTTTCGTGGCGATATGCTCGACCTCTTCTGGCTTCAGGTCGCCGTCGTCGACGGCATCAATCTGGCCCTTGATTTTGCGCAGATTGAAGAAAAGTTTCTTCTGTGCGGCAGTTGTGCCGATTTTCACCAGTGACCAGGAACGCAGAATGTATTCCTGTATGGCAGCGCGAATCCACCACATTGCATATGTGGAAAGACGGAAGCCTTTCTCCGGGTCAAACTTTTTGACCGCTTGCATGAGGCCTACATTGCCTTCGGATACCACCTCGCCGATAGGCAGGCCATAGCCGCGATAGCCCATGGCGATTTTCGCAACCAGACGAAGGTGCGATGTAATAAGTTCCTGTGCAGCGCCAGCATCGCCGTGCTCCTTGAAGCGCTTTGCCAGCATATATTCCTGGTCAGGCTCCAGCATGGGGAACTTGCGGATTTCAGAAAGGTAGCGCGATAGACCGCCTTCCGGGGTCAGCGCTGTACCGACTGTGGTCAGTGCATTAGCCATAATGTAGATGTCCCTCTCGACTGGCGGCAGACACAAGCCCTTCTATGCCCCGCCACTATAAGTATATGGGTACTGTACCCTCGTATTATAAGGTCAACATGGCAAAATAATGCCCCGTACCTGATCACGACAGCTTGAGGGGGCGTATTAATTTAGGCTTTTAAAGAGCGCCTAAAGCGTGCTGTAGTTCCAGAAAATCTACCGGAGGTGGCGTTGTGAACAACAGGGGCTCACCGGTTAAGGGATGATCAAAGCCAAGTTCAGCAGCATGTAGCGCCTGGCGTTTGAAGTTACGCAAGACCTCGGTTGCCGCTATTGCCACATCATCAATAGGGCGTAACCCCGATAAACCGGGACCTCGTCCATAAACCTGATCACCAACTAGAGGGTGACCGAGATGCGCCATATGTACCCTGATCTGATGTGTCCGACCGGTTTCCAGCTGGCAGGCGACCAGTGATGCCAGGCTGTCACCCGGCAACTTGGCGCGACCCTGACCATAACTTTCGCGCACCTTATAGTGTGTGATGGCTTCTCGTGCAGATGGATGCTCGTAAATATCTGCCACGGCCATTTTCTTGCGATCCTGACTGGCTCTGGCAATGCCTGTTTCTATTGTGCCCAATCCTGGCCGGGGAGAACCATGCACGATGGCGAGATATGTCCGTGCAATCGTATGCGCCGAAAAAAGCTCGGAAAGCCCATGATGAGCCGCATAATTTTTGGCTGCGACCATCACGCCGGAGGTATCTTTGTCGAGCCGATGGACAATACCGGGGCGAGCAACGCCGCCAATTCCGGAAAGGCTGTCCCGGCAATGGTGGAGGAGGGCGTTCACAAGTGTACCGGTCTGGTTACCGGCGCCTGGATGAACAACCATGCCTGCCGGTTTATTGACGATAATGAGGTCGCCATCCTCATGGAGGACATCAAGTGGAATATCCTCTGGCGCTGGTTCCGCTTCCTCTAATTCTGGTAATTGCAAAGAGTAAATCTCACCTACGCGGACGCGCGCTGAGGCGTCACTTGCAGGTAGTCCATCGCGCAGCACCAGCCCCTCGGATATAAGGCTCTTCAGGCGTGAGCGGCTTATATCTTCAACGGAGTCGGCTAACCACTTGTCGAGGCGAAGACCTGCTTTATCGTCCTCTACCAAGAGCTCAATCAGGTCGTTTTGCTTGTTGTCTTGTCCGGGTATTGTCATAAACCATGCCTGACGCGGGCCAGCCGCGAAGTCAATCACGAGGTAGACATGCCAGATCAGGGCTCAATCAGCGAGATCAACCAGAATTCTACACCCGAAGAAGGACCAGTAGATAATCTGTTTGCCATGAAAGTTCTGGTGATTTTTCTGGGCGTTATCCTGATTGGCTGTGCTGTCGCATTTTTCTCGGTTCTGTTGCTGATGGACAGAGGAGAGGAGCCTGACCTGGCTGTGTTGCCGCAGATGTCTGTTCAGGTGAGCCTTGATGAAAAGATTACCAATATGACGCTCGATGGACGGGATATTGCCTTGCAGATTGAGGGGCCGGAGAGTCGTCGAATAGTCATCGTTAATCCTTACACTGCTAATCACAAGGCTGTGATCAATCTGGTGCCGGAGGGTGATAAACTGGATGTGTCGCCAGTTGAGCCCGACTGATAACAGGAATGTAATCAGAAAAAGCTGAGCCAGCCCTTTTCTTGGCGTAATTAAAGGTTACCTTGCTAATAAGGCCAAGGCGTAGAACTTGGCTGGCGGGGTGCCAAATATCCCCTCGTTCCCCCTCGATGGCACCCCGCATTTTTTTTCGGGCATCGTTTTTCCAAACAAATCAGTTCATTTTGTCATCCGTGAGTACCGTTTAAGTTGACACTTGTGCTTTAAATTATAAAGTTATTTATGTGTTCCATGGAGACAATTTCAATGAAGAAGTCGAATGCCGAGGATGATCTGGCATATGTGCGAGCAATCGCGGAAGAGGGGCGAAATGTGCCACTTGTGGGCGGCAGTTCTTTTGTGGTCTGGGGCAGTATAATCGGCACCACGGCACTCATTCAGTTTTTCATGTCATTGGGGGTTCTGCCGGCCATCAATATGTTGGTCTTGTGGTCTGCTGCCTTTGTACTTGGTTGGACAATCGGTTCTTTTGTGAGCAGGCGGAGCAAAAATGCTCCTGGGGCGAGCAGCATCGGCAATCGAATTGTGGGGGCTACGTGGGGTGCCTGTGGTATATTTATTTCGCTCTATTGGCTGTCATTAATGTCCGCCTTCTTTTTGTATCGTAGCGACCCTGCACCTGTCGGCTTTCTTTTTGCGACAATGTTTCCTGTGGTCTTCGGTATTTACGGCATTGCATTTTTTGTAACATCAATAGCCGCGAACCAGGGCTGGTATCGATGGGTTTCTGTCGGTTCATGGATTATTTCAGTAATCCTTATTCTAACCCTGATGTCCGACACGATGATGTTATTGGCCGGGCTCGGCACATATGCGGTTGTTCTGGCTCCTGGCATTGTGATGCTGAAAAATCAGCCTTCAGACATTGTGTAAGGAGGGGGCATGACTGATCAAGTGCTCAATACTACCGAAACAAAACAAACCCTCAGTTCGCCGGTTGAAGACCTCGCCATGATCCGTGAACTGGCTGAGGAGGGTCGAATGCGTCCGCTGCAGGGCGGTAAATATCTTGTCATGTGGGGTCTAATATCTGTTGTGGGTCTGACGTTTACCGGACTTATGGTAGCGGGTAAAATTCCGTTACCGGAGTACATGATCATGATTGTATGGGGAGTGCTTTCAACAGGTGGTGGTATCATGTCCGGACGCTGGGGGCGCGAGAGTGCCGACACGATTGATGGCCGGAGTATCGGGAATAAGGTTGAAGCAATGGTTTGGTCCATTGCCGGGGTTTTTCTGTTTTTACTCTCAGTAATGCTCTTCAGCCTGCCGCTTTATGCCGGTGATAGATTTGAGGCGATGGGATATAATCCAACCGTGTTGTTCGGCCTATTTGCGCCTGTCGCTTTCGGGCTCTACGCCATTTGCCTTGCGGCAACGGCTGTTGCCGGCCGGGCTTCATGGTTGAACACGTATGTTATCTGCGCGTTCATTTTTGCAGGCCTGACATTATTTCTCATCATGGACTACATGCAGTTCGTAGCGGCCATTGTTGGCATAATCGCCACGACAGTAATTCCTGGTCTCATCATGATTGATAAAAACAGGAAAGCGCAAGGAATGACCTGATGTCGAAAAAGGCGCCTGCTGAAAGTGGGCAGACCGACAGCGCTGAGAATTATGACTATCGGGAGATTGATGACCTGATCCATGGGCGTGTGCGTCTCGCTCTGATGGCTTTTCTATCAGGTGCGGGAACGGCGGAATTCACGGATTTGCGCAAGCGTATTGGTGTCACTGATGGCAATCTTTCCATTCATATCCGTAAACTGGAAGATGCAGGCTATATTGAGGTGGAGAAACGCTTCAAAGAGCGTCGCCCGCAGACACTTTGCCATTTAACGGAAAAAGGACGCTCTGCCTGGATCGACTACATCGCACAGATGGAAGTGCTTTTGAGTCCGCGCGCCGCCGAATAACCAAACTTTCCAAAGATGACAACACACACACTACTCGTTAAACTATCACAGTTCTTGTGAGGGGGATGTGATGGTTTTTCTACGAAATTTCGTCTTGGTTGTGCTGGGGCTTCTACTTGTGGCTTATGGAGGGCTCAAGTTCTCAGTAGTTGGTCAGCGCATGTTGCCGACAGGAACAGGCATCACCGCAAAACAGCTCTGCTCGCTCGTATTTGTTGGCGATTTGGACGAGAGCCGCGCAAAGAGCATGTATCTCGACCCGTTGCTTGAGCAGTTTCCCATTCCAGTGAAAGTGGAAACCGATTATTCGGCCGGTTCTGTGACTGCCCGAGTGCTTGGGGTTGTCAAACAGTCTGCCGAGTATCGACCCGGCTATGGCTGTACGCTTGTCCATGACAAAAAAACGGGTCTTCAGCCTGCGCCAGGTGCTTTGCCGCTATCGCCGGAGATGACCCTGGATATGGCTCATCGAGATGCCGTCTTTGATGTAGCAAAGCTGGAAGCAGCGCTGGATGAAGCGTTTTCGCAGTCGCCAACCCGGGGCATGCCGCGCAACACGCTCGCAGTCGCTGTACTACATGATGGCAAGCTTGTAGCTGAGCGGTATGCGGACGGGATCGATGCAACAACTAGGCTGCCGGGTTGGT
>JALEGM010000233.1 GCA_022763145.1 Aquisalinus sp. | reverse complement strand
TGCCGCCTCAAGCGCATGGAGATCATCCGAACCACCAATATGAAAGTCGCCTATGAATATCTGCGGATAGGTCGACGCACCGTTGGCGCGCTGAATCATTTCAGCTCTCTTGGATTTATCCATACCAGCATTGATCTCATTCACATCGGCCTGCTTCTCATGCAGCAAGCGTAGAGCTCGCTGACAGTAAGAACAAAACGGTCGTGTATAGATATCAACTGTCACCATGGCTGAGCTCCCTTAAAAGCCAGCTTTATATTGCTATCACATCATCTTTCACAACCCGTGCAAGAACAACTGCGCATACTTGTGAAGCTCCAGCCTTTTTGAGCACCCGTGCACATTCCTTAAGCGTAGCTCCCGTCGTCAGAACGTCATCAACAAGCAGAAAGTTTCCGCCATCTATTGACGTGCGATACTTTTCCCGAATTCGAAATGCACTTCTGACGTTACGCTGCCTGGCTTTCGCCGACAGGCCCTGCTGCTGAGGCGTAGCCCGGTGCCGCTCCAGAAGATCTAGTATCAGGTCGGATCCGGTCTTATCTGCGAGAGAGCGTGCCAGAAGCGCCGCCTGATTAAACTTGCGTTGACGCAGTCTGCCGGAGTGTAGTGGCACGGGTGTGATGTCCACCTTGTCCAATAGCAGATCGCGAGACGCTGCCACCAATAACGTCCCGAAACCATCGACAAGATCATGACGATCAGCGTATTTCAAACTCAATATAAGGTCAGCCGAGGCATCATCATAGCGCATTGAAGCGCGAACTTTATCCAGACCCTTCCCTGAGATCAGGCTATTCGCATAACTCTCCAACGTGGCACAGGCACCACAGATTAACTCAGGCGATGCGGCAAACTCGAACGGTAACCCGCAGGTTTTACAATACGGCGCTGAAATAAAGGAAATATCTTGCCAGGCCCCTGGCGATAGCTCACCGTGCCGGATAACGTGCTCACCTGTCACAGGGCATTGGGGCGGTAGTAGAATATCTCGGGCGCCAGCAAACAGGTCCACCATCCCCTTCCCAGCAATTTCTCCCATTTTTGCCAGACGGCTTCGCATGAATAATTGCCCTGTCTACTGTGTAACTGCATATATAGTGTATGAATATCCCTCACCAGCCCCGGAAGGCGCCGGAAATTTTTGACCGACACCTGCTGTATAAACGGCAACAACGCGCTGCGCGCCGTTTTGCAGAGCATGACTTTCTGCATCAATTAATCGCAGAGGATATTATCGACAGGCTTGAAACTGTGATGCGGTCATTTCCTTCAGCACACTTCACTGGCCCGGGCACAGCTCTCCTGAAAACCATGCTCTCGGAAAATTGCTCCGTAGGAAATGTTTCCTTGCAAGATCCGCTACAGATATCAAAAGGAGATCAGGGCAGTCATAGACAATATCTTGTGGAAGAAAAACTCTCGGCTGAGTCAACGAGCCTGAATCTTGTCATCTCCTTGATGGAGCTTCATACGATGAATGATTTGCCCGGTTATCTGATACAGGCAAGACGAGCACTCAAGCCTGATGGCCTCTTTATCGCTGCCCTACCCGCAGAAGATACACTGACCGAACTGCGCCATAGTCTGTATGAAGCTGAAACGGAATTAACCGGCGGCGTAAGTCCACGTGTCCACCCTTTTGCCAGCCTGAAGGATCTCGGCGCTTTGATGCAACGGGCAGGCTTCACATTACCGGTTGCAGACATCATTCGCATTCCCGTGACGTATCGCGATCCAGCGAAACTTATACAGGATTTACGGTACATGGGGGAGACGAACATTCTCCGCAATCGCAAAACTGGTGGAATTGGACGTAAACTGATGAAGCGAACGATGGAAATATACCGCGAGAAGTTCCCTTCACATAACAGCAATGGTGTGACCGCCTCATTTCAAATTGCGATGCTAACAGGCTGGGCTCCCCATGACAGTCAGCAAAAGCCTCTGAAACCAGGGTCAGGCAAGGTATCTCTGGAAGAAGCTATCAGGAAAATCTGAAGGCGACCTATCCGCTTGGCCCGTGCGGGCTGCTTATGGAACAGCGCCATCCACTTCACTCGAAATGTCTGACAGTAGGTCGCTCATTGTATCAACGGCCTGTCCAAAAAAAGCTAATGTCGCAATGCTTAAGAGGGCAATAATCATGGTGTATTCCATGAAAGTCGCGCCGCTCTCACTCTCCGAGAAAGTATTAATGAGACGGCGCAACTCCGCAAAATGTGTCATTAGCGAAGGCATTATAACAGATCCCTCAGTTGCGCCGCCAGGGGAATATCCGCGGGCGGTAAGTCCAGTTGCATTATCTCGCTGGCACGCACCCATTTCAATTTCTGGCCTTCTGTTGGACGGGGCATGCCGTCCCATTTGCGGCAGGCGAACAAAGGCATCAGGAGATGGAATTCCTTGTAGGCGTGAGACGCAAACGCCAATGGCGCCAGGCATGAAGTTTCGGTTTCGATATCCAACTCTTCTTTCAATTCTCGTATCAAGGCCTCTTCAGGCGTTTCATCTTCCTCGACCTTGCCCCCGGGGAATTCCCACAAGCCGGCCATTGTCTTTCCTTCGGGCCTCTGTGCCATCAGCACTCGACCATCCCTGTCAATCAACGCACAAGCCGCAACCAGCAATATTCTCGACATTCTTTCGCCCCATTGTCGCCTGATCTCTTTAAGATGCCTTTAAGATAGTTCAACAATTTGTCGAAACTTGCTGCTTTGACCAAGTAATATCATATTTTATGAAAAACTTTGTAAACAGAGGGGGCTTATGGGCTTCATTCCCTGGTCTGGAAATCTTCCGTATCAGAATCGGACACATCAGTTTCTGCGGGTCTGTAAACAACAATGTCAGCGTTCTCCCGAAGGCGCTGAAGCTCTTGCTCTATGGCTTGAAGGCGCAAAAACTCCATAATATCGGCCTTCACGCTGTTGAAACTTGGCGGACGTACAGGCCGACGCCCTTCAACTTTGAAAAAAGCCCAACCTGTGCCCGTCTCAAAAACGTCGCTGATATCGCCATTACTCATGACGTATGCCCTATCAGCATACCCGGCAGGCATCTGCCCAAAGGCCAGGTAGCCCATCTGCCCCTCACGAGCTGCTGACTCTTGATCAATTGAAAAATCCCGAGCGATCTGGGCAAAGTCTCCCCCACCCTGCAAAGCATCGCGCAATCCCTGCGCCAGAACCTCATCCGCAACAACAACGTGACGCAGACGCAGTTCATCACCAAAAGAAATGTTCTCACGCTGACTCTGATAGACACGCACAGCTCTTTCTTCAGTGGCGTTCTCCTCTATTACCTGGCGCAAATGTGCGGCTGAGAGAATGCGATTGCGGGCCATCGCCAATCTCGCCATCACATTCTCATCCGAGATTACAGCGTCGCTGGCCTGCCCAGCCTGTGCTAACAGCAATTGGTCTGTTGCCTCATCAACCAGCCCCCGCTCAAACACCTCAGCCACAGACAGGCTATCAGTTTCAGGCAAATTCCCGGCCTGATGGGCGTATTCCAGTATATCGCTGTGTTTAAGTTGCCGTTGACCAACCTGGACCAACACCGGGTCCGACGTCTCGGCAATGACAGCCAGCGTAACCTGATCAGCCTCTAACTCCACCGGAGGTTCGTAAAGACGCAAGGTGTCAATTGACTTCATGCCTACGATAATGAGCGCAATGGTTAGAATACACATGGCCACCTGGCCATCTGTGGAATTGAGCCAGCGACGAAAAGCCTCAAAGCCGGTTACAATATCTCTAGAAGCAAGCTGGAGTGACCGCCACGAAAGCTGCCCGAACCAC
>JALEGM010000232.1 GCA_022763145.1 Aquisalinus sp. | reverse complement strand
GTCGTTATATTGTTGACGGATGGGATGAACAATAGCAGTCAAAACAACACCCATACAATAAACACGTGTGCTGAATTAAAAAATGATGATGTCGACGTCTACACCATCGGATTCGGCAATATTGGTGGCAGTGCGTTATCAATGCTAGAAGATTGTGCCACAAGTGAAGACACCTACTTTCACGTTCAGAATTCGTCTCAACTCAGTGATGTGTTCAAGTATATTGCAACCGAGTATACTTTCTTGCGTCTGTCTTCATAAGCTGCGCATGTCAGAGAAAACTCTTGCAAAAAGTCGATCTTGATTGGTTAATGCTTATCCACAATGACTGGGGCACTTATGGGCACGCCATGATTAAAGAAAGCATGTCTTTTGCTGTCTCCGGCTAGTTTCCAGGCAATTACGATTCCATACATCCGTAACCAGAGGCCTATTCCTGCTTTTGGCGAGAATGTATCACCTCCCGCAGAATACTGAGATTTACTTACGAAACAGTGCCCTCGCACCGGGCCAAAAAGATCACTTTGTGTTTCGCTTGGTAGGTCAATGAAGCTGTGAATAAGGCCTATAGATGGAATTGCCTCGCTCGGAGGCGTTGCGCCAATGGGGCTTTGACAGCACTCTGTGTACCATCGTAACAAACCGGTCCTTGTAAATTGGAGACATTGAATATGTTCTTTGCCTTGCGTGAAGGAGATTCTCGCCGGTGACATTTGAATGATGTTTAACCCATTCTCCAAGGCTTCTGTCGGGGCTAGGCGGTTCACGAAGTTACGGCAATCAGTACAATGGCAAACAATATGATTGGTGCTCTTTATAGTTACCCCCTCAGCGATACCTGTCACTTGTCCGCACTGGCACCTTAATGGTATTTGCGTGGCCATATTGTGCTCCTTACTTTAAATAGATCGAGATCAGGTTTTCTGAGGATGAATATGCCGCAATTAGTACGACACTTTATTGTTCACGGGACTATCGGCGCGGGGATGTCTCTTGCTGTTATAGCGATTTTCCTTATCTATGATCTGGGTGACATGCGAACGCTTATAATGGCATCCGCCTCTAATATCTTCGATTTTAGTATTCTTGCGATCGTGCTTTCCACTATTTTTGCCGCTGTACAGATATCGATATTTGTGATGCTGCAGCCTTGGGATGAAGACTAACGTCATAGTGAGACGTTTAGTCAGCAGCCTTATGAGCAGGATTTGGCTTGATGAAAATCAGGCCACGTTTAAAGTCCATTGCGAAGCTTGTATCACGGAACATATCAGCCCCTGCTACCATAAGAGGCTGCCCGTCGCCTCCCATCACCTCCAGTGGCTCCAGGTCTGTGACAAAAACTGTCCAGTTTTCCCAAGTGTATCTGTTGCTGCGCAGAAAATCGAAAGTAACGCGTACGCTCGGTTTGAAAGAGCCGATTGCGCCATTGACTTCCCACTGGTCGCGTAACTGACGCCGTAGAAGCCGCACTTCCGGTGAGTTTGCTGCGGCCCAGTTCATCAACGAAAAAGAGGCACCAAGGTCAAATATTGCAGGGACGGTGTTATTTCCGATGCGAACAGTCAGGAAGAAAAGGTTGAAGTCACGTTCAGAATAAGGGTTCTTGCTCAATGAGAGCTGCTGCCAGCCCCCAAAAGGATAGTCGCTGATCGTCTCTGACTTAAAAAAAGAAAGCATTTTTGTGTCGTTGTCGAAGACAGCTGTATAATCCCCCAGTATATCCATCCCGAGAACACCTGCGGGTACAAAACCGTCTTGCGGTTGCGGCAGAACAGCCATCCGCAAGTCGCTGCGAAGGATGTTCCCGATACGCAAGTTCTCCGGACGGACAACTGGCTGCAGTGAACTTTGCGAAAGTCCGTGCACAATTATGTTTTCGCCCGTTAACGCCTCTATTTCAAGTTTACGTGTTGTATCACTGTACAGACTTGAGATTGTGGCGCCCGTGTCGATCAGCATTGTGTGCGGGCCGGTGTCGTTCAAAAATACGTCCATTTCGAAGACGCCAGACTCACCAAGTTGATAGGGCACTGTTGTGACGGGTTGCGGTAGAGGGGTGTTTTCGGTGGATGATGTTGCAACACAGCCTGCGAGCGTTGTTGAGAAGAATAATAAGATGAAAAGATGACTGAGTCTCGGCATGGGCAGCTCCTTTTGTCACCATACCACCTCAGGTGTTGACTGTCAGGCGCGTCAAACAGGGTGGCGAAGGGGAGCGCCGAGACTGTTATCTGAAGTCAGGACTGTGTAGGATGGCCTTATGAGATCCACAGGTTTCAGAGGTAAGGGTAAAGTGCAGATCGCATTTCGCGGCGATACGGCACTCTTGCGCATTGATGCCGCTACGACTCAGACAAGACGTTTAAAAAAGCTGGTAGCAGATTTCTGCCGTCGTGAGGTGGCAAGCCGTCGCCCCTGGTTCGGGCCTTTTGAGGTGCATATCTGGACGAGTGTGCGGGATGACAAGCGCGGCCATCATGATGTGGACAATATTGCCAAGGCCTGCCTCGATGCCCTGAACGGTGTCTTCTGGCGGGATGACCGGCAGGTTGTGAAACTGACCTCGGAAAAGTTCGAGGGTGAAGTCAATCAGATTGCCATTCTGGTTCGACCTTTGGATGCTGCACCTGATCCATTAGATCTTCAGGAAAACCTGTTTGATCTTTGAAAATCAGTAGTTTCTTTCGCCAGTATTGTAATAGCTGACAAACTTGCGTTGCGTGCGCAGTTCCTGATCAATCACGCGTGTTGCCGCAGAGTGTTTCGCCCGTAATCTGTCAATGAGTTCAGTCTGCAATGTGGCACCTTCTTCTCCACCGGTTGAGATAATATTGGCAAGACGTTGCTCAAGAAAGACGCCAAAGCTGCGCAAGTCGCGGCGATTTTGTAAAACGCAGTTCTGATACAGCTTCACCCAGGCAGGATTGACAAACCACGAACCGGGACCATCGCCAATTTCAGCTTCAAGATCACCACGCAGGGAGATGCATCCGGCTGTATCTGCTTCCAGGCGCGATAGTTCCGCCGCCAATTCGATTTCAGATTTGTAGCGCAGCTGTTGAACATCAAGGCTTGTTACGGCCTCCGTAGTTTCAGGCAGTGCCAGATAGTTGATGTATGTCTGGGCGTGGATCTCTTCGGTAACAATTTCAT
Source organism: Aquisalinus sp. (assembly GCA_022763145.1). Classification (GTDB taxonomy): domain Bacteria; phylum Pseudomonadota; class Alphaproteobacteria; order Caulobacterales; family Parvularculaceae; genus Aquisalinus. The sequence goes on along the minus strand of JALEGM010000232.1, from coordinate 576 downwards.
CTGGATGCTCTAGTGGTACGCTTTGTATTTGCGCTGCTGCTAGCTGAGGAAAAGCCAGGCTCACTAAAACCAGTTTCAAAGAAATACGTCGTTTCATAAACATCACCACAGTTGATTCTTGCAGGCAGAATATGCGCTGTGTGTGCCTGTGTTAAGATTGAATCGGGTCTTTTTGAGGCCTTGCGCGCGCAGACTTATTTCTTGCGAAATGCATCCAGGCTGACAACATCGGCAGAAGCATCTGAACTGCCTTCTTCAGCTTGTGTTTCCTCGCGCTGAGGTTCGGCTGGTTCATCGACTGACATTTCCGCCACGGGCTCATCGGCCTGCTCATCTCCCATCGGTGCGTCAGCAGGCTCAAAGCGCAAGGCGTAGTCACAGGAAGGGTCAACGAAATTAGTCAGGGCATCATATGGAACGACGAGTCTGTCCGGCTCACCTTTGAAGTGAAGGGTTACCTCGAAATGGTCGTCGTGAACCTGCAGGTTTTCAAATTTATGTTGCAGCACGATTGTCATCCGTTCCGGATAAGCACCAAGCAAACCGTCTGAAACACTTACACCAGGTGCTCTGGTC
>JALEGM010000231.1 GCA_022763145.1 Aquisalinus sp. | reverse complement strand
TAAGGCTAAATTAAGTGCTCTGGAATAATTGTACGGATACGACTAGACGACGGGTTAACAGCATGAACAGCTTGAAGACGCAATCGACCAGGATTTTTGTCATCCTCGCAATCCTGATTGCTATGTCCATCTGGCAGTTTGACTTCATCATGGGAGGTGTCGAAGCCAACCCACCCCTGAACTTCACGATTTTTGGCACATTCATTTTTGGTGTTGTTCTTGTCGCACAAGCCCAGCTGACACTCCGTAACGAGTATCATGCGTTTTATGCTCTGGTAGAGATGTATGACGATACGCGTCAAGCCGAGCAGAACCCGGATGTCGCGTATGTAATGAAGTTTGAGCGCTGCCGACAGCTTGGCATTGTTTATAAAAAGCCCGTCATTCTAGGGCAGTCCTATCAGTTACTTTCTGAGCAGCTGCTAAGAGACAAAGAGTTGCAGATTTCTGCCTCTACCATGCAGACGCTTCTGAGTGGTATTGATGAAAGACTCAACGATGTTCGAGCACTGATCGGATATATCTCTGGCATCCTGGTTTTTCTTGGTCTGATCGGTACATTTGTCGGTTTGATGGTTACGTTGGCTTCCGTGGGGGATATTCTTGGAGGTCTTGACCTGACCGCAGGTGATCCAACAGCAGTGGTAGCTGGTTTGATGACCAGTTTGCAGAAACCACTTGGAGGTATGGCAACTGGTTTCTCATCATCTTTGTTCGGCTTGGTTACATCTTTGACGCTTAGCCTGATGCTACAGCTTTCTGTGAAAGCGGGCGGGGCGTTGAAGTCAGATTTCTCTGACTGGTTGTCGAATGCAGTGGAAATCCACGAAGGTATGGATCGAATTGAAAACGCCGGTTCTCACCCAGCTCAGATAGAAGAGCGTCGCCTTGCTTTGCTGATGCGTACTGCGCGTCATTGTGTGGACATGACAAATGCTCATAGTAGAGCAATACGTGAACTTACACGTACGGTGGACAAGCTTGTTTTAGAGACGAGTGAGAGCAGGCAAATATCCAGTAATATTGCTGGCTCTGTCAAAACACTCTCTGATCAAAACAAGATCGTTCACAAGGCTCTCACTCGCTCAATCGAAGCATTCCATAGAGTGTCGCATACTACAGATTTACGTGATGAGTTGACGGAGCTTACTGCCCTTATCAATGCCGAGCAATCTGAGCGAGAAGAGCAGAATTCCAAGATACTCCGGCTAGTGTATAAAAAGATTAATACTCCAGACCCTGTTCCGGAAACAACTGCACTCGAAGAGCAGGGAGGGTCTTTATCAAAAGAGCTCAAGGAAGATTCCGAAGAACTTAACATCAAACAGCTGAAGAGCATGCTGGGGGCTTTGTATCGTAGTCAGAAAAAGTCTGTCGGTGCAGAAACGGTTAGTCCTCAACAGCATTCTAACCAGGCAGTTGCAGCTGGATCGAAAGGATAATTATGCTTGAACGTCTCTTGAAAAGAAAAGCATCCAAATCCGCTAAAGCTACATCCAATCCGGATCCGCTATCATATTCGAGCGCCAGCTATACACCGCCATCTAATCGTGTATCCGCCAAGCTTGCCAAGAAACTCCAGAAGGACGTTAAGAGGAATAAGGACAGGCGACAGGCTGAGCGGAAAGAAAGTTTTGCAATTGCCAAGTTGAACTTCACAAGCCGAGGCTTCTCGCTCGATGGTGCAATTGTCGAGGTTTCTCAGTTCGGTCTGACATTCAGACCAGCCTCCCACTATCTTGAATGTCGCAAAGATGCTTCTGTTCAGATCGAGTTTGAAGACATTCGCAAAAATGGAATTATTCGCTCAAGCAGGTTTGATGGCTATGGTATCCAGCTTCTTGACAAGTTAACGCATGGTGAGTTGGAGTTGATACTCTCGGCTGAAGAAACACACCTTTTCTCGGAAGCGTCCTGATATATTTTGGCCGTTTAGCTTTATCTACTAACCGGCCTTTTGGACAGTTTGGTCGATGCGACCAAAGAGAGAAGTTCCATCCTCATCCTGCATATCGATTGCAACTGTATCACCAAACTTCATAAAAGGCGTTGAAGCCTCGCCATAATTGATTGTCTCAATCATCCGTATTTCTGCAATGCAGGAGTAGCCAACACCGCCTTCGGTGATTGGTTTGCCGGGTGATCCATCCCCCAGCTTATTTGAAACTGTGCCGGAACCAATTATTGTTCCTGCTTCAAGAGGTCGCGTTCTGGCGGCGTGGGCAATGAGTTGTCCGAAACTGAAGGTCATATCTACCCCAGCATTCGCCTTGCCAAACGGCATGCTGTTGTAGGTAACCAGCAGTGGTAAGTGCAGCTTACCTTCCTTCCAGTTCTCGCCAAGTTCCTCCGGTGTAATCGCGCAAGGGCTGAAGGCGCTTGAAGGTTTAGATTGGAAGAAGCCAAACCCTTTGGCCAGCTCTCCTGGAATTAGTCCACGTAGGCTGACATCGTTCACCAGCATGATCAGCTTGATGTGCGATAGCGCCTCAGTGGCGCAAACTCCCATTGGCACATCATCGGTGATGACGGCAATCTCACCTTCCATGTCTATACCAAAGCCTTCGTCTTGAGGCATGACGATATTCTCATACGGATCAAGAAATGAATCTGAGCCACCCTGGTACATAAGGGGATCAGTCCAGAAAGATTCTGGCATTTCCGCACCACGTGCTTTGCGTACTAACTCAACATGATTGACATAGGCAGAACCATCTGCCCATTGAAAAGCTCGAGGTAATGGTGAGCGGCAGTTGGATTGTTCAAAGGTAATGCCTACTGAAGGATCAGCTTCCAGTTCATCAGACAGTTTCTGGAGTTTATGGGAGACATTATCCCAGTCATCCAGAGCCTGCTGCAAAGTGGCAGCGATGCCCTCTGCAGACAGGCAGCGACTTAAGTCTTTTGATACAACGTGCAGTGCGCCATCGCGTGTATTATTTTTCAAGCTAGCTAGTTTCATTATACAAAAATCCGTCGGTGCTCAGTGATGTTCATCTCGCGCAGCTTCATGTAACCATGCCGCATGTTGGGGAGCCTGCTTCGTTCGTGACCACTCTTCAAGCATGTCCCCTGCAACTCTGTTTAACTCAGACAGCTGCTCTTCTGTACCTGTGTCGGCAGCCACTTCGAGACGATGCCCGTTGGGATCGAAGAAGTAGATTGACTTGAAAATGCCGTGGTTGGTTGGTCCGAGAACATCCAGCCCCATATCTTCAAGATGTGTTTTCATGCTTAGAAGGTCTTCCGGCGAAGTCGCGCGCAGGGCGATGTGTTGCACCCATTCTGGGGTGTTGAGATCACGTCCCATCTCCGGTTGCTCGGGCAGTTCAAAGAATGCCAGAATATTATTATTTCCGACTTTCAAAAAAACATGCATGTACGGATCATATGCACCGGTTGATGGAACATGATCTTCCGCGAAAGCAATGTCAAATTCTGCCCCCAGGGCTTTTTGATAGAACTCAACTGTTTCCTTCGCATCTTTGCAGCGGTAGGCGACGTGATGAAAACCATCTAGGGTAGGCAGGGTCATGATGCGGCCTTTTCTTCTACGCTCAGCACACCTCGGTTAACTTGATCGCGCTCAATGGATTCGAAGAGAGCTTTGAAGTTACCTTCCCCAAACCCGTCATCACCTTTTCTCTGAATAAACTCGAAGAAAACTGGGCCAAGCTGAGTTTCAGAGAATATCTGTAGCAGCAGTCTAGGTTGCCCACCTTCGGTTGTTCCGTCCAGTAGAATGCCGCGAGCTTTCAGCGCGTCTGTGTCTTCGCCATGATTAGGCAGACGTTCTGGCAACATGTCATAATAAGTATCGGGCGGAGCCGTCATGAACGGAATACCGCGGGCTTTCAGATTATCCCAGCAGGCCACC
>JALEGM010000230.1 GCA_022763145.1 Aquisalinus sp. | reverse complement strand
CTGCGTGGAGAGCGCCAGCAGTTTTCATGGATTTCAGAATGTCGATCATCTCTCGCGGGGAGACGCCGAGGGCATTCAGTCCTGAGACCAGCTCAGAGAGCGTGACGTTACTCTCAACAATCCCGATATTACCGGGTTGAGCATCCACAACATCAATCTGTGTGCGGGGCAGGACGATTGTCTCACCTGTTGACGAGAACGGGTTTGGCTGAACAGCGACCGGTGTTTCGGCGATGCGGATTGACAGGTTGCCTTGTGCAACAGCTACGGACGAAATCTTGACATCAGAGCCAAGCACGATGGTGCCAGAGCGCTGATCCACCACGACACGCGCCTGCTGAGCCGGTGTCAGCGTCAGGTTTTCAATCTGGCTGATGACGCGGGCTGGAGAGTCTGTCAGCCCCGCAAGGTTCAGGCGGACCGTGCCTGCGTCGAGCATGGTTGCCAAGGGGCGTGACGTACCAACATTGATGGCTGTTTCAATGCGCGTGGCTGTCGTGAAATCTGGCGAGCGCAGGGCGAGGTTAATCTCGGACAATGACCCAAATTCAAAGGCAAGTTCGCGCTCGACGCGGGCACCATTCGGGATCGCGCCAGTGGTTGGGACACCTTCGGTTATTGACGCTGCATCACCTTCCGCCTGGAAACCGCTTATGAGAACGCTGCCCTGAGCCACAGCATAGATGCTGCCGTCAGCTGCTTTGAGGGGGGTCATGACCAGCGTACCACCGGAAAGGCTGGAGGCATCGCCAATGGATGACACGGTTACATCAATGCTGGAGCCACCACGCGCAAAGGCTGGCAGGGTAGCGGTTACCATCACCGCCGCTACATTGTTGGCCCGAATCTGTTCGCCAGCAATGTTGACATCATTGCGTTCCAGAAGGCTGGTCAGAGCTTCCTCTGTCTGGGGAGAATTTCGCAGCGTATCGCCGGTGCCATTGAGGCCGATCACGAGACCGTAGCCGAGCAGGTCATTCCCCCGCACGCCTTCGACATCCACAATGTCTTTAATCCGTACTTCTGCCGAGGCTGAGAAAGGCGCGAATGCGGAAATTGTCAGGGCTGCTACAAAAGCTAGGAATTTATGTTTCATGAGCCTTATCGGATGAAATTGGTCAGGGAAAGTTCTGTCAGTCGAGCTGTTAAAAGATACGATGCTTCGAGCTGGACTTCTATAGCTTTCAACTCTGCAGAAGCCTCAAACTGATCGCGTGAGGTCATGTCATTATAAGTTGCTGACAGCGTTATCTTTGCAGACGCGAGTGTATCCTGAGAGTTTGTAATTGTTTGCTGTGCAATGCCTAAGCCTGACTCAAGTTCGACGAGACCGCTTTCGCCATTTGTCAGGTTGAAGGAGCCGCTATTGAAGAAGTTTTCATATTCATCCGAGTAGCGCTCAAACGGCGTCACATCAGCTGACGCGATCATGGCAAGACCGCGGAATACCTGTTTAATGGCTGCGTCATCCGCGCGGACATTAAAGTCAAGGCGTGTATCGCCTTCCAGAAGGATCGAGTTGGCGCTGCCAGTGCCCCCCTGATAGATAGTTGTCTGAAAACCGCCTGCAGGATCATTGAAATAAGTTTCAAGGGCTGCATCAATCGTTGCGGTATCTGGTCCGGCGGAGACAATGGCACGGACATCGCTCAGCAACTGGTCCACGTCTCCCAGTGGTGAGACATTTGTGGCATCGCCGGAGAACAAGTTTCTGCTGCCCTGATTTATCTGTAAAGAAGAAAAGATTGTACGTAAGGAAGTTTCAGCTTCCTGAATAATTGTATCAATACCAGCGTCACTGTTACTGCCCAGCACAGTCAGAACACGCACACCTATGCTGTCCATTGTCTGGCGAGCGCCGCTTAAAGTCTGGTTCATGATACTGATACGGGTGTCGCTGACCTTGTAGAGATTAAGGCGACTGTCAATGTCCTGAACAGCTTTGTTGAGGAGGTGTGCTTCACCCACGCTGCCGCGTGTTGCCTCTGTGAGGTCTTGCCTGCGACCGGTAACAGCTTCTTGCGACACGACCTCAATACGTTGCCGTAGTTCCAGTGTTGTACGGTTGAAGCGCCTTGCGGAAAGAAGGTCAGGTACAGATGATATTGCCATAACTAGAGCTCCAGCAATCTGTCAAACATGTCATTGATTGTCTGTATGACACGGGCATTCGCGGTATATGCCTGTTCAATCAGCAGCAGGGACTGCAATTCCTGGTCGGTATCAACACCTGTCTGCGAGATTTCGGCATCGCTGAGGATTTCTGCACGCGCACGCGCTGAGGAGAGGACAGCATCACTTCGAATACGTTCCTCACCGATGAGGGAAGTCACGCCTGCAACAGCTTCGCTGACGGATAGCGTGCCAGTGAGGCCAGTGCCTGCAGGAACAGGTTGCCTGTCTGTAAAAGCGTTCAACAGATTGACGGGGATTGTCGCGTCTCCGGCAGGGCCTTCTGTTGTTGCCCCCACACCATCGCGAAAGCGGGACACGAGCCCGCCCTGTGTCGGGTCAACGGCTGCGTTCATTGTCATGCGCTGGGCGATGCCATCAATGTTTAGCGGGTCAACCGGACCGCCATTATCCGTAAAAATACCGGCGGCCCCAGCAGCTTTGGTAGGATCCAGTGCGTCGTCTGAAAAACGCGCAATAAGGTCCGCAGCCAGGCTATCCGCCTGCTGTAAAAAATCGAATGCGACGTCGTCGCGAACGGCAAAATAGCCAGCCATAAGGCCGGACTGAATAGCAAATGTGCTGTCGCTACCCGGGGTAATGTTTTGACCATCAACTGTCAGGCCTGAAAGCGTTCCGGTGCCATTATCGTATGTGGCCCCTGGCCCGATGAAGGGTGTGCGGGTGAATTCAATTTCGCGTGGCGCGCCAGACAGGAGAAACACACCTTCCGTCGTGATCAGGCTGATCTCACCGTTTCCGGCTGGGAGCTGTTTGACGGGAATGAATTGTGAAACTTGATCCACAAGCTGCTGGCGCTGATCGAGAAGGACAGCTGCCTCTGTGGAATTCTCGGGTAAGGCGGTTATTTTCTCGTTTAGGTCTGCGATATCCCGCAGGGCATTGTTCACCGTAGTGACGGCATTCTCGATGCTGGCATCAGCATCATTCCGCATTTGCTGACCTTTAGAATAGATCAGGTTGAACTCAGATACCACTTCAGCAGTGGCGCCATAAAGCGCATTCTGCAGCGCAGGCGATTCAGGTGTGACCGTCAGTTCACGCATTGCTGTTTCAAAACGCTGATAGCTATTGAACAGGCCCGTTGTGTCGTCCGGTTCTCCCAAGACACGGTTCAGTTCTGTATACGCTTGGGAGATAATATCGGCACGTCCAGCGGAAGATTCAGCCTGGCGTCTTTCTGCCGTTAGAGCAGGGTTTTCTGTCCGTATGACGCCTGCAACTGTAACGCCGGTGCCACTTCCGCCGAGACGGGATTCAGCTAGGTCAACAGTTCGGCGAACGTAACCAGGTGTGCTGGCGTTGGCGACATTGTTTGCCGCAATCTCTGCCCGCAAGGAGGCAGCTGCCAAGCCGGAATTCGCATTAGCGATTGCGCGCGTTAATGTCACAATTTAACTCCTTCCGGCTGGCAGCAGGCGGTTAGCTATTACCTGCCGAGGTTCGATGTCTCCTGCAGCATCTCATCAACTGTTTGAACAACTGTGGCGTTAGATGAATATGCCCGTTGGGTTGCAATCAGGTCTGTTAGCTCTGAGGCTACATCCGTGGTAGATTCCATCAGGGCGAAGCCGGTCACTGATCCAACCGGGCCGCTTCCAGAATCCCAGAAGTAGAGATCACCGCTGGTTTGCGACACGGCGTAAGACTGACTATTTAGAGCTTGCAGGCCGTTCAGGTTCGGTACATCCGCGACCGGAATTTGATACAGTGTACGGCGGAAGCCACTATCGTAAATCGCTTCAACGAAGCCGTTATCGTCGATTTCAATTGCTGTCAGGTTACCGATCTGAGAACCGTCTTTACTGATAGCGTTTGGTGAGAATGGGCCAGCAAGCTGTGTCAGGCCAGCATTGTCACCTGGTGCGCCAATGTTCAGAGTCATTGGACCACCTGCTACGTTCAGGGAAAATGTACCTGTTGTGCCATCGTAAATCCCACCTGCCGTGTTGGTTACGTTCAGGATGGAACCACTCGTCGCTGTTGAGGTTGCATCAAATTCCACATCGAAGCTGGCGATAACACCACCCGCGATATTTGCACTATCTTCAATAGTGGCTGACCACTGATTACTTGAGCCAGTACCAGGAAGGTTCGGTGTAAAGGTGACAGTCAGTGTTTCAGAGCGTCCCAAGTTATCAAAATACTCGATCGGTACTGTAAATGGGTCACCAGATGAACCGGCATTGGTCGCATCTGCAGGTAAGTTGATACCCAATGTAATTTCATTGGTGCGTGAAGCGACAAACTGGTTAGGGCTGACATTCACAGGCACTAAGCCGGATGCGTTATCGCGTGTCTGGTTCAGAACATTACCTGCGGCATCGACCTCCCAGCCAAGCAAGAAAAGGCCGCTGGATGTTCTCAACAGACCATTTTCATCAGGCAGGAAAGAGCCTGTTGGTGTCAGTGAAAGAGGGCGTTGTGATGCGAGCGTTGTTGTGCCGGTTTCATCCGTGACGGGGAGAAGGCCACGCCCAGAAACAGCGAGGTCCGTTGCGCCACCTGTATTGATCAGGGAACCCTGGGCTTCGACATCCCGGAAAACCGAGACGGAAACACCACCGGCAGCATATGCATTTTCCCGCTGACGAAGAACCTGCGTGGAGAAATCCACATCGCTGCGCTTATAGCCGAAGGTGGCTGAGTTAGCGATGTTGTCGGAAATCGTTGCCAGGCGTGTCGCGTTGACACGAAGACCGGCCACACTGGCATTCAGTGAGGAGGAAATGCTCATGGGTAAACCCTTTTTTCAAACTGCGTCCCATACAGCTGTAAAAAAGGAGGGTTAAGAATTAGATAATATATTAATGGGGCATGCTGAGGTGCTGACTGACCTTATTTCAGTATCGTTATGGAAATACGACGATTTTCCGGAGCGAATGGATCTTCCGATAATGGGTCTGTGTCCGCCTTGCCTGAAACCTCTGTAATCTGGTCAGCCGGGAAGCCCGATTTCAACAGATAGCGCCGCGCTGTATTGGCACGGTCTGTTGACAGCTCCCAGTTCGTGTAGGGGGCATTCGGACCAAAGCTCTTGGCATCGGTATGGCCAACGATCTTGATGTTGTTCTCGACGTCAGCAAAAGACGCCGCGACGATTTTCAGAAGTTCCTGGAGCAGTTGGGATGATCTGGCATTACCAACAGCGAAAAGAGGACGACTGTCTGACTCGACGAGTTCAATGACCAAGCCTTCCGGACTCATTTTTATCAGCAAGTGTTCTGATAGAGTTGTATTACTATTTTTAATCGCGGCCTGAAGCTGTGCTGCTTTTTCGCTGACGAGATTAGCGTCTGTTCCGGCGTTGGTGTTATCCTGACCTTTGGCGCCGCTCTCCTTTGTTGCATTTTCTTTTTGGCGGGCGCCGGTACCGTCTCTGGCCAGTGTCTGCTCACTATAGATAGAGTCACCGCTGAGGGCGTCTGAGCCCCCGCCAGAAATGCGGCTGACCGGAATGGTTGGGTTGAAGTAGTCCGCAATACCTTTGCGCTGGTCTTCCGTAGTCGCGTTCAATAGCCACATCAGAAGGAAGAACGCCATCATCGCGGTCACGAAGTCAGCATAAGCAACCTTCCAAGCCCCCCCATGGTGACCATGACCGCCAACAACTTTTTTCTTTTTGATAATTGGTTGAAGCGTATCCGCCATGACCACCTAATCCCCGAACTTGTGCACTGAAGGGACATTAGCGGACAGGCGTAAAATTGCGTTTAACCATGACGGGGCGAAAGCAATCGATTGTGTTAACCGTCTGTAAACCACTTCGTCGGATTTTTTCGAGGTAAACGGAATTTTACTGATGGGCTCTGAGACACATTTTGTCCTGCGCAAAAAGCTGGATGGCAAAAGCGCCTCCTCTAATGGTGTGCGCAATATGT
>JALEGM010000229.1 GCA_022763145.1 Aquisalinus sp. | reverse complement strand
TCCAGCGCACGTCATCAAAAACGAAGAACTCTGCTTCGGGACCAAAATAAGCCGTGTCACCAATGCCGGAAGCTTTCAGATAGGCTTCTGCTGCTTTGGCTGTTGTGCGCGGGTCACGATTGTAAGGCTGACCTGTGGCTGGCTCCAGGATGTCGCAGAACAAAGACAAGGTTGGCTGTGCGAAAAAGGGGTCCATGACTGCGGTTTCTGTATCCGGCATCAGGATCATGTCTGACTCGTTGATCGCCTTCCAGCCAGCGATGGATGAGCCATCAAACATCTGACCATCTGTGAAGAAATCATCGTCAACAAGGGAGAGGTCAAATGTGACATGCTGCCACTTCCCGCGCGGATCTGTGAAGCGCAGATCGACATATTTTACGTCTTTTTCCTTGATTAGTTTTAGTACCTGTTCGGCTGACATCGGGATAGACCCCTCTCTGCTAGGTGTTATTGGTTGGAGCGCCACGACATGGTTAACGCTTGCGGGCAGTCTGCCAAAACCAGCTTGGCGATCAAGGAAAATTTTTGCGGTGCAGCAATTATTTGCAGTTATCAGGCAAAGTTGCGCCAGCAACGGGCCAATTTAGCATAATATATAGCACGATAATGCGCAAAAGACGCCATATTACACGTTATTGGTATATTGTCGCGCGGTAGCCTCTAGAGCGCTTCGCGGCCTGTCTCGCCGGTGCGGATGCGAATCGCTTCTTCAACGGGAGAGACAAAGATTTTGCCGTCGCCGATGCGGCCTGATTTAGCGGCGTTGGTGATTGTTTCAACAGCCGCCTGGACCGCACTGTCGTCAACTATCAATTCGACTTTTACCTTGGGCAGGAAATCGACCACGTACTCCGCGCCGCGATACAACTCGGTATGTCCTTTCTGGCGCCCGAAGCCGCGGGCTTCATAAACTGTCAGCCCCTGCAGACCAGCTTCCTGAAGAGCTTCTTTCACTTCATCCAGCTTGAAGGGTTTGATAATGGCTTCAATTCTTTTCATCGCTGTTATCCCGGTGTTGTGCGTATAATGCACATATGGTGCTTGCCGCAGGGGTCAATTTAACTTCTCAAGTGCCATAACAGGCGCGATTTTATTCCAAAAATCAAGTGGTTTTGAGGGAAATGTTTGAACTGCTCACGACCGAAGAGATGGCTCAGGCCGACACGCTGACAATAGCAGCTGGCACGGCGGGATATGATCTGATGAAAACTGCCGGGCAGGCTGTAGCTGATTTTATGCGCCAGCGTTGGGCGGCGCGTCCTGTGCTGGTGCTGTGCGGACCCGGCAATAATGGGGGGGATGGATATGTCATCGCGCGTCTTCTCCATGAGGCGGACTGGTCAGTGCAACTCACGAGCATAACGGATACAGCCAGCTTGAAGGGGGACGCTGCGCTGGCGGCGGCTGACTGGCACGGCAAGGTAGTGGCGCCAGCAAACATCGACTGGACGACCCCTGCGATCATTGTAGATGCGCTGTTTGGGGCAGGGCTTAGTCGGGAACTGGAGGGTGTCGCTGCAGAGATCGTTGCCCGCGTTAATGCCAGTGGATTGCCTGTCATCGCCGTTGATGTGCCAAGTGGCTTGGACGGGAACACGGGAAAGTCCGCTGGGTCTTGCGTGAATGCTCAGCACACAGTCACTTTTTTTCGTGGCAAGCCGGGACACTACCTGCATCCGGGTAAAGCGCGTTGCGGTGATGTACATGTAAAAGATATTGGTATCCCTGCTGAGGTTCTGGGCGATATTGAGTCAGGGACATTTATAAACGTACCGGCCTTGTGGCAGAACTGCTTCCCCAAGCCGGATCATGAGGCCCACAAATATGCGCGGGGGGCAGCTTATGTTCTCTCCGGCGGGCCGTTTGAGAGTGGTGCAGCAAGACTTGGGGCTGTGGCAGCGTTGCGCAGCGGGGCAGGGATTGTGAAATTGCTGTGCCCGGCGGCGGCCTTGCAGGTAAATGCTTGTCATCTGACGGAAGTGATGCAGCAGCGGGCTGACACGGTTGAGGATATTGGTGCTGCACTGTCGGATGCGCGCGTGACGGCCGTGTTGGCAGGCCCCGGCATGGGGGCGTCAGAAACAACGAGGGCCAAAGTGCTGGAGGTCTTGCAGGCAAAAGCGTGTGTGGTGCTGGATGCTGATGCGTTGACCAGTTTTGACGAAAATCCCGACGTGCTTTTTTCTGCTCTGCGGGCGGATGATGTGCTGACGCCGCATCCGGGTGAGTTCTCGCGCCTGTTTGGCGATCTGTTGGAAAAGACAGGGGACAAGCTGAATGCGGTGCGGCAGGCTGCCAGGATCAGCGGTGCGGTGGTGCTGCTGAAAGGTGATGACACGGTCATTGCGGCTCCGTCCGGTCAGGCTGCCATCAACACAAACGGCTCGCCCTGGCTGGCAACCGCCGGCTCCGGGGACGTATTGGCAGGCATCATCACCGGGCTGATCGCGCAAGGCATGCCCTCATTCGAAGCAACCTGCGCCGCCGTCTGGCTACATGCTGAAGCAGGTCACCTCAGCGGCCCCGGCACCATTGCGGGTGATTTAGTAGGGGCTTTGAAATCAGTAT
>JALEGM010000228.1 GCA_022763145.1 Aquisalinus sp. | reverse complement strand
CAGCGGCTTGCCTTTGCTTCCCGTCCTCTTGGAAGTTGGCGGACAAGATCGGTAAAACGCTTGAAAAAGTACATGAACCGGTTCCGGGCTATCAGCAAGTGATGGCTAACAAGGTCAATCTCATTTTTGATCGCTTATTGCCAGACAAGATTCTCTGGCGCTTGAACTGGTCACTGGATGAGGGGTCACAGCTCTACAGGCCGGAACCGCACAGTCATGATGAGTGGCTTGAGATAGGTGAAAGCCCTTTTGATCATATATTCATTCGTGTCGAGCGCCAGACTATTCGGCGGCTACCTGCAAGCAGCAGCTCTTTGTTTACAATTCGTATCTATACCGATAGCCTTGCAAAATTGCGCACTCACCCGCAAGCGGTACAATTAGCGACTGGATTATCAGCCCAGTTAGAAGCAATGACGAGTGACGAGCTTGCTTATAAGGGTTTGACTAAAGCTATTGGCCCGATACTCAAGGCCTTGAGCGACATTGTATCTGGTGGTTGATTTTTGTCTGACACTCTGCCACCAGCCCATTCATGAATTGGCAGAAGATACTTGATGACATAAAGGAGCAAATCCAGCCTGAGCTGGGTGTCGGTAAAGTTGCTGACTATATTCCAGCCTTATCTAAAGTGGATCCGCAGGCTTTTGGTATGGCTGTAAATACAATGGCAGGGGAATGCTTCAAGACAGGTGATGCTGATCTACCTTTCTCCATTCAGTCAATATCAAAAGTGTTTACTCTGACGATTGCGCTTGGGTTTGAGAATGAAGGTCTTTTTGACCGAGTGGGTCGAGAACCATCCGGCAGCGCGTTCAACTCCATCGTTCAGCTTGAACATGAGCAGGGAATCCCCCGTAACCCTTTTATCAATGCAGGTGCCATTGTTGTCACAGACACTATTATTACTCACTGTGGTGAGAAAAGTACCGCAAATCTGATTCTTGAGTTCGCACGCAATCTATCTGGCTCATCACGCGTGCACATTGATGATGACGTTGCAAGATCAGAGGCGTTATGGGGCAACCGTAATCGTAGTCTGGCTTACTTCATGAAAAGCTTTGGTGTGCTGAAAAATGACCCGGAAGACGTTCTGCAAGCTTACTTTTGCCAGTGTTCCCTCGAGATGACTTGTGAAGAATTGGCGCGGTCTGGATCATATCTTGCGAATGATGGCGTTGATCCAGTTTCCGGTAAGCAGGTTGCCACACATCCGCACGTCAATCGTATCAATGCTTTGATGATGACGTGTGGTCACTATGATATGAGTGGCGACTTCGCTTTTCATGTGGGATTACCCGGTAAATCTGGTGTTGGTGGCGGTATTCTGGCCATCGTGCCTGGCATATGTACTGTGGCGGTGTGGTCACCCGCTTTAAATAGGGCAGGGAATTCTCATGCCGGCACGCTGGCTCTCAAGCTTTTTAGCGAGAAAACCAATCTAAATCTTTTCTGACTCTTTAGTGAGCTTCATCCCAGTTTTGCCCAATGCCTGTCTCTACGACGAGCGGCACATCAATATGTACTGCAGGAGAGGCTGCTGCTTCCATAACCTCCTTGACGAGAGCACATGTTTTCTTGGCTTCCCTCTCAGCGCACTCAAAGATCAGTTCATCATGAACCTGCAAAAGCATCTTCGCTTTTAAGCCAGATTCAAGTAATGCATGCGGCATGCGGATCATAGCGCGGCGTATCACATCGGCGGCTGATCCTTGAATAGGCGCATTGATCGCTTGCCGTTCGGCATATCCTCGCTGTGCCGGGATCTTGAAGTTCGGGATATGAGTTCTGCGGCCAAAGACTGTTTCCACAAATCCATTCTCTTTGGCAAAAGCAATTGTTTCATCCATATACTGCCGGATGCCGGGAAACTTCTCAAAATAACTATCGATATAATCCTTTGCTTCCCCCCGTGAAATGCCCAACTGATTGGCTAGGCCGAAGGCAGAGATGCCATAGATAATTCCAAAGTTGATTGCTTTAGCGCGACGACGAACCATCGGATCCATCCCTTCGATAGGGACTCCGAACATCTCTGATGCTGTCATGGCATGGATATCAGTGCCATCGGCAAAAGCCTGTTTGAGTGCATCAAGGTTGGCTATATGTGCCAACAAGCGCAGCTCAATCTGACTGTAGTCAGCAGAAATGAGCGCATTCCCTTTTTCTGGAATGAATGCTGTACGTATTTTCCGACCATCTTCGGTTCGAATAGGAATATTCTGCAGATTGGGATCATTAGAAGAGAGTCGGCCTGTTGGCGTCGCGGCCAGAGAATAAGAGGTATGGACACGGCCTGTGTCTTTGTTAATCGCCCCTGGCAGTGTGTCTGTATAAGTGCCCTTCAGCTTTGAAAGTTGACGCCATTGATGAATTTCTTGCGCGATCTCAACACCTTGTGCAGCAAGGGCGTCTAGCACTTCGGCACTGGTAGACCATGCACCGGTTTTGGTTTTCTTACCGCCTTCAAGGCCGAGTTTACCGAACAGAATTTCGGATATCTGTTTCGGGCTACCAAGATTGAATTTCTCCCCAGCAAGATCATGTGCACTTGTTTCATGCTGCGCCATGCGTTGTGCAAACTCACCGGACAACCGTGAGAGGACATCACGGTCCACTTTCACACCCTCACGTTCCATGCCGGCAATAACATGCACCATGGGTCGCTCCAGGGTCTCGTACATAGTCTTTTTCTGTGCAGAGATCAGTTTCGGTGATAAAATGTGATACAGGCGAAGCGTCACATCTGCATCTTCAGCGGCATATTTTGCGGCATCCGCAATAGGGATCTGATCAAAAGTTTTTTGCTTTTTACCTGTGCCTGCCAACGAGGTGAAACTGATACATTCATGACCAAGATGCTTCTTGGACAGCTCGTCCATGCCGTGCTTGTTAAGGCCGCACTCCACAGCGTAAGACATTAGCATCGTGTCATCGGCTGGCGTCACATTGAGGCCGTAGCGTTGGAAGATGAGCATGTCATACTTGAAGTTTTGGCCAATCTTCAAAACAGACGGATCTTCCAGCATTGGCCCCAAGATATTGAGAACATCGTCTGTATCCAACTGTTTCACTGCATCAGGGTCGCTTAGATCCAGATCACCTGCACCGTGAGTGAGGGGAATATAACAGGCATCTCCCGGTGCAGTCGCGAGGCAGATACCCACCAGTCTTACAGACATGGCATCGAGGCCTGTTGTTTCCGTATCAACAGCGATCAGGCCGCGGGTGTAAGCTTTTTCAACCCAGTTCTTCACTTCCTGCAAGGAGTAGACAGTCTGATATGCATCTGTGTTAATCTCTCTTGTATCACGTGATGGGGCTGCAGCCGTTGCAGGTGCAGTATTACCGCCTGCAGCTCGGACCCGCTTTGTCAGTGTGGTGAATTCCATCACTTCAAGAAACGAAACGAGTTGGTCATGGGGCAATGGGGTCACAGCAAAGCCGCTCTCCGGTTCCACATCCGGCACGTCTGTTTTGAGTGTCACGAGTTCCTTGGAAAGCCGCGCATCTTCTGCAAACTCAATGAGATTTTCCCTGCGCTTTTTCTGCTTTATGCCATCTGCCTGTTCGAGAAGATTTTCCAGCGTCTCATATTCATCAAGCAACTGGGCTGCAGTCTTGGGGCCGATGCCGGGTACGCCTGGAATGTTATCGACAGAGTCACCAGTCAGTGCCTGCAAATCAATCATTTTTTCAGGCTCAACGCCAAACTTGTCTATCACTTCAGCACGGCCGATCTTGCGTGACTTCATGGTGTCATACATGGTCGTGTTGTCGGTAATAAGTTGCATCAGATCCTTGTCAGAAGAGATGATAACAGTTTCTGCGCCCTCCTTATCTGCAGACTGAGCATATGTGGCAATCAGGTCGTCTGCTTCATATCCTTCCATCTCTATGCAAGGTAGCCCGAAGGCGCGGACGGCATCGCGGATCAGACCAAACTGCGGGCGTAAGTCTTCGGGTGGGGCGTCTCGATTGGCCTTATACTCGCTGTAAAGATCATTCCGAAATGAATGTGAGGAATGGTCGAAGATTACGGCGAAGTGGGTCGGCGTCCCCATCTCCTTAACGGCATCATCATTCACGTCAGCCAGCAGTTTCCACAGCATGTTACAGAAGCCGGAAAC
This sequence comes from Aquisalinus sp., assembly GCA_022763145.1. Classification (GTDB taxonomy): domain Bacteria; phylum Pseudomonadota; class Alphaproteobacteria; order Caulobacterales; family Parvularculaceae; genus Aquisalinus. The sequence goes on along the minus strand of JALEGM010000228.1, from coordinate 314 downwards.
CGCCCCAACGGGCATGCCGTCAGATTTGCGCGTTAGAGGAGGTAAAGCGTGATACGCGCGGAAAATGTAGGACGAGCCGTCCACCAGATAGAGGCGGTCGCCTTTTTTGAGTTTCTTGGACATGTAAGACCCCGGACAGGTTTTCCCCTACCCTAGGGCCAGCCGCTGAAAGGGGCAATCAGTCGCTTTTCACTAGTTTCAAATGGCTAGCAGTATGCTGCGCCTGCACTTTTTTCTCATTTGCCGCATCATGATGTTGCATGATGAACGCGCGTAAGCGTGGTTGGATTTCAGTCCGCCACCGCGAGCCATTG
>JALEGM010000227.1 GCA_022763145.1 Aquisalinus sp. | reverse complement strand
CTGGCTGAAAAGGATGAGCGATCTTCAATAACTCGCTGCGACGGTAATCAAGCGATCCGCCTTGGCCATATTCTGGACGATTGTTCTTATGTCCCATCAGAGCGCATCGCAGACCATAGTCCAGACCGCCCTCCAGCATGCGATCCTCGAAAGAGTGCCGGAATGAATAGATGACATGATCTGACGACGGCAGAAGCTTGCGCTGGCGGAAGGCCTTCATCAGGTTGGCAGATACGAGTGTGCTTTTATCGTAATAGTACGGAAACCCTTCAGGGCATGACCGCATAGCGATTTCAGCAACGCCGACCAGCGGAATCTCTCGCCGCGAATCCTCTGTCTTTAACTCACGGTTTTGTTCCGGGCGGATTGCAATATGAGGAACCTTAGCATTTAGACGAATATCTTCGGACTGTAGGTTCACAAGCTCACTTAATCTCGCACCCGTTTCGATCAGCAGATATATCAACACCCGTAGTTCCAAACGCAAACCGTCGAACAGTCCCGGCACTAAGATACGAGAGCGCACCCAATCATCTGTAAACGATGCCCGTTTCGCTTCTGTCTTCCCTGAGAAGTAAAAGTCGCGGAACGGATCTTCGAAATCGGTTTCACCAATGTGCTTGTAATATCGCTGAAGAAGCGAGCGCATATTGCCGATGTGGCGGTTCGCCGTGTTCGGAGCAACGGGTTTTAGAGCTCCGTCTTGAGGTTGCATTCGCTCCACCCACCAATCGCGATATTCAAGGGCTTTATCGCGGGTAATTTCGCTGAGAGGAAGGTCACCCATCTGTTCGATGAAATAGTTGATCGAAGTTCGCTTCGTTTTCTCCCAAGACCGCCTTTGTGCCTCCGACTTATTGTATTGGTCATCAAACGCGATCTTCGAAACATAAAGCTCAAAGGCTTCGGAAACTGGAATTGTTGAAGCGGGATTTGGGGCTCCTCCCAAGAGCGCTTCGCTATCAGCTCGCTTCGGATCACCATCGGCACCAGATTGCGCCTCAAGTGTTTTTATCCGCTCCATCAACTCGGCAATAGAACGACTTTCGGCGAGCGGCTCGGCAGGTTTGTATGAGAAGCCATAAGCCATTGCGCGTGAAATAGCGGCCTTGTAGCGATGCTCTAAAGCAGCTCGCACAGTTGGGCCATTTGCATTGTCTTCCGCCAACTCAATTGCCAGCGCCATCCAGTATTCGTCATCCGCTTCAGCAAGGTGGTCCCGCCTCAGGCGCGCGATTTCGAGTGAATCGGTCTTGAGCGATACCTTCGCAAAACGCCGCTGGTCGAGATGTGAAAATTGTCCGGGTACGCGACGTTGATAGTACCAACGTCTTCCACGCTTGAGCAAAAATCTATCGGGATCGCGCATGTTTGCCATACGCCTTTGTATCCCATTTTGTATCCAGTTTGTATCCCACTTTTGGAAAAAAGCGCAGGCGGCGCGCCGTTCTCAAACCTAACATCTTGATTTTTAAGGATAATAAATTTGAGAACTGGCGCGAGTGACGGGGCTCGAACCCGCGACCTCCGGCGTGACAGGCCGGCACTCTAACCAGCTGAGCTACACCCGCGCGTATGCTGTTTCCAGCAAGAAGCGTTTCCTAAGGCCCGGCGTTTGAGAAATCAAGCACAAACGCGCATGGGCCAGAGGATTTTTCGTTAACGCCCTAGTCAGGGTCTTACATGTTGTCAGGACCGACCCGAATGACAACCTTGCCAGTGTTGTCGCCAGTGAACAGGCCTGCAAAAGCCTCTGGCGCGCTGTCGAGTCCTTCATAGACAGTCTCCCGGAACTTCACCTTGCCACTGGCCACCCATGGCCCCATTTCGCCAAAGAATTGCGGCATCAGATTCATATAGTTTGAGACGATGAAACCACGCACCAACACACCGCGTCCGATAAGGTTGGTGAGATTGGCTGGTCCCGGCTCAGGGTTCGTATTGTTGTAAACAGAGATCATGCCGCACAGAGCAATACGGCCACCAAAGCCTATATTGTTCAGGAGCGCCTCGAGCTGGAAACCACCAACATTCTCGAAATAGGTATCGATACCTTTAGGGGCATTCTCGGCCAGGTATTTACTGAGCTTTGCTGATGACCCGTCGAAATCCTTGTAATTATAGGCAACATCGACACCAAGCTCGGAGCTGATCCAGTCACATTTTTCCTGACTGCCTGCGGACCCGATGACCTTGCAGCCCTTGAGTTTGCCGATCTGACATACGATGGACCCCACGGCGCCAGCAGCACCTGTTACCATCATGGTCTCACCTTCTTTTGGTTCCATGATTTGGGTAACGCCGGCCCAGGCAGTCATGCCAGGCATCCCCAGCACCCCGAGATAAGCTGAGAGGGGCGCGAGGTTCGGATCGACCTTGGTATAGGCTTCTGCTGGCCCCGTGTAATATTCCCGCCAGCCCCCATTAAAGCCGACAACATAATCGCCCTCTGCAAAGCCTGCCGCGTTTGATTTGACGACCTGCCCGACGGCACCTCCGTCCAGTGGTTCACCGAGCTGGAATGGCGGAATATAGCTCTTGACGTCAGGACGCATCCGACCGCGCATGTAAGGGTCAACTGTCATCCAGACGATCCGTATGAGAACTTCCCCCTCACCCGGCTCGCGCACATCTACTTCCTTGATCTCGTACAGATCAGCTGTCGGCGCACCTTTCGGGTACTCTTTCAGATGGATTTCTCGTGATTTCAGTCCAGTCATCAGTATCTCCTCTCAAATAATTTTATGCATTAGCGCAAACTTACCCGTCATTGGCCGGTAAGCAGATTACTTTTTCTGTTCAATAGCCTCTGGCTCATGATCGTCAGCAGCTTTGTCTTTTTTCCCGTCACGCAACTCACTCAGCGCGATCAGGGTCAATGTCGGCACAAAACCATCCACCTGATCGGAAAGGTCAGCTACTTCCCAGAGGGAGAACAGACCTTTCCATCCAAACATAGCAAAGGCGATCAGCACCATGACCATATCCATCGCCGTGCCGAACCCCAGAATGCGTCCAACAGTAAAGTCGGCAATATCAAGAATGATTGCGGCGATGAGTTTGGCGTGAGCTGGCTTCATGATCGGGGTCCTTACTGGTCCAGAAAATCTTTCACATCCTTGATGAAGGCGTCAAACTGATCGTGGTGATGCCAATGCCCTGCCTCTGGATAATTGATAAGACGCGCATCCGAAAAGGCGTTGATCCGCCCGTCTTCAACTGGGTCTGAGGCCCAACTGTCTTCCCCGCGCATCAGCAGAACCGGACAGGTGATGCTCTCATATAAACGGCTGTACTCTTCTGGTGCCGTCAATTTCGGTGGCGGGAAGAATCCAAAACGCGGGTCATGTTTCCACCCCCAGCCGTCCGGATAGAGACGCGCAGCGTGCAGCGCCAAATGTCGAGACTGGTCCAGGCGCAGGTTCTTGTGCACCGTGGCCATTCGCTCGACCATTTCCTCCGGGTTTTTGAAACGCCATTTCTGTTTGCGTTCTCCTGCTACCCTGCGGTCAATCCAGTCACGCAAACGCTTGGCGGGCAGCTTTTCCATAAACTCATCATACATCTTCTGGGAGGAGCCCAGTCCTTCCATGGAGATGAGCCGGCTGACTTTCTCCGGGTAAGCTGCGGCATAATGCAGGACAATATTACCCCCCATAGAGTGACCTATAAGATCAAGAGGTTGCGCGAACCCCTCGGCGCCCAGATGCTCCATGAAGAAAGCAAAATCTGAAACGAATAACTCAGTCGAGTAGCCGCCCCCAGCAGACCTGCCGCTGTCACCGTGGCCACGCATGTCCGGCGTGATGCAACAATAGTCATCGATCAGAGCTGCGACGGTCCAGTCCCAATTGCGGCAGTGGTCCTTGCCCCCATGCACCAATACGACTGGTGGCTTCGCACGATCCCCCCAGACCAGATAATGCAATTCTATATCGCCGATGACACAGGTTCGCCGGTCAGGCTGCGTCTCAACAACGGGTGGAATATTCAGGTCTTCTGCCGGATAAATCCGGCTGGGTCGGTCTATGCTCATAAAGTCCAGATGCCAGATTACAGCTCATCTGTCTTGCTCTTGCTGCAGTTGTCACACAAACAACACGCTAAGCTGAATAAAGGCGGCTTGTATCCTCGCCTGTTTGACACGGCATCAGAACTTGCCTATTGCGCTGCACAACAAATGAGGGTGCCGTTCCGGCACCATATAGGCACACAAGTTTAGTGGTGCTTCAAGGTAATCACTCCATATTAGTGGCTGGTGCAGTTTTTGCATCTGCCAGTTCGGAATAGCTTGATGTATGAAGACAGGACGCGACAGGCACGGAATTCATGAAGTTTGAAGATCTCGGTCTTGAGGAAAACATCCTGAAAGCACTGACAGAGGCAGGCTATGACACGCCGACGCCGATTCAGGCACAAGCGATCCCTGAAGCGCTAAAGGGCCGTGATGTTCTGGGTATCGCTCAGACCGGCACGGGCAAAACAGCCAGCTTTACTATCCCTCTCATTCATCGTCTCGCTCAGGGGCGCGCCAAGGCCAGAATGCCGCGTTCCGTTGTGCTCGCCCCAACACGGGAACTGGCTGCGCAAGTCTCTGAAAGCTTTGAAGCGTATGGCAAGTATCACAAGCTCACCATGGCCCTCCTCATCGGTGGTGTTTCTTTCGCGGACCAGGATGCAAAGCTTGCTCGCGGGGTTGATGTACTGATTGCAACCCCTGGCCGCCTGCTGGATCATTTCGAGCGCGGCAAGCTGCTTTTGTCAGGGGTTCAGGTCATGGTCGTCGATGAAGCCGACCGTATGCTGGATATGGGTTTCATCCCCGACATTGAGAAGATATTCAATCTGACACCCTTCACCCGACAGACCCTGTTTTTCTCGGCGACCATGCCACCGGAAATTCAGCGAATCACAGACCAGTTCCTTTCCGCACCGGCGCGGGTCGAAGTGGCCCGTCAATCAACTACCGCAGAGAGTATCGAGCAGCGCGTCGTCCATATGCCATCTGGCAATGACAGCCTGAAACGGGCGACCTTGCGCAAGCTGATCCGGGATACAGAGGTCAAGAATGGCATCATCTTCTGCAACAGGAAGAAGAACGTCGATATCGTGGCGAAGTCTTTGCAGAAGCATGATTTCAATGCACGACCTATCCATGGTGACCTGCCGCAAGGGCATTGCCATGCAATCCGAT
>JALEGM010000226.1 GCA_022763145.1 Aquisalinus sp. | reverse complement strand
TGCACGTGCCGATTGTAGGATTTCGGGTTGCGGGCAATTTTCTTGAGTGTACTAACTAGTTCATTCAGCCTGATGTACACCATCAAATTTGACCTCAACCGAAATGCGTCGAGAGCTTTTTGTAAGTCTGTAGGGTCAAATTCAATCTCTAATTTGCGGCGCAGGAGACCAATTTCTTCATCAGTGAGTTCAATCCTGTCACCAAAACTGCTTGTCCCTCGTAGTCGAATTGTTAGGACGGGTTCCGGCATTATTCAGTGGTCATTCGATTGTTCAGGGCGCTCGCAATTTTATTGCCGATTGCATGAGCGGCATCCTGAAGTGGTGTCAGGTCGGCATGGACGTATCTTTCTGTTGTTCTCGTACTTTGATGCCCCAGAATGCCTGCGATTAGCCTCATGTGAGCGCCGACCGCGACGCCTGTTGATCCGACAGTGTGACGTAGGTCGTGTATTCGTACATCTTCAAGCGAAGCATCCTTACGCACACATTCCCATATCCTAGAAATAGTCGCCAAATGTTGCCCGCTCTTGCCTCCTACAAAAACATAAGGGTTTCCGACTATTCGCTGTTGCTCTTTGATGCAGGATATCGCGGGGTCGTTTAACACTACTTCTTTCGCACCAGTTTTACTATCTGGTAGGGTAATCTTGGATTTTACTAAATCGACCCAGTCCCACTTTAATCCGAGAACTTCACTTTTTCGCATCCCACTAAATACCAACAACTTGAGAGCATTCACCTCACTGACTTGTACCAAGCTATTATTGTTTTGTGCGGTAGCTCTATATGAAGAAATCGCCGCTCCTAATCGCTGCAATTCCTGTTCGTTAAGGTATCGATCGCGCGCTATTTCATCATAGCGCTCAATTCCAAAAACAGGGTTGGCGGATGGGTGAGGGTGGCCATATTTGACTAACCAATTGAAAAAACCGCTGAGGAGTTGCAGGCATAGGTTTGCTTGTCGCGGGGTTGAGGCTAGATCGCTATGCAATCTGACAACGTCAGATTTATCCAACTCGGTGATTAGTCGATTGCCAAACCTTGGGAGTAAAAACTTGGTCGCAAGTCGTGAATTTTCATTCGCTGTTCTCGGTTTCCAACCAGCTCGGCTCTTACTACCGACTGCTCTTTTTTCTCCTCGTGTGATCTGAAAGCTTCGATACAACTCCCATGCATCCTGAAATGTTGGTGCAGATTTACGCATATCCGCATCGCTTCGTGGATCAATACCACGTCTGATAAGATCTGAGCATTCTAAAGCTATTGAACGCGCTTTCGACGGCGTAAGACCATTTTTTCCATGTCTCCCAATCGTCACTCTGCGTGTCCGGCCACGTCGACCTCCGATGCGATATTGGAGGATATAAGATTTGCAGCCGCGTGGTGTCACTTTAATACCGAACCCTGACACTTTGTCGTCCCAGAGGTATTTATCGCTCGCGCCTGGGAGGATGCTATCGATCGAAGTTTTGGATATTCTACCAGTTGGCATAAATTGGTTCCCAGTAAGCACCTCAGTAAGCACCGGAGGTGATAGTGTGTGCATTCCTGTGTACGTTAGTTGACAGCAAGGTATTGTAAAACAGGGAGATTTCCACAGAGAAGCAACTGGGTGCATTCTTGAGTACTTAGGGTAATCAGGCTTCCAAGCTGAATATGCGGGTTCGATTCCCGCTACCCGCTCCAACTTCATCTCTAAAGTTTGTGATCTAGAGTGCAAAGGCCAAAGCTGAACGCTTAGGGCATTATTTACCATAAAACTGCATAGTTCGAAGAAAGGCTAAAATAAATATTGATAAGTTGAGGCGGTCTGTGGGCGACAATACAGAATGGGGGGATCATTTTCTGATTCGGGCACGCACCCGATCTTTTGTCGCCTTTACTGTTGTCGGCGGTGCACTCGCTGTTATTTCCGGTTTTTTATACTTACTCATTGCCTTTCATCAGTATCCTGTTTTTACAACCGTGACCACATTGGCACCAATCGCGCTGCTTGCAACGCCACTATACCTCAAAGCCGGGTTCAGTCTTGAGCGAACGCAAACATTTGTCTTGATTTACAGCTTCCTCTTTTGCGCTTGGACTATTTATATGGCCGGTGGTCTCATGACCCGGGCGCCGTTTTTTCTCGTCGCCATTTGTATCATTGCTGCGCTCACCAGTAACTGGAAGAAAGCGGCTATCTTTAATGCTGCAGCCCTAGCTCTCCTCATAGCAGGTCATTTTTGGGGAGCAACAACCGGCACTGGCCTCGAAGACGTCATGCCGACGATGTCGTATTCAGAGATCTCAATGTGGACACTTGCCAGTTTGATCCTGACTTTGCTCCTGGCAGGGGTCGCAACAATCTTTTTTATCCGTGAGATGAATAAAGCTGGTGCCCAACTTGAGAGTGCAAGATTGCGCGCAGAAGCTGCTAATCTCTCAAAGTCAGAGTTTCTGGCAAACATGAGCCATGAAATAAGAACACCTATGAACGGTGTTTTGGGTATGGCCGAGCTGTTACAGCAGACGGAGCTCGATCATAAGCAGCGTACTTTTGCCAAGACGATATACTCATCCGGATCTGCACTCCTTACAATCATCAACGATATTCTAGATTTTTCCAAAATTGAAGCTGGTAAGCTCTTGCTGGAAGAAGTGCCGTTTAAGGTTGAGCGAGCTATCGAGGATGTCGCGACGCTACTCGGTGTCACGGCTCGGGAGAAGGGGTTGGAATTGATGGTGCGTGTAAGGCCAGATGTTCCACAGGTTCTTGTCGGGGATGTTGGTCGTATTCGCCAGGCTTTAACGAATATTGTTGGTAACGCGGTCAAGTTCACACATGAAGGTGCGGTCTATATCGATGTTAGCGCAAGCGACATTGTAAACGGGTCAACAGAACTTAAAATTCAGATCTCTGATACAGGAGTGGGGATCGCTGAAGATAAGCTGTCCCATGTATTCGAGAAATTCACACAAGCTGAAGGCTCAACAACACGTAAATTTGGCGGTACCGGATTAGGGCTTTCGATCACACAAAGTCTCATTCAGGCGATGAACGGGGAGATCACGGTTGAGTCTGAACTTGGTGCAGGGACAACATTTACAGTGAAGTTGAGGCTGTTAGTCGGGGAAAGCCCTAAGGCAAGGGCAACAACTTTATCTGGCTGTGAAGGTGCGCAGATAATGGTTGTGGACGATAACGAGGTTAATCGTCTGATATTGGAAGAGTCGTTGCAATCTTGGGGTATGCAAACGATTATGGCCGAATCAGCAGCCACTGCGCTGAACTTACTGCAAGAGTATCGTGTACAGAATCAACCAGTGTCACTGGCTTTGGTTGATTACCAGATGCCTGAAATGGACGGTTTGGAACTGGTCAAGCTAATACGGGCGGATAAGGATCTTGGTGAAACAGCGATCATTGTTTTATCCTCTGTTGATAACGAAGAACTTGTGCAGGATTTTCAGGCCTATGGTGTTATCGATACCATGTCCAAGCCTGTTCCGCTGTCTATTTTGAAGCGGTCCATCGCAGAAGCATTAACGACAGAGCGCGTCAGTATCTTGAAAGGTATTGCAGAGGAGGCCGGAAATTCTGCCCAGCCTCGAGTGGAGCAGTCACCAGTAGATAGTCACCAGTCATGCAAGATTTTGGTTGCAGAAGATAATCTCGTCAACCGAATGGTGATCGATAATATGATTGATAAACAGACCTGTCATATTGAATTCGCTGAGAATGGTGAAATTGCCTGTGCCAAGGCGACCAGCAATAAATACGATTTGATATTCATGGATATCTCGATGCCTGTGATGGATGGTCAAGAGGCTGTACGAACTATTCGCTCGTATGAACGTACTTCCGGCAGTGCCAGAACTCCCATTATTGCCCTTACAGCTCATGCAATGTCGGGGGATCGGGATCGTTTTCTCGATGGTGAAATGGACGATTACCTTGCGAAACCGGTTAAAAAAGAAGCCTTGGAAATAATGATTAAAAAGTGGACTGCTCAAATTGATCAGGAGCAGGGTACTCATTCAGGCGTCGCCTAGGTCTAATTGAGGTTATTCTCTTCGCAGCAGAGTCTCAGTAATGAAACTGCCAATCGCGGTCGGTTTGAAATTGGGTCTCACGCTTGGCTGATCATAATCAGTGGAAACCCAGTGAAGGAAATGTTCTTCTGAGGGCTCGACGCCTTCCTTATCTGCAGCTTCCAGATACAGATCAAAGAAGTAATCAAGTATGCCGGTCTTGCCCTGCTTGATATGACCATATTTGAAAGAAAGCTGTTCCAGCGCTTCGTTCAGTGGTCTGCCTTCATAGAGAAACAGATATAGCACTGAGGCAATGCCTGCGCGGTCTGCGCCAGATTTGCAGTGTAGAATGGCCGGATAATCAATCCGTTCAAAGAGTTCCTTGATTCCAAACACAAACTCTTTTGTTGGTGCCTCACGGGAGTAGGCCCGAAAATTTACCAGCTCGAGGCCCAGACGCTGACAGGTGTCCTCTTCCAGAAAATAGAATCCTTCCTGTTCTTCTTCCCGGCGCAGGCCTCGCAGGTTGATGACAGTCTTGATGCCTTGCGCGGCCCATTTTTGGAGGTCAGCTGGGGAGGGCTGAAATGTACGCCACATCTTGTCAGAGATCTGATGTGTGTTGTCGTAAACCTTGCGCAGTACGCCATGGTCGTCGAGCATCAGCGACCGCCAGGCGCGGCTGCGCCCTTGCGGTGTTTGAAACTCTTCACGGGTCATGCGCTTCGGCATCGGCGGAGTCAGTCTCAGCCGAGTTTGCCGTCGCC
>JALEGM010000225.1 GCA_022763145.1 Aquisalinus sp. | reverse complement strand
CCGAGAATGGCAAGTTGACGGCTTATCAATAAGCGCCCTTGACCTGATTTGCTTTCAGGCCCAGAACGCGGCCCCTTTAAGAGAAAAGCAGGTCAAGCGTGCCTTTCAAGATTGCGATTATCGGCAGGCCGAATGTCGGCAAGTCCACCCTTTTCAACAGGCTGGCAGGAAAAAAACTTGCTCTCGTGGATGACCAGCCTGGCGTCACTCGTGACCGACGCGAAGCGGACGGCAAGCTTGCAGACCTGAAGTTCAAGATTATCGATACTGCAGGCCTCGAGGAAGCAGCGGCTGATGCACTCGAAACCCGCATGATGGCGCAGACCCGCGTCGCCATTGAAGAAGCGGATGTCTGCCTCTTCATGATTGACGCCCGCTCTGGTGTTACACCTGAAGACGAAAAATTTGCGGCGATGGTCCGTCAGAGCAACAAGCCCATCATCTTGCTCGCAAACAAGGCTGAAGGTGGGGCAGGGACTGACGGTGTTTATGAAGCCTACAGTCTCGGCATAGGTGAGCCGGTTCCCATCTCTGCTGAACACAATGAAGGCATGGGTGATCTGTATGCGGCCCTTCAGGCGCAGGCAGACGCCTTGAACGAAAATGACACCGATGACGAAGCGTTTGCCTGGGATGATCCGCTCAAACCATTACGCGTTGCGATTGTGGGCAGACCAAATGCCGGCAAGTCCACGCTGGTTAATCAACTGATCGGGCAAGACAGGCTTCTGACAGGGCCCGAAGCTGGAATCACAAGAGACTCCATCAGTGTAGACTGGACCTGGCAAGCACCAGAGAGAACCTGGCCTGTAAAGTTGTTCGATACGGCAGGTATGCGCAAACGTGCCAAAGTACAGGAGAAGCTGGAGAAACTGTCCGTATCTGACGGTATCCGCGCCGTAAAGTTCGCTGAAGTCGTAGTCGTACTTTTCGATGCCTGCGCCCCTCTGGAAAAGCAGGACCTGCAGATCGCCGATCTCGCTATTCGTGAAGGGCGGGCGGTCGTCATGGCGGCAAACAAATGGGATATGATTGAAGATCGGGACAAGGCAGCGCGTGACTTGCGCGAAATGGTCGGTCGTCTCTTGCCTCAAGCGCCTGGCGTGCCGATCGTCTTCCTGTCAGCATTAACCGGGCGTTCCGTTGAAAAACTGATGCCTGCTGTGACCCGCGTCTATGTCGACTGGAATGCCAAGGTCAAAACGAGTGATCTCAATGTCTGGCTGCAGGATGCTGTGCAACGTCACCCGCCACCAGCCGTCAGTGGTCGTCGCATCCGCATAAAGTACATCGCGCAAACACGCACGCGGCCCCCAACATTCGTGGCGCAGTGTCAGCGCGCAGATGAGTTACCGGAAAGCTATCGTCGCTATCTCGTCAATGGCATCAGGGAGGCGTTTGACCTGCCCGCCGTGCCTGTCAGGCTGTATCTGAACAAGCAGAAAAACCCTTACGTGAAGGACGATTAATGCGCACGAGCGCTAGGCGAGTTCTGCCTGCTTTACACCAAGCCAGTCTTTGACAGCCGGATCAGTGCTAAGCTCAATAGCACGATTGTAAGCAGCTCGTGCAGCCTCAAAATTGCTACGACTTCTTTCAACGTAAGCAATAGCTGCCCAGTATGGTTGATACGTATCAGCTTGCTCTGAAATACGTTCCAGCAATCTGGCCGCATCATCTGCACGGCCAGCCATGGCAACCGCACTGGCTTGTGCCACGTGAGCGCCAATTGACGGGGCAGTCTGTATCAGCCGTTCATAAAGTTGAATGATTGCGGGCCAGTTCACGCTACCTTGAACCAAGCCAGAAATGTGCGCCGACTGGATTGCAGCTTCCAGCTGAAACCTGCCGGGTGCAGATAATGTTGAAGCCGCGCGAAGTATGGTTTCGGCATCAGCGATGAGAGTGCGATCCCAGAGAGATGTATCCTGTTCCGCCAGTGGTATATACGCTGCCTGATTGCGCCGAGCCTCTTGGCGCGATTGTGCATAGAGCATCAGTGCCAGCAGACCTTTTGCCTCAGCATTTTCCGGGAGTAACTGAACCACCAGCCTGGCCAACCAGATTGCCTCATCAGCAAGGCCGGCTGATTTTCTCGTTTCCGTAAATGCCTCATCCCAACCTGTACTGAAGGCTGCATAGATCGCATCCAGTACAGCTGTGATGCGCTGTAAAAGTTGGTCTTTCTCCGGGATCGTGAATGGAATCTGAGCAGCCTTAATCTTTCGTTTGGCCCGCACAAGCCGCTGCCCCATTGTCGCGGGTGCCACTACAAATGCCCTGGCTATATGAGTAGCTTCCAGGCCCAGAACACTCTGCAGCATGAGGGCCGTGTGCATGGACGGGTCAATCGCCGGGTGCGCACACACGAAAAGAAGTTTCAGACGTTCATCCGGAAACAACTCCTCTGATGCATCACGCAATCTATGGGCCTCTTCTGTCAGCATGGTAAGGTCCGGCATAACTTTCTCGCGTACGGCCTCATGACGTGCGCCATCTATCAAGGTGCGGCGCGCTGTCGTCAGTAGCCAGGCTTCGGGAGAACGCGGCACACCAGATTTTGGCCAGTTTTCAAGTGCAGCCTGAAAGGCGCCGGCAAGCGCATCTTCTGCAAGGGCAACATCACGCGTACGGGCAGCTAGAATTGCAACAAGCCTGCTGTAAGACGTGCGGGCGGTTTCAGCTGCCAGTGTATAGCTGTCTTCCGCCCGCATCATTTTTAATCGCCTATATTCCAGACAGGGCGTACTTCTACTGTGCCTGTTTTGGCGCATGGACATTGAGCCGCCCAGTCAATAGCGGCGTCAAGGTCTAGCACGTCAATCAGGTAGAAGCCGCCAAGATGCTCTTTGGCCTCTACGAAAGGGCCGTCCTGTACCTGCATCTTATCAGCATGATTACGGATAATCGCCCCCGTGGCTGATGGCTCAAGGGGTTCACCAGCGACGAACGCCCCAGCTTCCTGTAATGAGGTTGTGTAGGCATTGTAAGCACCCATCAGTTCACCCATTTCATTTTCATTGAGATTCATGAATGCATTTTCGTCTTCATACAGAGCTAGCATATACTGCATGTCTTAGTTCTCCTCTTCAAGCATGGCGACTTTACGCAATTCAACAAGGCCGGTGGCTGCAGCTGGACACTTCGCAGCCCATTCTTTCGCGACTTCGAAAGAAGGTACATCAATAATAAAATACCCGCCAAGTTGCTCTTTGGTATCAGCGAAAGGTCCGTCCTGCACCTCACGCTTACCATTGCGCACCCGGACGCATGTTGCGGTATCCGGTGTTTCAAGAGCGTTACCACTCAGTGTTACACCTGCCTCACTCATCTCTGTGGAGTATTTGAACCATGGGCCCATATAGGCTTCAAACGCACCGGGTTCGGTGGATTTACGCGCCGCCATGTCTTCTTCAGACTCAGCGGCCACAATCATGTACTGCATCTGGGCTCTCCTGTTTTTTGCCAGTGTATCATGAAGCGTGTGTTGCACGCTCATTCACATGACGTGCATGGTTCTGTTCTTTCGACAGGCAGCAGGATTTTATCTGAAATCAGGAAGGTCAATCGGGGTGAGGGGGCCAAATATCGGCTCGAACGCACTTTGCAGCGCAGCATCAGCTTCTTCCAGTGTCACGGGTCTGCCAAGGTCAACAAGGCTGGTGACCCCCAGGCCTTGTTCCGAGATTCCACAGGGCGTGATCCCTTCAAAGTGTGACAAGTCCGGTTCAACATTGAGGGCAATTCCGTGAAATGTCACCCAGCGGCGGATACGTACACCGATAGCGGCAATCTTGTCTTCCCGGAGGGCTGAGGCAGGCTTTGTGCGATCTACCCAGACGCCGACCCGGCCATCACGTATCTCACCTGTTACAGTGAACGCGCCGAGGGCAGCGATGATCCAGCGTTCAAGGTCCTGAACGTAGCGGCGTACATCTTTAGTGCGACGGGCAAGGTTGATCATCACATATGCGACCCGTTGGCCTGGTCCATGATAGGTATACTCACCGCCCCGCCGTGTTTTGTATACCGGGAAACGGTCCGGCATGAGCAGGTCTGCTTCTTTGGCGCTCGTACCAGCCGTATAAAGAGGAGGGTGTTCCAGAAACCAGACAAGTTCTTCTGCTTCTCCGGCATGGATGGCAGCGGCGCGCGATTCCATAAAAGCAACAGCCGCGTTGTACTCTACGGGCTTATCGGAAACAGCAAACTGAACAGGTGTTTCAAGCCAGTTTCGATTTTTAACTTGAGCATCCATGAGTGTCGGGTAGCCTTTGACAATTTGGTGCGGTCGAGAAGACTCGAACTTCCACGGGAGTTACCCCACAGCGACCTCAACGCTGCGCGTCTACCAATTCCGCCACGACCGCATTCCAAAGTGGCTATAATCGCATCTCGAAAGTGCGAGCGCGTTGACTAGCAAAAGGCATACGCTGTGTGAAGCGTTTTTTCGCCATGCGGATAACCTCAGCCAAACTTGGAAAAGTCAGGCTTTCGCTTTTGAAGAAATGCCATGACGGCTTCTTTCATCTCATCAGACTCTGCGCATTTTGCCAGAACCTGCATCTCATGTTCGATCCGCTCCATCAGAGCTGATGTATCACCACGCATCATCTGCTTGGTAAGCCGCACCGATTCAGGTGGCTTTGATGCAATGTTAAGGCAGGCGGCCAATGCTGTTTCTTCTAGTTCAGCATGAGGGACCACCCGGTTGACCAAACCCATCTGCTGTGCCCGGTCAGCGCTGATCCAGTCACCTGTAAGGAGGATTTCGGCAGCCGCCTGCCAGCCCAGAAACTGCGGCATTAACATGGTCGTACCAGCTTCCGGGACAATCCCGAGATTTACAAACGGTGCAAGAAAACGTGCTTGCTCAGATGCAAATACCAAATCGACACTTGATAACAGTGTAATGCCTATCCCGACTGCAGGTCCGTTGACCGCTGCGACTACCGGTTTCTCTGCAGAGGCTGCCAGTTTCATCAACGTCATGGACGGATTTTCCTGGGTCTTATCGGCATCCTTAATAGCAAGGAAAGAGGACATATCATTACCTGCGGTAAACATATCTCCTTCGCCTTCCAGCAATAGCACTCTGACTGATTTTGTTTCCTCGGCTTGCCGGAAAGCATCGCACAAAGCGCGATACATCTCGGGCAACAGAGAGTTTTTCTTTTTCGGATGGTTGATTTTGACGCGGAGGATACCGCGATCTTCATGCACCACAATCTTGTTTGTCATGGGTTTCCTCGACTGTTCTGTTACAGGAAACTGGCGCAAACTGTGACTTGATGGCAAGGCTGAGACACAGTTGCCCTAATGGGTAAGGGCACGTTAACTGTAGATGATTGAAATGGGAGTACACACGTGACAGATGAGTTGACCCTTATAATTGGCAGCAAGAATTTGTCTTCATGGTCGTTAAGACCCTGGCTCGTAATGAAGGCGTTCAGTATCTCTTTCCGGGAGATCTTGATTCGCCTGGACCAACCTGAGAGCAGGGCTGCCTTGAAAGCGCATTCTCCCTCTGGTCTGGTGCCATGCCTACGGCACGGCGAACTTGCGATCTGGGACTCCCTTGCCATCGCTGAGTATCTTGCGGAGTTGCATCCTGAAAAGAAACTCTGGCCTGAGAATGCTTCGGCGCGTGCACTAGCGCGGTCAATGTCTGCAGAAATGCATTCCGGATTTTTGAATATCAGAGATACGTGGCCAATGGAGTTTGCTCGCGAGGGAGCACAGGTCTGGGGTGGACCCGGCGTGCGCAAAGATATTGGACGGTTGCAATATCTTTGGAACGAGGCTCTGGAAAACTACGGGACCGGTCAAGGTAACTCTTACCTGTTTGGCGATTTCTCAATCGCTGACGCCATGTTCGCACCTGTGGTTTCCCGTTTCCGCACCTACGGTCCAGTTCGCGTGTCTACGCGTATCGCTGACTGGCTAGAGATGATCTGGAATCATCCCGCCATGCAAGAATGGGGGCAGGGTGCTCAACAAGAGGTTGATAAAGGTTGGTATAAAGGTTGATGCAGAGATCAAGCTGCTGCTGGCTCTACGCAGCGAGAACAGGTCCCTTTGATCTCAAGCCGTGCAGCAGACATCCGGAAGCCTTTTTCAATTACGACGGCTCTCACATTGGACTCAACGGATGGCGCATGACTGGCATTGGTCTCGATTTCCTGAACCTGTGAACATTTATCACAAACCAGAAAAGTCTCCACTTCATGAGGCTTGTCATGATTGCAGCGAACAAAAGCATTCAATGCATCTAGCTTATGGACGAGCCCTTTCTGCTCAAGCCCTTCCAATGCGCGATAAATTGTCATGGGTGCTCGAACGCCACTGCTCTTCAGAACATCCAACAGATCATAAGCTTTCTGGGGGCGGTCTGTGAGTTTCATTGCCTCATAGACCATTGCTTCATTTTTGGTCAGATTCTTTGGATTGTCGTCGTCGTGATCATCATGTGCCATCATTGCCCCCATAGTGTTATATCAATGTTATATCATTAACTATAATGGGGCACCAGCCATAAAACGCCAATAAAGTGCGCTCTTTGAAGGAGTGCTAACAAAGAGTTGTCACGCAGACTTTTTGATAGGCTCTCGTTCCATGGCCAAGTGTAACTCCCTGAACAGAGTCTCCCTTACCCACTTATGGCGCTGATCATGCGTCCAGTTTGGGTGCCACCCTGCAAATGTTGTGAGTCTTGGTACCTGCGTAGGTGGGGCGAAAGTGTACACTTCATCAGCAAAAGTACTGATAAATCCTTCTGGCGCGGTCAAAACACAGTCAGAGCCCATCACCAGATACCTAGCTGTGAAGAAGCTATAAGTTCGATATTTGATACGACGGGAGAGACCTTGTTTGGCAAGTTCCTGATCCATTACGCCGGTATCCTTACCGCCTGGATTAACCAGGATATGTTCAAGACCGATATATTGTTTGAGAGACATCTTCTTGCCAGCAAGTGGGTGATCCTTGCGGATCGCACAGATGTATTGCTCTTCAAAAACCGGTTTTTGAACGAACTGATCAAGGTCAAGGCCGGGTGGCACGTCAACAAACGCAACATCAGGCATGAAGACCAGATCGATCTGACCGGAGACAAGATCATTTGCTGCAGCAAAGGTAAGGTCCGAAATATCCAGTTCTATGCCTGGTGCAATGGCACTGATGCTACGCGCCCAAGTACTGGCAATCAGATAATTGCGATACTCCTTACACGCAATTCGTACTCGGCCCTTATATGTACCTGGATCAAACGTGTCCGAGATTCTTAAAATATCCCGCATTCGCTCTACAGCATGCGCGACTGCAGGTTGCAATTTGTCCGCTTTAGGGGTGGGAAGCATCGTGCGCCCGGATTTCACCAAAAGAGGGTCATTAAAGACGTCACGCAACCTGCTGAGGGTGCGACTCATAGCGGGTTGTGACAAATCAAGACGCGATGCCGCCTCAGTCACATTTCGTTCCGTCAATAGCCAATGCAATGCCAACAGAAGATTCAGATCAAGGCTTTCGAGAGTTCTTTCTTTCATGCTCATGTGTTATAAGTATCATCCATCAAATGCATTTGAATTATGACATACACGAACCCAAATGACAATCGTCTGGGCAAAGATGTCTGGACGCAAGTAACCCAACATTGAGAGACTCCGACATGCTGAAATCATCTATCGCCGCCATCGCAATATCTTCCATTGCCGTTCTATCTACCGCACCAGCCTTTGCTGGTACGCAAGAGGATGTGAGTACTTGCCGTGCTGCACTCGCAGAAGACGGCCGCTTGAACATGGATAACTATCGTCTTGGTTTTGAAGGTAAAAAAGGTAATCGTGTACGCACACTAACGCTTGAAGCTGTTTCATCTAACAATAGTCCTAATTACAAAGTGAAGTGCACGATTGAGCGGTCCTCAGTCACAAATCTTGAACTGACAGAATTAAACTAATTTGACAGTTATGTGACGAATTAGAATTTCTAACGACAGCGACAGTTTGATTACTGTCGCTGTTTTACTTCTGTGGCGGCGTGATCTAAAGATCGCTGATGACTGACACAAAACCCCGCCTCATCATTGACATGGTTGCCGACCCGGTTTGCCCATGGTGCTATGTTGGTAAACGGTCCTTGGACCGTGTGCTGATGGCAATGTCCTTCTCGCACGATATGGTTATACGATTTCGCCCATATCAGCTGGCAAAGGACACGCCAGACGAAGGTGTGGACCGCAAAACATATCTGGAAAAGAAGTTCCCCGACAAACAACATCGCGCTGCCCTCAGCGACGCCTTGCGCGATGCAGCACAAGGTGTCGGGCTCGACATGGATGTTGTAGGACCCGCACGACTGATAAATTCTCTTAATGCATTGAGGGTATTACGCTGGTCTCATTTTGACGGGTTGCAGATAGAAATGGCGGAGGCGTTGTTTGCTGCTTACTGGAAGCAGGGCAGGGATATCAGTCAAGCTGAAGAACTGTCACGTATTGCCGGTAGTGTAGGTCTAAACAGGCAAGATATCCTCAGCCGATTAGAGACAGCAGAGGACTGCGACGATATTCAGGAAGAAGTCGCAGCGTTTCGTCAGGGTGGGGTCGACGGTGTTCCGACCTTTATTATCAACGAAAGTCTCGGGTTTGCCGGAGCATTGCCGCCTGATCAGCTTCTTGAGAATGTCCGGAAATTAGCCCTCGAAGCGCCTGCCTCCTTATAGTTTTTTGCTTTATCCACAATCGGCGCGTAACTTGCATTCTTATAAGTTCCATGAGTTGGAGACTGGCAATGCGTCGCGTAGCAGCACCCCTGGTAACCTTAATTCTTCTCTTTGCGGTCATTCTGAGCCCTGCTTTTGCCCAATACGGGCCAATCGTCAGCAGAACTGAAGGACCATACTATTCGTTGCGCAACGCTATAGCTGATGCAGGACCCGGTGGGACTGTGCGGATTAAGGAAGGGCGTTATGCGGCCAGCGATCTGGAAATACCTTATGATTTGACCATTATCGGTGAAGGCGAGGTTGTGCTCACATCGGTGCGGCCAGTTGCCAAAGGTCTTCTTGTGCCTTTGCGAGGGGTCTCACTGGAAGTACGTGGTTTGATTTTTGAAAATGCAACGTCTCCTGATCAGAATGGCGCCGGCATTCGGGTGGAAGGCAATGAGCTGATCGTTAGAGACAGTATTTTCCGCAATAATGAAAACGGTATTCTGGCAACCGGGAGCGACGGTTCCGAAGTGACAATTACAGGCTCGCAATTCATCAGTAATGGATATGGGGACGGCTATAGTCATGGGATATATATATCTTCCGCTACCAGACTTGAAATTACAGGGTGTCGGTTTGAAGGCAGCCGCATTGGTCATCACGTCAAGAGCGTTGCCACGCAGCAGACTGTAGTGCGTAATACGTTCTTCGATGATCGTAATGGCGAGACCAGCTACATGATTGATGCGACAGCTGGCGGTACATTGGTCGTAGATGGAAATGTAATGTATCGCCGTGCCTCCGCAGAACAGGAGTCACTGATCAATTACGATACCAGTCGCGGTGGCCAGCGCGGAAACATCATTATTCAGAACAATCAAATTACGAATGAAAAAGCTAATGCTCGTTTGTTGCGCAATACCGAAGATGCACCGGTTTTCATTAGCCAGAACAGTTTTGAAAATGTGAATGGTGGCACTTTGGAGCTACCTGTTTCTACGCCCGAATTATATGCAGCAACAGGTGATACCAGTCTTCCCGTGGTGGAGGAGAAAACCATTCGTGAACAAGCTAATCTTGATACGCTAACTCCTACACAACGTCGTGCTGTTGAACGAATGCTGGCAAATGGTGAAAGCCTTCAGTCTTTCGAACCCTCAGATCAACTGGTGCTTGAACAACGGCGTAGAGATGCAGAACGGATAACGCAAAACAGAGAACAAATAGAGGCGTTAGCTCGGCAGGGAGTTCCTCCCGCACCAGAGCAGTTACAAGACATAGGGCTAGTTCAGACGAACCAACCTGTTACCTTGGTGAGTAGAGGCTTACCTGGCAGTTCTACAGACTACCAAAATATTCAGTCTGATAGCACTCAAAACGAGCCAGAACTTGTTAGTGGTATTTTGACATTACCTGATTTTTTGAAACCGACCCGTCCAGGTGACCTTGTCGGGATAAATCTAAATCGCTTGAATGATCGCAGAGCTACATCAGGTATCGTAACCTTTGGCCAAGCGTTCCGATCTGGCCAGCTCATGCCTTCTGATCCGCTAACGATGCGTGTAAACGGGCAATCCTGGGTGATGCAGAAAGATATTAAAGCGTTGCACACAGATGGGTCTGTACGTCATGCGATCATCACACTTTTCGTACCACCTGCACAACAGATCAATCGATTGGCAGGCATGCTCAATAAGAGCCAACCAGTACCAGAAGAACCAGCTTTTCAGCCTGATCTTGACGATTACACTCTTACCGTATCTGTCACAGGCGAAACTGCTGAAGGGATTACTTTTGACCAAAAACTGGATCTGAACAAGCTTGTCAGCGACTCTCTTGAGAGCAATCAATACTGGTTACACGGAGAACTCGCGACAGAGGTCACAGTTTATCAGGAGGTAGGACCATTGCTTGCCGTGAGAGCGGATGTGCGTTTTCTTGCGGATCGAAGCGTCAGGACCAGATTGACATTTGAAAACCACAAGACTTTCGCGCAAGGTAATCGCGACCTCACTTATAATGTCAGCGTTCAGGACGGCAACACCGTCGTTATGCGGCGAGATGAAGTGAATCATTATCGTGGCTCAAACTGGTCGGAGATTATCTGGAAGGGACGTCGTCCAGCCTACGTTGTACAACAAGATACAGAGTATTTAATTTCATCAAAGGCCGTACCCGTCTTCGACCTGTCATACGGTATCAATGCGGCAGCCATAGCCTCGAACGCAGAGAAGTTACGTAAAGATCAGGGTCTGTTCTCAGCCGGTTTGATGACAAAATATATGCCGACAACAGGCAATCGTCAGGACATTGGTGTTCTTCCAGAATGGGATGTGCAATGGCTGAAAACCCAAAGTCAGCAGGCATACAATGTCATGATCGCTATGGCAGACAGAGCTGGTGCAGTGCCATGGCATTATATGGACGACACAACTGGTCAACCAGTGCGTGTCGATCAGCATCCAGAGTTCTGGGCCGAGGAGCGTGGCACTGACTTCAGGCGTGGGGATAACCGGATCCCTCAGAGTTATTTTGCAGGTGGGAATGGAGACTGGACACCGGACAGCGCTCACAAACCACTTCTGTCATATACCGCCTACCTAAACACTGGAGATGCGTATTATCTCAGGGCGCTTGCACATGAATCTGCCTTTGCCATATCTCAGATTTGGCCGGATTTACGCAATGATAAGGCCATTGTAACTGAAGCCATTCAAGTGCGGTCACGCGCCTGGGCATTGCGTGATCTTGGTGCGGCTTCGTGGGTTTTGCCTGATCAGCATCCGCTTAAAGAGTATTTCGAAAAAGCATTGGCAGACAGTATCTCCCATCTCTTCCAGACATATACATTAGAAGGGCGCATGGATAATGCAGGTGAGACTGAGGGCTGGTTCTCGGAGGATGTAAATGGTGAACCTGCACGTATATCGCCCTGGCAGAATGACTATATGATGATGGTACTCGCACAAGAAGCGTTGCGTGGCTCCCCGATAGCAGGCGAAGTAATATCCTGGGCTGCGAACTATCATTTGGGACGCTTTCTCGCTGATGGTGCAGAACCTATGCTTGGCGCCGTTTATACCCATGCAATGAAAGATGCCGAAACGGCCGAACCACTTGCAAATTGGAGTGAGGTTATTCAACGTACAAAAGAATACGAAGGCGCAACCGAAAGTTACCCAAATGATGCAGGCGGATATGTCTCATCTGCCTACGCATCTTTAGCAAGTATTTATGCGATAACTGGTTCTGTGGATGCCTTGAAAGCAATGCGAGTGTTGGCCAATAGCCATCAAGGTACAACATTGTTTGATCCAGCTAACCGGTATGGCGTATATAACACATCTAACTACCTGTTCGCCATACGCGAAGCAGATGGTACACTGCGCAGCCTTTCAGATGTTTTGGAGCAAAACTGAGCCCATTCAATTTAGGATTAGCTTCGACAAAGTATCAGCGAGTTGCTGGCGCTCTTGTTCATCTGCGCTCTGCCACTCCAATGTCCAGTTTAGCGTCCCCAGAATGATAAGATGAAGGTGCTTCAGAGTGACATCTTCACGAATAGCTCCAGTACTCTGTATTTTTTGGAGTATGCTCAGCCATTGGGCGTCAAATGCCCGGCGCACGTCAACAGTTTGATGTCTGATTTCTTCCGGAACCATCGAAAAGCATCGGATCGAAGCGCGAGTGTACGACGAATGCTCTGCCAGTGCTTTGAGATGTGCGTTAACTGCTGCACGCAAGATGGCCCTGCCGGATTCTCCTTCGGCTAAGTTAACGGCATCCCCAACAGCTTTTGAAACCTGTTGTACACCTTCATTGAGGACTTCGACTGTGATATGATCTTTTGACGGAAAGTGATAATAGATCGACCCAGCTTTCAATCCAGCTGCTTCAGCAACATTACGCAAGGTTGTTGCCTTGTATCCATTTTCCGCAAGAAGAACCGCAGCGGCATCAAGAATGCGCCGCCGCATATCTGTTTGGGAAGGGAAGGAAGCGTCAGGCATCTACATCCGTTTCGCAACTTCTTCGAGCATCACTTCTGTAGCACCGCCACCAATAGATTGAACACGCACGTCGCGGAACATGCGGTTAATTGGTGTTTCCTCAATATAACCAGACCCACCATGAAACTGAACACAATCATAAAGGACTTCATTCACAAGCTCGCCACACAAGGCTTTCAGCATGGAAACTTCCTTAACAGCATCCTGACCTTGTGATGCTTTCCAGGCGGAGTGATAAACAAGCTGACGACCGGCTTCCACTTTAGCCTGCTGCATGGCCAAACGCTGACGGATAGCCTGCTTGTCCCAAAGAACGCCGCCAAATGCTTGGCGTTGCTTCACCCATTCAAGAGTAATATCAATGGCAACCTGGGCTTCGCCCATTGCCATCGCGCCAATGACGATACGCTCATTCTGCAAGTTTTGCATAGCCGCATAGAAGCCTTGTCCGGGTTCACCTATGACATTCTCGTCCGGTACAAAGCAGTCCTCAAAGACAAGTTCTGCCGTGTCTGAACAGCGCCAGCCTTGCTTCTGAAGTTTCTGGGCAACAGAAAAGCCTTCAAACTCTTTTTCAATGATGAACATGGTAGCAGCGCGGGTTGGCTTTTCGTCAGCATCGCCTGTCTTGACCAATGCACAGACAAAATCCCCATAAACACCATTAGTGATAAAAATTTTCGAGCCATTGATAACCCAGCCCCCATCAACTTTCTTGGCTCGTGTCCCTATACCTTTAAGGTCTGAGCCCGCACGTGGTTCAGTAAGACCGATCGCGCCAATTTTTGTACCTGCAATGACATCTGGCAAGAACCGCTCTTTTTGTTCTTGAGAGCCTGCATTCAAAATATGTACGGAAGACATGTCCGTGTGGACAAGAGGGGTAATCGCAAAGCCGCCGAAAGTAGACTTGCCAAGTTCTTCAGCATAAAGCGCTGTTGCAATTGTATCGAGGCCTGAACCACCAAATTCTTCAGGATAGTGGATGCCTAAAAAGCCGTTATCGCCCATCTTCTTCAAGACTTCGCGGGGCACCTTGCCTTCTTCTTCCCATTTTTCGCCGTGAGGTTTTACTTCCTCGTTGATGAACCGCACCAACTGGTCACGCAGCATCTCATGTTCGATACGAAAATACGGGGACGTTGTTACATCGGATGAGGCGTCAGGCATTATATCTCTCCTTGGAGTTCATACTTGCCACTCTGCCTAACAAATGTTAGGCAAAGTGGCAAGCATTGATCCGGCACGCGGGATGCGCCAAAGCCGGACCCATGAGAGCGCAAATCTAATCCCATTTTGCAAAGGGAAGTGCACCAGAGAGAGGAAACTTGTATGCCTGTGTTGCAGACATCAGCAGTCCCCAATAACGACGATTTCCAGAACCGTCTGGCTGGTTTTAACAAAGCACTGGACAAGCTCAGACAGAATCATGCCCGGATTGCTGAAGGTGGTGGGCCAAAAATGCGGGAGCGCCATATCAGCCGAGGCAAAATACCAGTCCGGGATCGGATAGACATGTTGCTCGATCCGGATGCCCCGTTTCTTGAACTATCTGCTCTAGCTGCCTGGGGTATGTATGACAATCGTGTACCATCAGCTGGGATTGTGACGGGTATTGGGCTCGTCTCGGGTGTCCCATGCATGATTATCGCTCATGATGCGACCGTATCAGGCGGTACTTATTTTGCCGAAACAGTCAAAAAGCATTTCCGCGCACAAGAGATCGCGGATGAGCAGCGTTTGCCCGTCATCTATCTAGTCGATAGTGGTGGCGGTAACCTGCCACAGCAAGATCTGATATTTCCGGATAAAGAGCACTTCGGGGGTTCTTTCTATATGCAAAGCCGGATGTCTGCGCGCGGTATACCGCAATTAGCGGCTGTTTTCGGCCCATGCACAGCAGGGGGCGCCTATATCCCCGCCTTGTCTGATGAAGTCATCATGACAAAAGGCCATGGTCATATTTTTCTTGGCGGACCTCCACTGGTAAAGGCTGCGACAAAAGAGGAAATTGATGCAGACAGCCTCGGCGGTGCTGAGCTCCACACATATGAAACAGGCGTGTCGGATCATATTGCACACAGTGAGGCTGAGGCACTTGGCAAAATGCGTGATATTGTTGCCAACTTGAACAGCCCGCGGGCGCTGGTAACCAACAGTAATATTTTACCGCCCCGTTATGATGCGTCAGAAATCGGGGGCATTATCGGTGATGATCTGAAGCGCCCCTATGATATTCGCGAGATCATCGCCCGCGTCGTTGATGACAGTGAGCTCCAGCCTTTCAAGCCGGACTTTGGTACAACACTGGTTTGTGGATTTGCTAGAATTCACGGGCATCCGGTTGGCATTATCGCCAACAATGGCGTTCTTTTTGCCGAGTCAGCTGTCAAAGGCGCTCACTTCATTGAGTTGTGTGATCAACGCCAGATACCGCTGCTCTTTATGCAGAATATCACAGGCTTTATGGTTGGCTTGGAATCTGAACGAGCTGGTATTTCAAAACACTCAGCCAAACTGGTCTATGCTGTCTCAAACGCCCGCGTACCAAAGATTACCATTCTTTGCGGTGGGTCATATGGGGCAGGGAACTATGGCATGTGTGGCCGTGCCTTCAGACCAGATTTTCTGTTCAGCTGGCCTACTTCGCGTATTGCCATCATGGGCGGGGAAACTGCCGCCAGTGTTTTGACGGATCTGCAACGTGCTAAAAAAGCTGATGAAGACAAAATAAAAGCATTGGAAAAGAAAACAGTTGATCAGTTTACAGAGCAGGAAGACCCTTATTATGCAACAGCTCGGCTGTGGGATGATGGAATCATTGAACCAGAACAGACACGAGATGTATTAGGCATCTGCCTTGGTATTACGGCTGACTTCGAGAAAGACACCGGCCCACGTCCGGTATACCGCATGTAAGGGGACAAAATGTTCAAATCACTTCTCGTTGCCAATCGCGGGGAAATAGCCTGTAGGATAATGCGCACGGCAAAACGCATGGGCCTGCGGACAATCGCTGTTTATTCTGATGCAGACAGAAATGCCTTGCATGTTCACGAAGCAGACGAGGCTGTTAATATCGGCCCGCCGCCGCCGTCAGAGAGTTATTTGCAGATAGACCGCATCATCGAGGCCGCAAAACAAACAGGCGCGGAAGCGATTCATCCCGGGTATGGCTTTCTGTCTGAGAATACGAAATTCGCTGCAGCGCTCGCCAGCAGCGGGATCACATTTGTTGGTCCGGATGCCGCTTGTATTGCGGCCATGGGTGACAAGATTGAGTCCAAGAGGCTCGCAGAAGCAGCTGGGGTGCCGGGTGTACCGGGTTATGCCGGAGACGACCAGTCAGACGACGCCCTTATACAAGCTGCCGAACGCATCGGATTTCCGGTCATGGTCAAGGCCTCGGCTGGGGGCGGCGGCAAGGGGATGCGCCGTGTGTTCAAGCGTGAAGATTTGGAGGATGCTATCGATCTTGCCAGGCGTGAGGGTAAATCTTCATTTGGAGATGATCGCCTCCTCGTCGAAAAACTCATTACGCGTCCGCGCCATCTGGAAGTACAGATCGCCGGGGACAAGCACGGAAATGTCATACACTTGCTGGAACGTGATTGCTCGGTTCAACGAAATAACCAGAAAGTACTGGAAGAAGCCCCGGCGCCCAACCTGCCTGATAGCGTAAGAGAGAAACTTTTTTCTCGCGCTGTAGAACTGGCAAAGGCGATTAACTACAACAGTTTGGGTACTGTTGAGTTTATCATGGATGCCGATGATGATGAACCTGCGTTCCTTGAAATGAATACACGATTGCAGGTTGAGCACCCAGTCACCGAATTTGTGACAGGGCTTGATCTTGTCGAGCTGCAAATTCGTATTGCAGCTGGTGAACAGTTACCGCTCAAACAGGAAGACATCAAGGCAACAGGGCATGCGATAGAAGCGCGGGTAACCGCCGAGAAACCAGCTCAAAATTTCTTACCGGATATCGGACGCATTCATCATGTCGAATGGCCGGATAATATCCGTATAGATACGGGTGTACAGTCTGGATCGGAAATCTCACAATTCTATGACTCGATGATTGCCAAGGTGATTGCCCAAGGCAGCACACGCGAAGAAGCCTGTGACAGGCTGATTGGTGCATTGCGTACTACAGCGATCATGGGCGTTGAAAGCAATGTTGCTTTCCTGGCGGATTGTGCAGCCGCTCCAGCCTTTTATAATGGGGAGGCGACAACCTCTTTTCTCGGTGAAGTATTTCCGGATGGATGGCAGGCAGATGAAAGCGTGCGTCTGGTAGCAACCGGATATGCTGCAGTTATCTGGCAGATGCTGTGTTCAACACAAACGGCTTATAGTGGCTTTCGTGCACTGAGTGGTGCCGGATTACCTGCGCGGACTTTTCTGACTCTGCAGACGGAAGGCGATGAACCGGTTGATCTGGTACTCTCAAAGTCAAATGACGGCTATATGGTTACGCATCCAGATATGACCAATAATGTACGGGTCGTTGAACTCGCTGAAAATGAAGCGGTGCTCATGAGTGCCGGCCACCGTAAAAAAGTTATATTCGCCGATACACGAGAGCATTTCTACCTCGGCTTTGATGGCCAAGTCTACACTTACAGAATCATGCCGACGGTTGAGCACGCGCGCGCCCTGGCATTTGCTGGTGGCGGCAGTGGTGAGGTCACCAGTGATATGCCTGGTTCTATCGCAGAAGTTAAAGTCAGTGAAGGGGATACGGTTGAGGAAGGTGCACCCCTTGTCGTTATGGAGAGTATGAAACTACTCATTACCCTAAAAGCATCAGTTGCCGGTAAGGTAACTGCAGTAAATGTAAAGCAGGGCGATCTTATAAATGCAGGTGATGTGCTCGTAGTGGTGGAGAGTGAGTAGCTGGCTCTAGTCAAAACTACAGCACTGTAGTTTTGCTAGTTATCCGATTGACCGTGCTCTGATGTTTGTTGCGCCAGCGCCGCGTCAAACCATTCTTCCATCCTGGAAATAAACATCGGGAATTCAGTGTTGTCCACGAATGCGAGCACATCACCATCAATTTGTCGCGCACGCTTTTCATCCATTCGAAAGAACCCCGGATGATTAGCGAGAAACACATCTGGTGCCCAATTAGCGGCCTTTTGAAATGTATAGCGATAGTCTTCGACTATGCGATCATATTGGGGCGGTCCCACCAAACGGTTCAAGGCGACGGTCGCGGAACAGAATATCAAAACCTCATAAGGCTTGCCTGCTTCCTCGACGGTGAGTGACCAGGATGTACAGCCGCGGGTATGACCGGGCGTTAAGTGCGCCGTCAGCGTAATGTTACCAAGCGTCACATCACCATCATCAGCGATGATTTTGTCGACAATTACTGGCGGAGCATTGAGCCATGGCACATCCTCATAGCCCAGATAAAATCCATTTTCGAGGGCCGAGCGATCGCCCTCACTGGCGACAAGCTCTGCGCCGCTCATTTCTTTCAATGCAGCCAAGCCGCCCGAATGATCGAAATGCGCGTGTGTATTAAGAAGTATTTTAATATCCGCCGGATCATACCCAAGCTCGCGAATACTTTGAACAATGAGCGGTGCATTTTGTGGCATACCACCATCAATCAGGATATGCCCGTCAGGGGTCGGAATAAAGTATATCGCAAGTCCCTGCACCCCGACAAAGTGTATATCGCCGATTACCCGGAATGGCTCTTTGGCCTGAAACCAGGTCGGCTGGAGAGTACGAAAATCAGGATTTTGTGCGGCCAGTTCTTCATTTTGTGCCAAAGCGTAAACACTTTGCCCAAGTGCTGAGATGAGTAACAGGAGAATGAATCGAGACATCATATAGAGCCTAATGAGAGAGTAATCTGGCTGTCATACTAGCTTGTTAGCGGAAGCAAACAATTGCACCGAAGCAAAAAAGTTTACCAGAACAAAAACTAAAGTAGTATCCTCCAGAATCAGGAGGGCAAATATGAAAACGCAGGTTCTGCTTCGAAAGATCCATCACTGGGGCTCTCTGTTTATTATGCTACAGATGGGCCTCGTCATTGGTGCGGGTTTACTTTTGATACTGAAAAAAGAATTTGAGTGGATTCAACCTCCAACCATGAAGGGTGAAGCACGCACGGACATTCCCTCCAAAACAATAGAAGAGTTGTTTTTAATTGCTCAGGGTATTGAAGAGCTTGATCTCGATGAATGGAGTGAGCTTTCGCGCGTGGACTTTAAGCCAGACAAGGGAGTTGTAAAGTTTGTCTCTCCTAATAATTGGGAAGCTCAGATCGATACAACCAACGGCGAAGTGCTGCAGGTGAAGTTTCGGCGCTCCGATATAATCGAGGCACTTCACGATGGTTCTTATTTTGGAGAGTGGGTAAAGCTATACGTCTTTTTTCCATCAGGTGTGATTTTACTAATATTATGGGGGACAGGAATCTACCTGTTCATTCTTCCACATTGGAAACGAGCGCAGAGACGGCACAAAAGGTCAAGTACGGCTAAGAATACTTGATTTCATCACAAAGCAAATATGTGCATAAAGTACATCAGAGGGAATATGAGATGCGAGGGATAACCATGAACCGATTTTCAATTTTTGCTGCGATGCTGGTTTTACTACCAATCACAGCTTGTTCACAGGAAGCACGGGGCGACGAAGTTGAAGAGCAGGGGCCTCTCTCGAGCAGCACCTTCAAGGGAATGG
>JALEGM010000224.1 GCA_022763145.1 Aquisalinus sp. | reverse complement strand
GAAGATGAAATCGGTCTGCATTTCCGGTAGGAACTCCAGCTGACTTTGCGTGCCCCCCATGAACCCTTTGCCCGATACACCACCTGAGCCGATGGCAATTTTTGACTGCGCCAAATGGTAGCCAGAA
The DNA here is from genome assembly GCA_022763145.1 of Aquisalinus sp. Lineage (GTDB taxonomy): Bacteria > Pseudomonadota > Alphaproteobacteria > Caulobacterales > Parvularculaceae > Aquisalinus. Next base: position 5,608 of record JALEGM010000224.1, on the reverse strand, counting down.
CCAAGCGGGTCACTTTCCGGGTCCAGAAAGGCCGTAATACGATTAATCTGATACGCTTTCAGAAGATCAAACCGGATCGCGCCGATCACACCAATGCCGGCAAGGATCGCCCCGAGCGTTGTCATTCGCCAACTAAGACCGGCCAGCATAATGACAGCGAGGCCAATCGCCCCAATCAAAAGCGCTGTTCCCAGATCAGGCTGCATGAAAACAAGCCCGACCGGTGCACCGATCATCATGAGAGGCATAACCAGATAGATCGGGTTGGAAACTTTCTTGAATTCAAGGCCATGATAATAACGCGCCAAAGCCATGACGAGAGAGACTTTCATGTACTCAGAGGGCTGAAGTTGAAATCCGCCAAGATCAATCCAGCGGCGCGCGCCCATATTCACTTCACCGATGAAAGGCACCAGAACAAGCAACACGAGCACACCAAAATACGCCGGGTACGCCATCGATAGCCAGAACCGTAATGGCGTCAAACCGATGCCAATGAGCAATGCCAGCGCAAAGAGATATCGCATGGCATGTTGCCGCGCCCAAGGGTCCCAGGCTCCTTCTGCAACGGAATAAAGAGTGGCAACACCAATCGCCGCAATCAGGGTCAGGATAATGACCAGCCACCAGTTCAGTGCCGCAAGACGCGCGCGAACGCCATGCCGTCGATCCATCATGACCAGAGTGCTCATGGCATTCCTCCGCCAACAGATGTGCCTGTTGCTTTACGGATATCTGACAATTTGACCGGTTTATCGCGAGATGGATCATACGCGCGCCGCATCGCTGGATCCTTCGCCATGACCGCATTCATGATATCCCGAGCTTTCGGGCCTGCTGTGCGGGAGCCGCCCATGCCATGTTCAATAACAACGGCACAAGCATAGCGAGGGTTATCGAAAGGTGCGTAACTCACGAATAGTGCATGGTCACGCATTTCTCGCGGCAGGTCTTCATTACGGATACGGTCGCCCGTCACGGGATCACGCTGCAGGGCAACAACCTGACTTGTCCCAGTTTTACCCGCCATGCGCCATTCCGGCTTTTCAAGGCGTGACCTAGAAGCTGTGCCCCACTGATTGACGACAGCATCCATTCCTTCACGAATAATCTGCATGTGTTCATCATTGACAGCCAGAGAACTGCGCGGCGCTGGTGGGATAACCCCCCTACCGTCGATCCTCACGATGCGTGGCATGATCTCACGACCGCTGGCGATGCGCGCTGTCATCACGGCCAGCTGCAGCGGCGTAGAAGCAACATAGCCCTGGCCGATTGCCGCAGATAACGTATCACCTGGGAACCAGGTCTGCTGCTCCGGTGTTGAACGGAAGTATCTCTGCTTCCATTCTCTACTGGGTACGATGCCCTTTTGCTGTGTGCCAAGACCAAGATCATAGGTCTGACCGAGGCCAAGGCGCTTTGAGACATCTGCAATCAGATCAATGTCGAGTTGCTGGGCAAGGTTCCAGTAATAGGTGTCGCAGGAGTGTTTGATTGAGTCACGCATATCCATGGTGCCATGACCACCCGGCTTCCAGCACTCAAAGAAACGATTGCCGAACCAAATCTTGCCCGAACAATTCACACGGTAGTCCGGTTTAAAGCCCGCCTCCTGCGCAGCTATCGCTGTAATCAACTTGAAAGTTGAACCAGGCGGGTAGACCCCGTTCAATGTCTTGTTCAACAAAGGATTATACGGACTATTATTTAACTCTCGCCACCGGGAAGCAGAGACACCGACATTGAATTCATTAGGATCAAATGCAGGCACTGAAGCCATGACCAGAATGTCACCGGTTTCAATTTCCATAACCACAGCACTGGCACTGACCGGCTCCGGTTCTTCACCTTCCGCTGGTTCAATAAATGGTTCTGCAAGAATGCGCTTGGCTTCGATCTGTAATTCGCTATCAATGGTAAGGCCCAAAGATTGACCTTGTACCGGCCTGTCGCCGTCGTTCGGGTATTCTTCAATGACGCGACCATGGGCATTGACCTGCACAGTCAATGAGCCTGCCTGCCCGCGCAGTGTTTCATCATGTTGACGTTCGAGCCCCGCACGCCCAAGCCTGAAACCCGGCTGGCGATATAGAAGACGCGTCGCTTCATCCTCTTCCTGCTGCAAATCGTTCTCGCTCGGTGCCCCCACATAACCAACCACGAACGCCATTGCGTCATTCCACGGATAATTACGCGTATTGCCGGCTTCAGAGCGGAGACCGGGAAAGTTCGGCAGCTCGAAATTGACTTTCGTGAACTCATCCCAGGTGAGATTGCTTGCCACTTCTATTGGTGTAAACGCACGTCCGCGACGCGCCTCTCGCAGAGCTTTCTGCTTTTGCGCGTCAGAAATCGTAATCAACTCGCTAAGATGCTCCAATGCGGCATCTATGCTACCAGCTTCTTCAGGGATCAACAGCACACGGAAATTTTGACGGTTCGTCGCCAATGGCACACCGAAACGGTCATACATTTCGCCGCGCATTGGCACGATCACACGCTGATTGAAGCGGTTATCATCGGCCAGTCCGCGATATTGCTGATAATCCCGGACCTGTAGCTGATAAAGCCGCCCTCCTAGCCCTGCGAACAATAGTACAGCGCCCCCTGTGAACAGGGTCGCGCGGCGAGAAAAGATCATATGCCGCTGGGTATCGAAAGGTTCTACACGCATCTTACTGTTCCACTATAACCCGTTCATGCAAGCTGGAAAAGGCTACTGCCATGACAGGGTAAAAAGCGAATGTGACAAGCACTTGCCAGATAACTGGTCGCACAGGCATCCAGTTTCCCGCGAATATGCTCATGGCTAGCCAGATGATTGTACCCGCCATGATGGCTGCAACAAGGAAACCAAGCCAGACCACATGCTGCTCGCGTCCCAAGAAGTAACTGCGCTGCGTGATCATGGCATATTGCGTTACCAGATACGCGATAGCCCACATGCCCATTGGTCCACCAAGCAGCAGATCCTGCAACAGACCGATGAAAAAGGTTGAAACAGACGGCATGTATTCAGCTGCATAAAGCGACCAGAAGAAAATGACGATCAGGGGAAACACAGGCGTTGGCACAGTACCTTCAAAAAGACGCAACGGCACAGATAATAACAGTACACCAATGAACCCCAGCAAGGTGGGCGTCAAAGCGCGTAAGATGCCGGCAAATCCCTGCTCCGGCTGGATCATTCTGTTACCGCCTCATTGCTTGCGGCTGTTTCTTCGGCATCATCAAGGATATTGGTAATTTCTTCTTCCACGAAGGCATAATCCAGAACACGCACAGCATCGGTACTATTATACTTCGCAAACAGCCGGACAGTAATTTCTTTCTCACCGACATTCCCGATGCTGCCTACAGGAATACCCCGTGGTAACTTACCGCCTGTTCCAGACGTAACGATCCTCATACCTGAGCCAATCTCTTCAGCATCGCGTGTTTCGAGGAACAAAAGAACAGGCTCATCAGGAAAACGCCCTGCCAGAATAGCCTCAATCCCGGCCCCCTCAACAAACACCGGGATGCGACTTGAGAAATCCGTCAACATCAGAACCCGAGATGCAGAGCGGCCTGCGGTGACGATGTGGCCAACCATGCCTTCCGTGTCGATGACCGCATCACCTTTTTCAACACTCTGATCGCGACCAGCATTGATAATCAGGGCGCGGCGATAGGGGCCACCAGCCTCGCCGACAACGCGTGCATCAATCGGCGCAGCCGCTGTTTCCATGCGCACATCAAGCAACTGCTCGTAATAGGCTACTTGCTGACGTAGCGTCACCGCTTCGTTCATCCAGACCCGCAATTCTGCGTTCTCTTCACGTAGGCGTTTGTTCTGTTCCAGATAATTAAAATAGTCAGTAATGTCACCAAACCGATTATCAGCCCAGCGGATTGGTGCACTAAACAGGCTCAACACTGGTTCTGCGGCATCAAGCAGCGTGGCGCGGGCTTTTTCAAAAACCGATGCCTGCGCCCCATAAAGCGAGAAGGAAAACATCATCAACGAAATAGCGAGCAGGAAGACGATGCTGAGACGGCGGTTACTTTTTCTGCCGAGCCCTTCACGGTTGTGATTTCCGAGTTCCTGCATCCTCTACTTCCAATACCACATGCCAATCAACTTGGCTGGCCAAGATTACATCGCTGTTGACAGAACGGACCGCATTGTCTTGTCATTTTCCAAGGCTGCACCAGTGCCGACAGCGACACACGACAGCGGGTCATCTGCCACTGAAACAGGAAGCCCTGTCTCATCGCGCAATACCCGATCGAGATGCTTGAGCATGGCGCCACCACCAGTCAACATAATACCAGTGTCAACGATGTCTGCCGCGAGCTCTGGCGGTGTCGCTTCCAGCGCTACTTTTACCGCCTCAACGATTTGCGTCACTGGTTCGCGCAACGCTTCAACAATCTGCTGTTCACTGATTTTCACTTCCTTGGGGACGCCATGCATGAGATCCCGTCCCTTGATGTAGATCATCCGGGTCTGCTCGGTTTCATCAATCATGGCTGCACCAACTTCTTTTTTGATGCGTTCCGCTGAAGCTTCCCCGATCAGGAGGTTATGCTCACGTCGGATATAGCTGATAATCGCTTCATCCATTTTGTCGCCACCGACACGGACAGAACGGGAGTATACTATGCCACCGAGCGCAAGCACAGCAACTTCAGTTGTGCCACCGCCAATATCAACAATCATTGACCCGCTAGCCTCAGTCACAGGTAGGTTCGCCCCGATAGCGGCAGCCATGGGTTCCTCGATCAGATCCACGCGTCTTGCGCCAGCCGAAAGCGCTGACTCCTGAATAGCGCGTCGCTCAACAGCCGTCGCCCCTGAAGGTACGCAGACGACAATACGTGGGCTGGCAAAGGAGCGTCTGTTATGCACTTTCTGAATAAAATGCTTGATCATGGCCTCCGCCACCTGAAAGTCAGCGATCACGCCATCGCGCATCGGGCGAATAGCTTCGATGTCACCCGGTGTTCGCCCCAGCATTTCTTTAGCGTCATTACCGACGGCACGAACGAGCTTGCGCCCGCCCTTGTTTTCAATGGCAACAACGGATGGCTCGTTGAGCACAACACCGCGACCCTTGACGTAGACAAGAGTATTCGCCGTGCCCAGATCAATTGCCATATCTGCGGAGAGCATTCCAAAAAGTGTCGATAACATCTGACTTCCCGACTATCTGAGTGCTTTTAGCCCGCAACGCATACCGGCTCATTCAAGATGCATAGACTATATCTGTTTGCCTTATACAGGGTTAATTATTTTCAACCCTGAAGGCACGGGCAATGCTTTTACTGCCCGGCATCGCGCAACCGAAGGCGCATGAAAAGCCACCGCACGAGCAACAGGAAAAGCAGCCAGCCAACGATAATCGCGACGAGAATGATCAGGTGCTGTGGGTCACGGTTTGTGAAGAACTTGACGATCTCATCTACCTGGCCACCAAGCGCTGCGATAAAGACAATTTTCGGGACAATCCCGATGCCGGTGCCAAGCCAGAATTTCAGAATGGAGATCCGTGCAGCACCGGCCATGGCATTGACCACGATAAAAGGCGCTGACGGTATCCAGCGGATCATCATAGTAGAG
>JALEGM010000223.1 GCA_022763145.1 Aquisalinus sp. | reverse complement strand
CTCACCAGCCAGCAGTCACCCGGCCTGGTCGCCGCATCCAATTCAGGGCTGGACGCCGGATTTCATCCCGTATGTGGCACAGGAAGCCATTGATGCCGGCACCATTCATCAGGTGCTGAAAGTTACAGGCGCAGACGGTATGCACTGGTCAAGGGAACTAGCTCAGAAAGAGGGCATCTTCACCGGCATTTCGGGTGGCTCTACTTTTGCAACAGCGATGGATGTCGCGAAGGCAGCAGAAAAGGGCTCAACGATACTCTGTATGCTGCCGGACACAGGTGAACGCTATCTTTCAACACCGCTTTTCACTGATATTGAAGCGGACATGAATGACGAAGAGAAAGCAATCTCAAAGTCTACGCCAAATTATCAATTGTGACCTTATGAAGCTCACGGCAACACCCAAGTCTCATTTTTCCCGAAAAATCAGACTATTGTTAGATCATCTTGGCTTGCCTTATCAGCTTGATGATCCAGGTAATGTTGCCGATATTGATAAAGAGATATTTGGTGGCAACCCACTTATGTCTGTGCCCGTGTTAAGCGATAGACAGCAGGTTGTTTTTGAATCCGACAACATTGCGCGCTACCTCGTTCGAAAATTCGACCCTAAAGATACTTATGATGTGCTGACGGAAAATGCCGAACTCTTGAATCTTAGGGCCGTGATGAATGGCATCATGGAGAATGATGTCAAATTGATATTGTCTGCCCGAACTGGCATGGAGCCTGATGACTATCCCTATTTCCAAAAGGCGAAGCAGGTAATCATTGCAGGGTTAGTTTGGCTGGAAAAGAGGGGGCAATGTTTTGCGGAGAATGAAATAACTTATACTGACTTTCACCTGATTAGCATGTGGGATCACTTGAGGTTTTATGACTTTGTTGAGTTAGATTTCCCTCTGCTGCTTTCAGCAACCGAAAAATTATCTCAGTCTAATTTGGTCCGGCGTTCCGCTCCACAGTCATAATTGAATCTTTCTACTGATAGAGCAAATCTGGCAGCCAGGTTGCAAGCTGCGGGAACAGCGCCAGTGCTGCCAGAGCGATGACTTGTATCAATACAAACGGCAGTGCACCTCGATAAATCTGTACAGTGCGTACACTGTCAGGCGCGACACCGCGTAAATAGAACAGGGCAAAACCAAATGGTGGTGTCAGGAAAGATGTCTGCAGGTTCACGGCCATCATCACCCCAAGCCATACAGGGTCTACGCCCATCAGCAGCAGAGCTGGTGCAACAAGTGGCACGACGACGAGCGTGATCTCGATGAAGTCGAGGAAAAAGCCGAGCACGAACATCACGAGCATGACGGCGATAACAGCACCTGTCACGCCGCCTGGAATGTTGGCGAGTGCGTGGGCGACTGTTTCGTCACCGCCAAGCCCCCTGAAGACAAGAGAGAAAAGTGCTGCCCCAATCAGGATCGTAAATACCATGGTGGTTACCGTCGTTGTCTTCTCAACGACTGGAGCCAGCATTTTCTCCTTAAGCAGATGGTACAGGCTTGCGATCAGGCTCAAGGCGATCAGCAGGCAGCAGATGGTTGCAGCAAAAATTCCCATGCTCTCAATGCTGCTCACTTCTTCGCGGCCAACACGCAAGTCCAATGTTGTCGTGAGGAGCAGGAGAACCCCTGTCGCGACAGTTCCTGCAATAAGCAGGGGCTGACCGTCCCAGCCGGATTTGGGACACAGTCGGAAGCCAGCTATCAGAATAGCTCCTGCTGCGCCCACAGCAGCAGCCTCTGTCGGTGTTGCAATACCCCCGAGAATGGAGCCAAGAACAGCAACAATGAGAAGCAATGGTGCCGGCAGAGTCTTTAAAGCAGCTATCACAATCTGGGAGTAGCTTTCGCCGGTCTCGTTCGGTATTGCGGGTGCAGCTTTTGGATTCAGCAGGGCAACCATCAACTGGTAGGCCAGATAAAACCCGACCAGCAGCAAACCTGGCAGTAAGGCCCCGGCAAACAAGTCACCAACCGAAACTGTTTCCGGCGCATATACGCCTTGTTGTAGCTGCGCTTTCTGCCAGGCGTTGGAGATCTGGTCCCCTAGCAGGATCAGCACGATAGAAGGCGGAATAATCTGCCCGAGTGTCCCGGCGGCAGCAATCGAGCCAGAAGCAAAAGCCGGAGAGTAGCCACGTCGCAACATTGTTGGCAGGGATAAAAGTCCCATAGTCACAACGGTTGCACCGACAATACCCGTGGAGGCCGCAAGAAGCGCCCCCACAATCGTAACAGAAATGCCAAGTCCGCCGTTCATGCTCCCAAACAGCTTTGCCATATTATCAAGCAGCTCTTCGGCAATTCTGGACTTCTCTAGCACAACCCCCATCAGTACGAATAAGGGAACAGCGATCAGGACCTGATTGTTGATAATCCCGAAAATCCGTATGGGATATGGTTCAGAGAAAAACGCAATATCAAATGCGCCCATGGACAGGCCTAGCAGTCCGTAGATGAGCGCTGTACCTGCGAGGCTAAATGCTGCCGGGTAGCCTGCTAACAGCAAGGCGCACAGGGTGATAATCATGGCGATGTCGAGCCATCCGGCGCAGGCACACCAGCAGATAATTAGATTATCCAGAAACTCTGCCATCTATTCGTTGGCCTCCCTGACGGGACGCAGAACGATGGCTGCTTTAGTAGCGAGTGAAAACCCGGCCAGCGCCAGTAAAACCGCGAATAGTGGAATGAGAGTTTTCAGAATAAATACGGCCTGTATGCCGGATGCTTCGCGCGAGCCTTCCATGACATCCCAGGCGCGCGCTACATATGGCCCGGCGGCCCAGACAATCAGAATGCAGATGGGAAATAGAAATAGATAAGTGCCCGCGAAATCGACGAGTGCTTTGCGATGCTCGGAGGCATCGCGGTAGAATATATCGACGCGTACATGCTCATTTTGGATCAGCGCGTAGCCAGCGGTTAACAGGAACAGAAAGCCAAACATGTAGATAATGCTTTCCTGAAGCCAGATAAAATTGATGCCGAATACATATCGCAAGACAACAATCGCCACCTGAACCATCGCCATTGTCAGCGCCAGCCACATGATACTTCTTGCAACGCGTGTGTTTATCCAGTCAGCGAAACTGGCCAGTCTTTTACTCAAGTCGGCGATGCCGGAGGCACCAGTCAAAAGCAACGCAACAGGCAAAAGCATAAGCAGGCAGGAAAGCCCTGCAATGACCATCAGGATATTTCCGATAAGCTCCAGCATTCCTAGAGATCCAGTAGCTCGCGTCGTACAGCCATATAGGCTTCGTCCGAAATCCTGTTCCACTCGGCGCCTGCCAGCAACGCTTCGCGATAGCTGTCGTAAATCCGTGCAGAAAGGTCGTCTTCTGCTGCAATCTCCTCAAAGACGATCTTGGTGTTTCTTGCCAGTTCGGCCATCACGTCTTCCGGCATCTGGCGGAGTTGCACATTATGCTCCTCAAGCAATGTCTTGAGACCAATTGAGTTATTATGGGCATACTGCGCAATCATCTGGTGGTTCGCAGCACGACACGCATTTTCTACGATGGCCTTTTCTTGCAGTGAAAGGTCGTTCCAGAGATCAAGGTTCATACCCGTGGAGAGCATGGCACCTGGTTCGTGGAAGCCCGGCCAGTAATAGAAGTTTGCTTCGCGATAGAATCCAAAAGCAATGTCGTTCCAGGGGCCAACCCATTCAGTTGCGTCAATAGCCCCGGATTGCAGCGCTTGATATAGTTCATTGCCGGGCAGGGACACCGCCGTGGCGCCAGTACGCCGCATGACCTCGCCACCGATGCCAGGCATACGGATTTTCAGGCCTCGAAGATCTTCCAGAGAGTTAATCTCTTTTTTGAACCAGCCGCCCATCTGGTGCCCGGTGTTGCCAGCCCCGAAAGGCTTGATGTTGTAGTCGCCAGCGAGTTCGTCCCAGAGTTTCTGACCGCCACCATACTCGATCCAGCCCATGATCTCGGAGATGGTCATGCCGAATGGTACGGAGGTGAAAAAAGCATACGCGCGCGAGCGGGAGGTCCAGTAATACTCTGCGCCGTGATAAAGG
>JALEGM010000222.1 GCA_022763145.1 Aquisalinus sp. | reverse complement strand
AGAGGGGGTATTCAGGATTACTACAATCGTAAGGGTTTGATCGACGAAAATGGCAACAAGAAAATCGCTTACAGCGTGTTGCAGGAGTTCTACTCTGATGATTGGGACTAGGTACATCCCAGGGCAGTCAGTTGCCCTGCAATATGAATGTAGTGGCAGTAAAACCCGACATGATGGGCCATCAGAAGATCCTGAAGACACAAGGCAGCGGCATCAACCACACACCAACCATACTGCCAGACGCACCCCTTAATCCAATGAAAATCAACTATTAAATCTGAAGGCTCATTTCTAGTATGAAGGCTAACGGTAGAGAGTCACTTGCCCTACTTTAAGATGTGATATACTACCAGAACACTTGCAGAAAGGGGATGCGCGTGGGGCGCCATTTGGCCTATCTATTTGTAGCGCTTTTTGTCGCATTCCAGACTTATGCGGCAACCCATTCACATGACTTTGCCTCAAATGCTGCTGATCATCAGCATGAGCATCACCACATTGATTCTCAAACTGATGATTCAGGGGCAGGGCAGGACGATGACTATCATCTCTTAATTGACTGTACTGTATGCAAAATCGTCTCGGTACAAGATGATCTTGTTACCTCTTCAAATCTTCAGCTATTAAGATCTCTGCGTAGCGCCAAAGTTGGTGGCACCCATTCGGGCGAGCCATGGCACACGGCGCTGAGTTTCGCGCATGCGCGGGCGCCACCTCTTTCCTGAAAAATCACACTTCGCTGGATCATTTCCAGCACGAGTTCCCCTCAACTAATTGAAGCAGAGCGTGGTTTCGAAACTCCACGTCCTTTGCGTTGTGTATTGTTTACTAAGGAATAGAGAAATGAAACTGAACAAGATCACGAGCCTGCTGTTGAGCAGCGCTGCTTTCGGCTCCGCCGCACTTACCTTTACCCCTGCTGCTATTGCTCAAACAGATGGCGAAGAAGCATCTTCAGACGATACCGTCGTTGTTATCGGCACGCGCCAGGCTTATCGCGGTGACTTTGACCCATTAGAGATCCCGCAAGCAGATCAACTGATAGACGCGGAGCTTCTGGAAGATGCTGGCGCGCTTGACCTCAATCAAGCACTGGACCTTTCTGCGTCTGTCGCACGCCAGAACAATTTTGGTGGCCTTTGGAACAGCTTTTCCATTCGTGGCTTCTCGGGCGACATCAACCTGCCGAGTGGTTTTCTGGTCAACGGATTTAACGCCGGACGTGGCTTTGGCGGCCCTCGCGATCTGGTTGGCATAGAGTCTGTTGAAGTGCTCAAGGGGCCTCGTGGTGCCTTGTTCGGTAGAGGTGAGCCTGGCGGTACCGTAAATCTCATCACCAAGCGTCCACAATTCGAAACAGGCGGTTACATTCGCGGCACAATTGGAAGCTGGGATCAGTACCGTGCTGAAGGTGACTACCAGACAGTTCTGGGAGATGCCGGTAACTTTGGTCTGCGCCTGGTCGGGTACTATGAAGATGCTGAAAGTTTCAGAGAAACTGTTGAGACCGAGAAGATGGGTTTCTATCCGTCCGCTACGTGGAAAGTTTCCGATGACACGGTTATGACGTACGAGCTTGAATATACTGCCTATGAACTGCCATTTGATCGCGGCGTTGTATTTTCGGATACGTTCGGGTTTTCGCCACGTGAAGTTTTCACCGGTGAAAATGTTCCAATCGAGACAGAAGTCGTCGGGCATCAGTTCGAAGCCGAACACGATTTCAACGAAAACTGGAGTTTTCTCGGTGGACTTGGATACCGCGAGACAAGTCTTGAGGGGGATGCATTCGAGCCACAATTTGGATCGCGTCAGACCTTTTTCCAAGACGGTCAGACTATTTCACGCTTCTTCAGATCCCGTGACTTTGAGTCAGACTATCTCACATTACGCGGTGAGATCGCTGGTGAGTTCCAAACAGGTGATTTCCGCCACCGTCTGATTTTTGGTGCTGACTACGACGAGTTCGATAATACGCTGGTTATCGATCGGTATCGGACGAGATTCTCGGGTGACATTACCAACCTGACTCAAGACGACATTTTCACGCACCTGCTTCTTGATGTGAATAACCCTGTATACGGCGTAAACCTTAATCCGGCTGCATCACCCAATACCAATCGGAATGAAGTCCTGCAAGGTTATGGCATCTACATTCAGGACCAGATTGACCTGACTGATAAACTGCAAGTTCGTATCGGCGCACGTTTTGATGATTTTGAACAGGATCTGACAAACCTCCTGGCATCACCAGCCACCACAATCACGAGTTCAGATGATCGTGTTTCCCCTCAGTTTGGCGCTGTGTATCGTGTGAATGATGGCTTTAGTCTTTATGCCTCCTATGGTGAAGGATATCGTCAACAAACAGGACAGGACTTCCAGGGCAATCAGTTTGACCCTAACGTGACTGAATCTACTGAAATCGGTTTCAAAGCCGACCTTGGTGAATTCTACGATAGTGTGTCTGGCTCTATCGGCGTAACTCTGTTCCAGGTCGAGCAGAGTAACTTCCTTGTTAATGACGACAGACCTGAAGCGACCGCAGTCGGGTTTTTCTCCATTCCGGCGGGTGAGGCTGAAAGCACAGGTATCGAGTTCGATGCGAACCTGGACTTTGAGAATGATCTCAGCCTGTGGATATCTTATGCCTATACGGATGCGGAGTTCACGAACTCCTTTGCTGATGCAGATGGCTTTGGTTTCACGATTGATCCGGGTGATCCACTTATTAACTCGCCGGAGAACCAATTGAACGTACAGGTCACAAAAGACTTCGACGTTCATGAGATGCCCGCCACACTTGGTGGTGGCCTGCTATATGTTGATGAGCGCAATGGTTTTGTCGGCTCAGACTTTACTCTACCGGACTACACGACTGTGCGCGTATTCGGCGAAGTGGCAGTTACTGACGGCCTCAAGGTTCGTCTGGATGTCGACAATCTCTTCGATGAGACATTCTACACGAACTCATTCGCAAACGTCTGGGTTGAACCGGGAGCGCCTCGTCGCTTCCGTGTCTCCGCGACTTATAACTTCTAATTAAATAACTCGGGCGCCGACTGAAGTCGGCGCCCGTTTTTGACTTCGAGGGTTGGTTCCATTGAACGATCAATCTCGAGCCTTTCCGCAGTCAAGGTCGAGACATGGGAAGTGCAACTAACTCAAGATCAAGATTTGCCTCGATTAAGAGCTATTCGACACGGTTTCGGTGTTTGTACCTTTTACTGGGCGCAAATATAGTCAGTATAATTTTTAACTAACTACTCGCTACAGGGATTAACCAATGACAGAAATAGCTCTTAAAGCCGACTCTCTCAGTGTCTCCAGAGGGAAGATGCCCGTCCTGTCAGATATCACCTTTGATGTTGCAGTCGGGGAAGTATTCGCACTGCTTGGCGGGAACGGTGCTGGGAAGTCAACCACCCTGCTGACATTTCTTGGCTTTCTGCCACCCCGCTCTGGCAGCGTTACAGTGCTCGACAAACCGGTTACACAGAATGTCGAATTTGTCCGGCAAAAGTCAGCCTACCTGCCGGAAGCAGCGAATCTTTATCCGCATCTGAATGCCCGTGAGAACATCAAATATTTTCTATCCCTTGCGAAAGTTCCGCGCAGCGCTTCAGATGTTGAAGCCGCCCTTGACGAAGTGAGCCTCGCAAAAGAAGCAAGAGGGAGGCGCTTGTCTTCCTATTCCAAAGGTATGCGCCAGAAAGTGGCTATTTCGCTCGCGATTTTGCGCCAGGCGCCCGTTCTGTTTCTGGATGAGCCTACATCCGGCCTGGATCCTGTCGCTATTGATGAGTTTAATCAGCTGATTACGAAACTGTCAGCAGCAGGAACGACTGTGCTGATGGTAACCCACGATGTTTATGGTGCGTGTCAGATTGCAGGCCGAGTGGGGTTGTTGAAGGCTGGTTCTCTGGTTGGTGTATTTGAAGCGCCGGAAGGTGGGCAGATTTCGCCGGAAGAAGTGCATCGTGCCTTTGCCGAGAGGGCGTAAATCATGCAGTCATTACTTATTATAGCCTCAGATGAATGGCGCTACTGGTCACGGTCAAAACTCGGGGCCGCAGCAGCCATGCTGGCTTTTGTCTTGATTTGCGTCTCTGTTTTTGCAACCACCAATCAGGTCGCGTCAGAACGGGAAACACGCGAATCTCTTCAACTGAAAGCCGAGGAAATCTTTCGGAGCCAGCCAGATCGTCACCCGCACCGGATGGTGCATTATGGACATTATGTATTTCGCACGCCGGCGCCGCTTGCAAAGCTTGACCCAGGTGTTGATCCGTATACCGGTACTGCTATTTTCCTCGAGGGCCATCGGCAAAATTCCGCGACGTTTTCAGCAAGCTATGACGGCGCACAAGCCGGACCATTTGCACTGCTGACACCCGCCCTGGCGTATCAACTATTGATCCCTCTCATCCTCATCATTGTCGGGTTTGGAGCTGTTTCCCGTGAACGCGAGGCTGAGACCGATCGACAACTGGTGACGTCGGGCGTTACGCCGGTTGAGATATGGGGAGGCAAAACCATTGCGCTTACCGGTGTAGCCGTATTGCTTCTGGTCCCTATGTTTTTCGGTGTCGTTCTTTCTGGAGCCCTTCCTGCCGTTAGTGCAGCCTTCCTGGTGAGTTATATAGTATATCTGCTGATCTGGGTGTTGATAATCTCTGCTGCGTCTGCCTGGTGCAGGCGGCCTTCGACTGCCTTACTGGTCTTGCTGTCGGCATGGACAGCTTTGTCCATTCTCGCGCCAAGGATTGTGGCAAGCGCCGCAAGCATCGCGATTCCCAGTGCCAGTCAGATTGAATCAGACATGGATGTACTCGTTGCCCTACGTGAAGTGGGGGATGGACATAATGCAAACGATCCGGCGTTCGCCCGCTTACGTGCCAATCTCCTGGAACAATACAATGTCGAGACGGTTGAAGAGCTGCCGATCAACTTTCGGGGAATGGTCGCCAGAACATCTGAAAAGCAACTAACTGATATCCTGAATGAGTATGCGGAGAAGCGGATGGCGCAGCAAGTTGCGCAGACGGATTACGTTAGGGGATTATCATTTTTTTCTCCGTTCATTGCGTTGCAGTCCGCTTCGATGACCGCCGCTGGAACGGATATCCGTACGCATCACAGGTTTTTGCGCGAAGCAGAGGCGGCACGCTACGAATTCGTGCAGGGATTGAACGACGCTCACGTTGAGAAACTTTCCTATGCTGATGACATAAAGCGAAATACCAGCGAAGAAGCCTGGCGAAAAGCGCGCGTTAGTGCGGAGAACTGGCGTGTCCTTCAGGATTTCAAGTTTACGCCTGATACTGCAGGCGAGCGAATTTCAAGGATGGGCTTAACTGTCAGCGTTTTGTTCGGTTGGGCTCTGATCATGGGCGGGATCGGCTTTGTCGGTGCACGAAGGTTGTCGGAGGTGAAAAATGGATAATATCATCCGAGAGTTCCGGTTCTCCCTGCGTGATCCAGTTGTTGCGCTTACACTCTTCGTTGGCATCTTGTTGTCAGCTTTCACGGTGTTTAGCGGACTGAAAGAGGTTGATGCAGAAAGAGCACAAATTGAACGTGTCAAGCAGATGGTCGACGACGATCGCACTTACACTCTCGCAGACCAAGGCGATGCGGGTAGTGCTGCTTACTACGCTTTCCACTTCACTTATGCACCACCTTCGGACTTGGCATTTGCTGCCCGAGGAGTCCGGGACGACTTACCATGGAAGCACCGTATTCGGATGCTTGCCCTTGAAGGGCAGATTTATGAGACAGATGCCGGAAATCCAGAATTATCTCGGATCGGCAAGTTTGATTTTGCATTTTTCGCGGCATTTTTGCTGCCGCTCCTCATGATACTCCTGCTGCATGATTTGAAGGCGAGTGAAGTTCGAAATAATCGATGGGCATTTTTGTCGGCGACAGACGGTGACGGTGGGCGTCTTCTGCGGGGCAGGGCAGTTCTTAGAACGGCTTTGTTATTTGGCTGTATTGTTATGCCGTTTTTTGTGGGCATTTTTGGCAGTACTGCCAGTCTGATGAACACGATGATCATTTGTGTAGTCATCGGATTGAACTTGGTGTTTTGGTTGGTTCTTTCCTTGTTTATCATGAGCCGTGTCCAGTCAGGACCGACCACAGCAGCTCTGCTTCTCGGCGCGTGGTTTGTGCTTGCTGTCGCCATACCTGTCGGTGGCAAACTCATTGTTGAACAGTCAACTTCAGTACCAAGGGGCGGGGAAATCCTGCTCACCCAGCGAGAGGCAGTGAATGATGCGTGGGACTTGCCGCGAGAGGCGACCCTGACACCGTTTTATGAACGTCATCCGGAATGGGCTGACGCCGAACCCGTCAGCGAAGGTTTTGATTGGTACTGGTACTATGCGTTTCAGCAAGTGGGCGATCAAACCGTCGAGAGTATGTCGCAGGCGCTGCGCGATGGTGTAGCCGAACGTGACAAAGCCATGGGGCGTATCGCTTTAGTGTCTCCCCCCTTACTTGTTGACCGCGTGATGTCTCAACTGGCCGTGACCAACATCGCCGCGTTCCAAGATTATGATCAATGCGTCCGTGATTTTCACGCAGAATTACGGGAGTTCCACTACCAGATGCTATTCGGGCAGAAGGAATATTCTGCGAGCGCGATGAAGGGGCTCCCGACATTTAAGCCTTGCGTGTCCAATACTTGAGAGAGGCAAACGCGCGCCAAGGATTTAGATATTATGCTTGCTACTTTAGAACGGACAAATATTACTGGGGAGGATGATACAAGTCCCATTATTGCATCTCACTCCCCAAACGTTCTCTACAAGGTTTTAAATCCTGACACCGGGCTTGCTATTTGGCGCAGAGAGCTTTCACCCACTGTGACTACTGCAGCCCGGAAACTCTGCGATAGGGGGGAATGCGAGACTTACTCTCCGCTGGCCGTTCAAACTGATAAATTTGGTACGGTAGCTTCGCTAAAGCACCTACCTGACTGCATTATTGAGGATTTGCGCCTACTGATTATTATGTATTGTAGCGTCACAAAGGCGGAGCAGGTCTCAATTCGACTGGAGACGGTAACAGATAATGGTTGTCGCCGCTTTCACATAGATAATGTTGCATACCGTATGGTAACAACTTATTGTGGATTGGGTACTCAATGGGTTTTACCCGGTGGTGAGAACGCCGCCTCAACCCAACAGGAAGTGTATACAGGCGAACTTGGCTTCATGCGCGAAGGTGATGTTGCCCTGTTCCGAGGAAAGAAATCTGAGGGTTATCGCGTACTTCATCGATCACCCCAATTACCCGCAGGAGCCAAGCGGCTGGTTTGTGTAATCGATGCAATAGCCCAAGCTCAAAACATACTCTGTGATTTCTCTGCCTGAAATGTCAAACAAAAGCGTGGCGCAGCTTGAGCCAGGCAAAAACAGCACAGAGATTTCAATATGTCATATAAGTATCTGGCGGAGACGAAGGGATTCGAACCCTCGATACGGTTTAAGCCGCATACTCCCTTAGCAGGGTACAGGATTTCAGTATAAAAACTATTTAATATCAATGGCTTGAGTGGTGGCATCATGATCAACGTACAGATTTCGTACAACAAACCAGCCATGTTTTTTTAATTCGTCAGCTAAGCTGTCAGGGGCTGTATGTGCGTACCGCTCAACGATCTTCGTGTCAGCCCAATGACCATCATCGCGCAGCTTTATAAGGTTCTTGTGTACGGCATAGTGCCACGTCGCCCATGTGTGCCTGAGATCATGCGGGCCAAACGGATCTATTCCTGCTCTACGTGCGATCCTGTGCATAGCTCCACGCGAAGCCCTGCTGTCGATCTCATAGGGCTCCCCATGTGTGCCGCGTATGATCGGGCCTGTGTTGTAAGGGCAGGCTCTGATGGCTGTCAGGACGCGCGGCTGCAATGATATGCGCCTTTGGATTCCCTGCTTGCCAATGTAGATCAGCGCTTCCTCGCCGTAGATATCCTCGTGTCGGAGTGAGTGCGCATTACCGCGCCGCAAGCCAGTGCCGACAAATACCGTCAGCATGGTGCGCTGTGCCTGATTGGTGCAGCCCATAAGCGCCAGTTCAAATTCTTCCGGGGTTAGCCAGCGATACACTTCTTTCAGCTTGTTGGCTCCCTTTGGGGGCTCAAACATCGGGGGAGGGCACCATCGGCGGAAAGCGGCTTTCTTAAGTACGGCCGTGACGGGAGTGTATAACTGGCGCTTTATGGTTGAGGGCTTGCAGTCCGGGTAGAGCACGCGCTGCAAATCATCCATGATGTTCTGGTCAATATCAGAGCAGCGCTTGTGACCAATAAGCGGAACAATTCTGTCAAGGAAGCGCTCAGAGCCTCCTTGCTCCAGGTAGAGGATTACTGCACGGCTGAAAGTCTCGGCGGTGTGTCCTTCCGTGTGCTGGATGACCGCTTGCTTTTCGAGGGCCGTCTTGTATCTGTTCGCTTCTGCTTTCTGCTTGATATCAATTTTAGTGCTGCGTGGTTTAATTCTTCCGGCAGCCGTAGTCCCTCTGATCCACCAGTAGGGACTGTCACTTCTTTGGTAGAGCGTGAGGGGCATCTGAAATACTCCAACTTAATTTTATTGATATCAGACTCAGTGAAGCGCCAATGACCGCCGGGTGTCAAACTGCCGTGGGGGTTCTCTTTGAGCCATACTCTAAGGCAAGTTGTGGAAGTGCCGACCCGTTCTGCAGCCTTCTCAAGCCCCTTGATGATCTGTGTCATGCTTCATCCTCATCAGGATGGCTCGCAGCGGCCTCTAAGGCGTCCGATATTACCGCAAGCAGCACGACAGCTTCACTTGCAGACAGGCTCAGCTGGTATCTTTCAATATCTGCAAGCCTTGACCAGTTTGTTGCTGTAACATTAATAGCCACACCCTCGCGGTCGTTTGTGCCAACCTCAATAAATGAGAGGCGATTTCCTGCCTGTGCGAGCACTGCTATTGATTGATGGTTCGCTGGCTGACTTATTGGATCACTCATCCATCATCTCCTTGTGCTGGTGGGGGAGGGAGGGGCATCCAAAAGACGGGTCCGTAGCGCTCTGGGTTAGTGCTCCAAGTTAGCTCTATCGAGTAACGATCATGGCCATCTGCCAAGTTGGCATGAACAGGAGATTGATCATGTGCAAAACGCCATGCCTCATCAATCCACATACCCGCATACACGTCGCTTCCATCTGAAAGCAGAATAAATTCATCCTTTGGTGCGCTATCTATTGGAAGCCAGCCTCCAGAGTCGGGTTGCGCAAGGCCAAGGGCGCTTTCGATAATTTCCTTGATCTCTGCGCGAAGCGTTCTTTCAAGGTCAACGCCATCAGCATAGCTGCCTGTTTCTTTCAGCCAATCACCCAGCCCCAAAGAGACATGCAGATCATGCGCCCATATTTGCAACTGCTCATCATGGGCTACCTGATCTACAATTGTGCGTTCCTTTACCTCACTCATCCCGCAGCATCCCTTGCCTTTAGCCTTGCTATTGTACGGGCCATGGCTTCACTGGAATAATGATGACCTACAGAGT